>NZ_JBHJUO010000009.1:0-362495 GCF_042268445.1 Streptomyces sp. NPDC056169 | reverse complement strand
GGTGTGGGTCGTGGTGCGGTGGTGGCGTTGGCGGTGCCGCGTTCGGTGGATGCGGTGGTGGCGATGCTGGGTGTGGGTCTTGCGGGTGGGGCGTTCCTGCCGGTGGATCTGGACTTCCCGGCCGACCGCATCGCCTACATCCTCTCCGACGCCGCCCCCTCGGTGATCCTGTCGACCCGCGACACCGCGGATCGGCTGCCCGACGGGACCGCAGTCCCGCTGCTGCTCCTCGACACCGTCGAGCCTGCCGCGGAACTGGCCGGTGCGTGTGAGGTGTCGGTTCAGGACGCGGCGTATGTGTTGTACACGTCGGGGTCGACGGGTCGGCCGAAGGGTGTGGTCGTGCCGCATGGCGCGCTGCGGAACTTCTTGTGGTCGATGGGTTCGCAGGTGGGGCTGTCGGCGGGGGAGAAGTGGCTGGCGGTGACGACGTTCGGCTTCGACATCTCGTTGCTCGAGGTCTTCCTGCCGCTGGTGTCCGGTGCCGTCGTGGTGGTCGCGGATCGTGATGTCGTGCGTGATCCGGCTCAGTTGGGTCGTCTGGTGCGGTCCGAGGGGGTCGCGGTGATGCAGGCGACGCCCGGTCTGTGGCGTGCGCTGACGGAGACGGACCCGGAGGCCGCGCAGGGCTTGCGCATCCTGGTTGGCGGCGAGGCGGTGGACGCCGGGTTGGCGGGTGTGCTGGCGGAGGCCGGTGCGTCGGTGTGGAACATGTACGGGCCGACGGAGACGACGATCTGGTCGACCAGCGCCCTGCTGACGGGCGACGGCGGTACGCCGATCGGCGGTCCGATCGCCAACACGCAGGTCTATGTTCTCGACGGCCGTCTGGGTCTGGTTCCGCCGGGTGTGGCCGGTGAGTTGTACATCGCCGGCGAGGGCGTGGCCCGCGGTTACCTGGGCCGTCCGGGTCTGACGTCGGAGCGGTTCGTGACGGACCCCTTCGGTGAGCCGGGTTCGCGGATGTACCGGACGGGCGATCTGGTCCGTTGGACGGAGGCGGGTGTTCTGGAGTTCGTCGGTCGCGTGGACGACCAGGTGAAGGTGCGCGGTTACCGGATCGAGCTGGGCGAGGTCGAGTCGGCGCTGGCGGCGGTGGACGGTGTCGCCCGCTCGGTCGCCATGGTCCGCGAGGACTGCCCGAACGACCGTCGCCTCGTCGGCTACGTCGTCCCCGCCGAGGGAACGGTCCTGGAGGCGGAGGCGGTTCGCCGCGCGGCGGCCGAGACGCTGCCGGAGTACATGGTCCCGTCGGCGGTCGTGGTCCTCGACGCGGTGCCGTTGACGCCAAACGGCAAGACGGACCGCAAGGCCCTGCCCGCGCCCGCCGCCTCTGGTGCGGTCCGCCGGGAAGCCCGGACGGCGCAGGAGGACATCCTGTGCGGCCTGTTCGCGGAGATCCTGGGCGTGTCCCGGGTCGGGATCGACGACAGTTTCTTCGACCTGGGCGGGCACTCCCTGCTCGCGACCCGGCTCGTCTCCCGGATCCGCACCGTCCTCGGCGTCGAGCTTCCCGTCCGCGCGCTGTTCGAGACCCCGACCGCCGCCGCCCTCGCCCGTCGCCTCGACGGCGGCGGCGCGGCGACCGCCCGAACCGCGCTCGTGCCGCAGCATCGGCCCGCCGAGATCCCGCTCTCCTACGCGCAGCGTCGGCTGTGGTTCATCAATCAGCTGGACACCGAGAGCCCGCTCTACAACATCTCCCTCGGCCTGCGGCTGCGCGGCCCCCTGGACCCGGCCGCCCTGGAGGCCGCGCTCGCCGACGTGGTGTCCCGCCACGAGTCGCTGCGCACCGTCTTCCCCGCGCCCGACGGCACGCCCACGCAGGTCGTGCTCGACGCCGAGACCGTGACCGGCCGGATCCTGCGGACCGCCGACGTCACGGAGGACGAGGTCGCCGCGCAGGTCGCCGCGACCGTCCGGCACGGTTTCGACCTGGCCGAGCACACCCCGCTGCGGGCCGCACTGCTCACCGTCGGTCCGGACGAGCACGTCCTCGTGCTGGTGCTGCACCACATCGCCGGCGACGCCTGGTCCATGCGGCCGCTCGCCCGCGACCTGGGCGATGCCTACACCGCCCGGTGCGAGGGCGCCGCGCCGCAGTGGTCCCCGTTGCCCGTCCAGTACGCGGACTACGCGCTCTGGCAGCGCGAGGTACTGGGCGACGAGGCCGACCCGGACAGCGAGATCGCCCGCCAGCTCGCCCACTGGACGCAGACCCTGGCCGGCCTGCCCGACGAGCTGACCCTGCCCACCGACCGCCCGCGCCCCGACGCCTCCTCGCACCGGGGCGAGCGGATCCGCTTCGCCCTGGACGCCGCGCTGCACCGGCAGCTCCTGAGCCTCGCCCGGGAGTCCGGCACCAGTCTGTTCATGGTCCTCCAGGCGGCGCTGGCGAGCCTGCTGACCCGCCTCGGCGCGGGTACGGACATCCCGATCGGCACCCCCATCGCGGGCCGCACCGACGACGCGGTGGAGGAGCTGGTCGGCTTCTTCATCAACGAGCTCGTGCTGCGCACGGACACCTCGGGGAACCCGTCCTTCCGTGACCTGCTGGCCCGGGTCCGGGAGACCGACCTCGCCGCGTACGCCCACCAGGACGTGCCGTTCGAGCGCCTCGTCGAGGCCCTGAACCCGCCCCGCTCCCTCGGCCGCCACCCCCTGTTCCAGATCGTGCTGGCCCTGCAGAACACCGCGCACCCCACCCTGGAGCTGCCGGGTCTGACCGTCGGAGCCGAGCCGGGCAGCGGCGGCGTGGCCCGCTTCGACCTGTCCTTCGGCCTCAACGAGCGCCTCACCGCCGACGGCGCGCCCGACGGCCTCGACGCCCTCGCCGAGTTCGCCACGGACCTGTTCGACCGCGCGACGGTCGAGGCGATGGCGGACCGGTTCGTCACCGTCCTGAAGGCCGTGGCCGCGGACGCCGACCGGCGGATCGAGGACCTCGACATCCTGAGCTCCGCCGAGCGCGAGCTGCTGCTCTACGGCTGGAACGACACCGCCCGCCCCCTGCCGGACCTGCTCGTGCCGCAGATGATCGAGGCCCAGGCCGCCCGCACCCCGGACGCACCGGCCGTGACCGGCGGCGACGTCACCCTGACGTACGCGGAGCTGAACGAGCGTGCGAACCGGCTTGCGCATCTGCTGATCGGGCGGGGCGCGGGTCCGGAGTCGATCGTGGCGATCGCGGTGCCGCGGTCGCCGGAGATGATCGTCGCCGTGCTCGCCGTGCTGAAGTCCGGCGCGGCCTACCTGCCGGTCGACACCGAGTACCCCGCCGACCGCATCGCCTACATGCTGGCTGACGCCGTGCCCGCCCTGGTCGTCACCGCCCAGGACGTCGTGCCGCACCTGCCCAAGGCCGTCTCCAAGCCCCTCCTGGCCCTCGACGCCCAGGCGACCGTCGCCGAACTCGCCGGGCAGCGCGCGGACGACCCCGCCGACGCGGACCGCACAGGACCGCTGCTGGCCGACCACGCCGCGTACGTCATCTACACCTCCGGCTCCACCGGCACCCCGAAGGGCGTCGTCGTCCGTCACGAGGGCCTCGCCGACTACGTCGCGGGCGCCGCCGCCGACTACCGGGGCGTCGCGGGAGCGGTGCTGCTGCACTCCTCGGTCTCCTTCGACACCACGGTGACCTCGCTGCACGTTCCGCTCACCGTCGGCGGGCACATCCGGCTCACCGACTTCCTCGAAGGAGCCGTCGAGCAGGACTTCAGCCTGCTGAAGGTGACGCCCAGCCACCTCGGCCCGCTCACCGACTCCGTCGAGCCGGCCGACGCCGAGGCCGAACTCCTCGTCGCCGGCGAGGCCCTCACCTCGGCCGCCGTCGCCCCCTGGCGCCGTCGGCACCAGGACGGCGCGGTCTTCAACGTCTACGGCCCCACCGAGACCACCGTCAGCGCCGTCCAGCTCCGCGTCGCCCCCGGCGAGGAACTGCCGGACGGAGCCGTCCCGATCGGCCGTCCGTTGCGCAACACCCAGGCGTACGTGCTCGACCGGCGGCTCAACCCGGTCCCGGCCGGCGTCCCCGGCGAGCTGTACCTCGCCGGCGACGGCGTGGCTCGCGGCTATCTGAACCGCACCGCGCTCACCGCCGAGCGCTTCGTCGCCGACCCGTTCGGCCCCGCCGGCACGCGGATGTACCGTACCGGCGACGTGGTCCGCCACCGCCCCGACGGCGCCCTGGAGTTCGTCGGCCGCGCCGACGACCAGGTGAAGGTCCGCGGCCACCGCATCGAGCTCGGCGAGGTCGAGTCCGCGCTCTCCGCGGTCCCCGGCGTCGCCCGCGCCGTCGCCGCCGTGCGCGAGGACACCCCCGGCAACCGTCGTCTGGTCGGTTACCTCGTCCCCGTCGAGGGCGCGGCCCCGGACGCCGAGGCGGTCCGCCGCCATGTCGCCGCCGTGCTGCCCGAGTACATGGTCCCCTCGGCGGTCGTCACCCTCGACGCGGTGCCGCTGACCCCGAACGGCAAGACCGACCGCGCGGCCCTGCCCGCGCCGCAGCAGACCACGGCGGTACGGGGCCGGGAACCGCGCACCCCGCAGGAAGCGATCCTGTGCGGCCTGTTCGCCGAGGTTCTCGGCGTCGGCCGGGTCGGCATCCACGACGGTTTCTTCGCGCTCGGCGGCCACTCGTTGCTCGCGACCCGGCTGCTCAGCCGTATCCGCTCGGTCCTGGGCGTCCAGCTCGGCATCCGGGCCCTCTTCGAGGCCCCGACCGTCGCCGGTCTCGCCGAGCGCCTCGACGGCGCCGGCTCGGCCCGCCCGGCCCCCGCCCCGGCCGAGCGGCCCGACGCCGTCCCGCTGTCGTTCGCCCAGCGCCGCCTGTGGTTCATCAACCAGATGGACCCGACGAGCCCGCTCTACAACATCCCCATGGTCCTGCGCCTGTCCGGAGACCTCGACCGGACGGCCCTCGACGCGGCCCTCGCCGACGTGGCACAGCGCCACGAGAGCCTGCGGACGGTTTTCCCCGCCACCGACGGCGAACCCCGTCAGGCCGTCCTCCACGGCGAGGCGCAGCCCGTCGGCCTCACCGTCCTGGACACCTCCGAGGAGAGCCCCGCCGATACCGCCGACCCGCAGAACCGGATCGCCGAACTCCTCGGCCGCGGCTTCGACCTGACCCGGGAGGTCCCGCTGCGGGCCACCCTGCTCGCCACCGGCCCGGACGAGCACGTCCTCGTCCTCGTCCTGCACCACATCGCCGGTGACGCCTGGTCCCTCGCCCCACTCGCCACGGACCTCTCCACGGCCTACGCGGCCCGCCTCCAGGGTGACGCCCCGCAGTGGACGCCGCTCCCCGTCCAGTACGCCGACTACACGCTGTGGCAGCGCGAGCTGCTCGGCGACGAGGCCGACCCGGACAGCGAGATCGCCCGCCAGCTCGCCCACTGGACCGACGTGCTCGCCGGTCTGCCGGAGGAGCTCGCCCTGCCCACCGACCGGCCCCGGCCGCTGACCGGCGCCCAGCGCGGCGCGAAGCTGCGCTTCGCCTTCGACGCCCAGTTGCACCGCCGGCTGCTGGCCCTCGCCGGCTCCACGGGCACCAGCCTCTTCATGGTCCTCCAGGCCGGACTCGCGTCCGTCCTCAGCCGGCTCGGCGCGGGCGACGACATCCCGATCGGCGCCCCGATCGCCGGCCGCACCGACGACACCCTCGACGACCTCGTCGGTTTCTTCCTGAACACCCTGGTCCTGCGCACCGACACCTCCGGCGCCCCGTCGTTCCGCGAACTGCTCGCCCGCGTCCGGGACACCGACCTCGCCGCGTACGCCAACCAGGACCTGCCGTTCGAGCGGATCGTCGAGGCGCTCAACCCGCAGCGCTCGCTGACCCGTCACCCGCTCTTCCAGGTGACGCTGACCGTGCAGAACTCCCGCGACGCCGCGCTCGAACTGCCCGGCCTGACCGTGTCCGCCGAGGCCGGCGCGTCCGCCTGGGCACGGTTCGACCTCTCCCTCGGCCTCGGCGAACGGCACACCGCGAACGGCGTCCCGAACGGCCTCGAAGGCGTCGTCGACTACTCCGCCGACCTCTTCGACCGCGACACCGTCGACACCGTCGTTGGCCGACTCGAGCGCCTGCTGCGCGCCGTCGTCGCCGACCCCGACCGCTCCGTCGGCGACATCGACATCCTCGACGCCGCCGAGCGTGATCGGTTGGTGAGCGGGTGGAATGCGACGGGTGCTGTGGTGCCGGTGGGTGTGGTGCCGGTGTGGTTCGCGGAGTGTGCGGGGCGGGCGCCGGAGGCGCTTGCGGTGGTGTGTGGTGGTGTGCGTTTGTCGTACGGGGAGTTGTGGTCGCGTGCGGTGGGTGTGGCCAATGAGCTGACCGCTGCGGGTGTGGGTCGTGGTGCGGTGGTGGCGTTGGCGGTGCCGCGTTCGGTGGATGCGGTGGTGGCGATGCTGGGTGTGGGTCTTGCGGGTGGGGCGTTTCTGCCGGTGGATCTGGACTTCCCGGCCGACCGCATCGCGTACATCCTCGCCGACGCCGCTCCCTCGGTGATCCTGTCGACCCGTGACACCGCGGATCGGCTGCCCGACGGGACCGCAGTCCCGCTGTTGCTCCTCGACACCGTCGAGCCTGCCGCGGAACTGGCCGGTGCGTGTGAGGTGTCGGTTCAGGACGCGGCGTATGTGTTGTACACGTCGGGGTCGACGGGTCGGCCGAAGGGTGTGGTCGTGCCGCATGGTGCGCTGCGGAACTTCTTGTGGTCGATGGGTTCGCAGGTGGGGCTGTCGGCGGGGGAGAAGTGGCTGGCGGTGACGACGTTCGGCTTCGACATTTCGCTGCTTGAGGTCTTCCTGCCGCTGGTCTCCGGCGCGGTCGTGGTGATCGCGGACCGTGATGTGGTGCGTGATCCGGTGCGGTTGGGCGCTCTGGTGCGGTCCGAGGGCATTGAGGTGATGCAGGCGACGCCGAGTCTGTGGCGTGCGCTGACGGAGACGGACCCGGAGGCCGCGCAGGGTCTGAGGATCCTGGTCGGCGGTGAGGCGGTGGATGCCGGTCTCGCGGGTGTGTTGGCCGGGGCGGGTGCGTCGGTGTGGAACATGTACGGGCCGACGGAGACGACGATCTGGTCGACCAGCGCCCTGCTGACGGGCGACGGCGGTACGCCGATCGGCGCGCCGATCGCCAACACCCAGGTCTACGTCCTCGACGGTCGTCTGCGTCTGGTTCCGCCGGGTGTGTCGGGTGAGTTGTACATCGCCGGCGAGGGTGTGGCCCGTGGTTATCTCGGGCGTCCGGGTCTGACCTCGGAGCGGTTCGTCACGGATCCGTTCGGTGAGCCTGGTGCGCGGATGTACCGGACGGGTGACCTGGTGCGGTGGACGGACGCGGGTGTTCTGGAGTTCGTCGGCCGTGTCGACGATCAGGTGAAGGTGCGGGGCTACCGCATCGAGCTCGGTGAGGTCGAGTCCGCGCTGTCGAAGGTGGAGGGCGTGGCCCGTGCCGTGGCCATGGTCCGTGAGGACTCCCCGAACGACCGTCGCCTCGTCGGCTACGTCGTCCCCGCCGAGGGAACGGCCCTGGAGGCGGAGGCGGTT
This sequence comes from Streptomyces sp. NPDC056169, assembly GCF_042268445.1. NCBI lineage: Bacteria > Bacillati > Actinomycetota > Actinomycetes > Kitasatosporales > Streptomycetaceae > Streptomyces > Streptomyces sp. NPDC056169. Next base: position 354,938 of record NZ_JBHJUO010000009.1, on the reverse strand, counting down.
CGCCGCGCGGCGGCCGAGACGCTGCCGGAGTACATGGTCCCGTCGGCGGTCGTGGTCCTCGACGCGGTGCCGTTGACGCCGAACGGCAAGACGGACCGCAAGGCCCTGCCCGCGCCCACCGCCTCCGGCGTCGTCCGCCGTGAGGCGCGCACGGCGCAGGAGGACATCCTCTGCGGCCTGTTCGCCGAGATCCTGGGCCTGGCCCGGGTCGGCATCGACGACAGTTTCTTCGACCTGGGCGGGCACTCCCTGCTCGCGACCCGGCTCGTCTCCCGGATCCGCACCGTCCTCGGCGTCGAGCTTCCCGTCCGCGCGCTGTTCGAGACCCCGACCGCCGCCGCCCTCGCCCCGTACCTGGAGCGAGGAGGGGAGACCAGGCCCGCGCTCGTCCCGCAGCGGCGGCCGGCCGAGATCCCGCTCTCCTACGCGCAGCGCCGCCTCTGGGCGCTGAGCCGGCTCGGTGCGACGGCCGGCACGTACAACATCCCGATGGTCACCCGGCTCCGCGGCCCGCTGGACGCGCTCGCGCTGGAGACCGCGCTCGCCGACGTGGTGACCCGCCACGAGTCGCTGCGCACCGTCTTCCCGGTGACGTCCGACGGCACGCCCGCGCAGGTCGTGCTCGACCCGGCCGAGGCCCGCCCGTACCTGCACGTCGTCCAGGTCGAGGAGTCCGACGTCGAGGCGGCCGTGGCCGCCTCGCAGCGCACCGACTTCGCCCTGGACACCGATCTTCCGCTGCGCGCCCAGCTGTTGGAGCTGGGCCCGGAGGACCACGTCCTCGTGCTGGTGCTGCACCACATCGCCGGCGACGCCTCCTCGATGCGACCCCTGGTCCGGGACCTGGCCGCCGCGTACACCGCGCGCGCCGAGGGCGGCGCGCCGCAGTGGGCGCCGCTCCCTGTCCAGTACGCGGACTACGCGCTGTGGCAGCGTGAGGTGCTGGGCGACGAGGCCGACCCGGACAGCGAGATCGCCCGCCGGCTCGCCCACTGGACGCGGACCCTCGCGGGCCTGCCCGAGGTACTGGCGTTGCCCACCGACCGGCCCCGCCCGGAGGAGGCCGGCCACGAGGGCGGACTCGTGCCGCTCACGCTCGACGGCGAGCTGCACGCCGGGCTGCTCGACCTCGCCCGATCCAGCCGGACCACGGTCTTCATGGTCCTCCAGGCGGCGCTGGCGAGCCTGCTGACCCGCCTCGGCGCGGGTACGGACGTCCCGCTCGGCACCCCGGTCGCGGGGCGCGGCGACGAGGCGCTCGACGACCTCGTCGGGTTCTTCGTCAACACGCTGGTGCTGCGCACGGACACGTCCGGCAACCCGTCCTTCCGTGACCTGCTGGCCCGGGTCCGGGAGACCGACCTCGCCGCCTACGCCCACCAGGACGTGCCGTTCGAGCGGGTCGTGGACGCGGTGGCGCCGCGCCGGTCGGCCGCGCACCACCCGCTGTTCCAGGTCATGCTCTCCCTGGACAACGTCGCGCGGGCCGACGCGCGCCTCGCCGGACTGACCGTCGACGCCGTCGGCGAGCCGGCCGGCGACGGGGCCGGGCGCGCCAAGTTCGACCTGTCGGTGCGGCTCTCCGAGCAGCGCTCCGACGAGGACGGACCGGCCGGCCTGCACGGCACCGTGGCCTACGCGGCGGACCTCTTCGACCGTGCGACGGTCGAGGCGATGGCGCAGCGCTTCGTCACCGTCCTGAAGGCCGTGGTCGCGGACGCCGACCGGCGGATCGAGGACCTCGACATCCTCGACGCCGCCGAGCGCGAGCTGCTGGTGCACGGCTGGAACGACACCGCCCGCCCGCTCCCGGACCTCCTCGTCCCGGAGCTGATCGAGGCACAGGTCGCCCGTACCCCCGACGCGCCCGCCCTGTCCGCGGGCGACGTGACCCTGACGTACGCGGAGCTGAACGAGCGCGCGAACCGGCTTGCGCATCTGCTGATCGGGCGGGGCGCGGGTCCTGAGTCGATCGTGGCGATCGCGGTGCCGCGGTCGCCGGAGATGATCGTCGCCGTGCTCGCCGTGCTGAAGTCCGGCGCGGCCTACCTGCCGGTCGACACCGAATACCCCGCCGACCGCATCGCGTACTTCTTCGAGGACGCCCGGCCCTGCCTGGTCGTCACCAGCGCCGACGCCGAGGAGCGCGTGCCGTCCGCGGCCGCCGCCGGGCGGATCGTCGTCGACGCGCCGGACACCGTTGCCGCGCTCGCCGCCCAGCAGGCGCGGAACCCGGTCGACACCGACCGGAGCGCCCCGCTGACGGCCCGTACGCCCGCGTACGTGATCTACACCTCCGGCTCCACCGGCCGCCCCAAGGGCGTCGTCGTCGAGCACGGCGGCATCCCCAACATCGTCCTCGCCCGGACCGGTCCGTACGCGATGGGCCCGGGAAGCAGGGCGCTGCAGTTCGCGTCGCTCAGCTTCGACGCCGCGATGTCGGAGATCTGCACCCCGCTGTCCGCCGGCGCGTGCCTGGTGCTCGGCCCGGCCGACATGCTGCTCCAGGTCGCCGAACTGCCCGCGCTGCTGCGCGAGCAGGGCGTGACCCACGCGACGCTGCCGCCCGCGGTGCTCGCCCAGCTCTCGCCCGCGAGCCTGCGCACCGTCCGCACCCTTGTGACGGCCGGCGAGGCCGCCCCGGCCGGTCTGGTGGCCACCTGGGCGCCCGGGCGGCGCATGTTCAACGCGTACGGCCCCACCGAGACCACGGTCTCCTGCACCATGGCCGGGCCGCTCGCCCCCGAGGCCGGGGTGCCGCCGATCGGCGGCCCGCTGCCCAACACCCGCGTCCACGTGCTCGACCACCGGCTGCGGCCGGTCCCGGTCGGCGTCCCCGGCGAGCTCTACGTCGCCGGGATCGGCGTGGCCCGGGGCTACCTCCGCCGGCCCGGCCTGAGCGCCGAGCGGTTCGTCGCCGACCCGTTCGGGCCGGCCGGCAGCCGGATGTACCGCACCGGCGACGTGGTCAGCCGGATGCGCGACGGCCGGCTGCGGTTCGTCGGCCGGGCCGACGGCCAGGTGAAGCTGCGCGGCTTCCGGATCGAACTCGGCGAGGTGGAGGCCGCCCTGACGGGCGCTCCGGGCGTCGCGCGCGCCGTGGCGACCGTCCGGGAGGACCGTCCGGGCGTTCGGCAGCTCGTGGGCTACCTCGTCGCGGAGGTGGGTGCAGGACTCGACCTCGGAGCGGTACGGACGTACCTGCGGGCCGCCCTGCCGGCGCACCTGCTGCCGTCCGTCCTCATGGAGATCGACCGGGTCCCGCTGACCGTCAACGGCAAGACCGACAAGGCCGCGCTGCCCGCCCCCGAGCAGCCCGGGACCGCCCTGGCCGCCCCGGCGGCGGAACGCTCCCCCGAGCCGTCCGCCGACGACGACCCGCAGGCTCTGCTCTGCCGGATCGTCGGCGAGGTCCTCGGCCTGGCCGGTGTCGGCGCCGACGACAACTTCTTCGCCCTGGGCGGCGACAGCATCAACGCCATCCAGGTCGCCGGCCGGGCCCGCCAGGCCGGGCTCGTCCTCACACCGCGGGACATATTCCGCCACCAGACCGTCGCGGAGCTGGTGTCCGCGATCCGTCCCGCCGCCGCCGAAGCCGCGCCCGTCGCCGACGACGGCGTCGGCGCCGTCCCCGGCACCCCCGTGGTCCGCTGGCTGCACCAGCTCGGCGGCCCGTTCCAGGGCCTCAACCAGTCCGTGCTGCTCCGGGTTCCCGGCGCCCTCGGACAGGACGAGCTGACCCGGGCCGTCCAGGCCGTCGTCGACCACCACGACGTGCTGCGCGCACGGCTGACCGGTGCCGCACTCGGCCTGCCGTGGAACCTGGAGACCGCGCCGCGCGGCACGGTCGACGCCCGTGCCTGCGTCAGCCGTGTCGACGTCCGGGACGCCGCGGCCGTCGCCGGCGACATCGCCGCCGCGGTCTCCGCGCACGGCGAGGGGGCCCGGCGCCGGCTCGACCCGGAGAACGGCGTCCTGTTCCAGGTCGTCTGGTTCGACGCCGGCCCGGACGAGCAGGGCCTCCTCCTCGTCCTCCTGCACCATCTCGTCGTCGACGGCGTGTCGTGGCGGATCCTGCTGCCGGACCTCGCCGCCGCCTGGCAGGCCGCCCGCGACGGCCGCGACCCGCGGCCCGCCCCGGTCGGCACGACCTTCCGCCGCTGGGCGCAGGCCCTCGTCATGGAGGCGCAGAACCCGGCCCGGATAGCCGAACTCCCGCTGTGGCGGCAGCAGACGCAGGGCCGCGACCCGCTCCTCGGCGCGCGCCCTCTCGACCCCGCCGTCGACACCCGGGAGACCGCCGAGCACCTGACGGCCGCCCTCCCCGCGGACCTGACGACGGCGCTGCTGACCGACGTTCCGGCCCGGTTCCGCACCCAGATCAACGACGTGCTGCTCACCGGCCTGACCCTCGCGGTCGCCCGCTGGCGCCGCCGCTGGACCCAGGACGCGTCCCACGCGGTCCTCGTCGACATGGAGGGCCACGGCCGCGAGGAACTCGACGAGACCCTCGACCTGTCCCGCACGGTCGGCTGGTTCACCAGCCGCTTCCCCGTCCGGCTCGACCCGGGCCCGCTCGACCTGGACGAGGCGCTGGACGGCGGCGCCGCGACCGTCGCCGCGCTCGGGCGGATCAAGGAGCAACTGCGCGCCCTGCCCGACAACGGACTCGGCTACGGCCTGCTCCGCTACCTCAACGCGGACACCGCGCTCGCTCTGGCGGGCGCCGTAGCCCCGCAGATCGGCTTCAACTACCTCGGCCGGGTCGGCAGCGGCGGCGACACCCTCGGCGAGACCGGACCCGCCGGCTGGTCCAGCGCGTCCGACCTGCGGATCCCGCTGCTCCCCGCCGACCCGGGCATGCCGTTCGGCCACTCCGTCGAGATCAACGCGGTCACCAGGGACGGCGACGGCGGGCCCCGGCTCCACGTCACGTACTCCTGGCCCGCCGGACTCTTCGACCGCGCCGAGATCGAGGAGCTCGCCGAGCTGTGGTTCACCGCCCTGCGCGCCCTCGCCGACCCCGGCCAGTCCGAGCGCGGTGACGGGCTCACCCCCGGCGACCTGCCGACGTCCGGGCTGACCCAGCCCGAGATCGACGCCTTCGCCGCCGCCCCCGGCGGACTGGAGGACGCCTTCGCGCTCACCCCGCTCCAGGAGGGCCTGTTCTTCCACGCCCAGCAGGCGGACGACAGCGGCACGGACGTCTACACCGTCCAACTGGTCCTCGACCTCGAAGGCCCGCTGGACCCGGCCGCCCTGCGCACCGCCGGACAGACCGTCCTCGACCGGCACCCCAACCTGCGGGCGGGCTTCCACCACCGCGCGGACGGAGCGGCCGTCCAGGTCGTGCCGCGCACCGCGGCCCTGCCCTGGGACGAGGCCGACCTCGGCGCACTGCCCGACGACACCGCGCAGCGCGAACTCGCGGCGCTCACCGAGGCCGCCCGCGGCCACCGGTTCGACCTGAGCCGGCCACCGCTGGTCCGCTTCCTGCTGATCCGCCTCGGCGCCGAACGGCACCGGCTGGTCATCACCAAGCACCACATCCTGCTCGACGGCTGGTCCATGCCGCTGTTCCTGCGCGAACTGGTCACCCTGTACGAGAACGGCGGCGACGCGGCCGCGCTGCCCGCCCCCGCCCCGTTCCGCTCGTACGTCGACTGGCTCGCAGCGCAGGACCGCACGGTGAGCGAACAGGCCTGGCGCGACACCCTCGCCGGGATCGAGGAGCCCACCCTGCTCGCCCCCGGCCGGGAACCGGCCGGACCCGCACTGCCCGAGCAGCTCGTGCACGACCTGCCGCCGGAGCTCACCGCGACCCTCCAGGCGCAGGCGGCCCGGGCCGGCGTCACCATGAACACCGTGGTCCAGACGGCCTGGGCGCTCGTCCTCGGCCGTCACCTCGGACGCGACGACGTCCTGTTCGGCACCACGGTCTCCGGCCGGCCGCCGGAGCTCCCCGGGGCCGAGAACATGATCGGCCTGTTCATCAACACCCTGCCGGTACGGGTCCGGTTCGACCGCTCCGAAAGCTGGAGCGCCGCCCTGGCCCGCGTCCAGGACGAACAGACCGCCCTGCGCACCCACCAGTACCTCGGCCTCGCCGACGTGCACCGGATCGCGGGTATCCGGCCGCTGTTCGACACCGCCCTCGTCTACGAGAACTACCCGCTGCCCGAGGACACCGAGCGCTCCCCGTCCCGGCTGCGCGCCACCGCGGTCCAGGGCCGTGACGCGGCCCACTACCCGCTGCTGCTGGTCGCGTCGCTGCGCTCGCAGGGCCTGCGGTTCCGTCTCGACCACCGGCCCGAGGTGCTCGGCGCGACGACCGCCCCCACCCTGCTGGAGCGGCTGACCCGTGTCCTGGAGTCGGTGGCCGCCGACCCGGAGCAGCCGGTGGGGCGTGTCTCGGTGCTGTCCCGCGAGGAGCGCCGCGCGCTCGCCGACGGCGGCACGCGGACCCCGCTCGCCGCCGGCGCACACGGCGGCCCCGGCGACACGATCCACGGCCGGGTCGCCGCCCTCGCCGCCCGCACCCCGGACGCCGTCGCGGTGTCCCTCGGAGACGAGCGGCTCACCTGGGGGGAACTGGACGAGCGGGCCAACCGGCTCGCCCGGCTGCTGCACGAGCTGGGCACCGGCCCGGAGGACCGGGTCGGCATCCTGCTCGACCGGTCGCCGCTGCTGGTCGTCGCCTTCCTCGCCGTCCTCAAGGCGGGCGCGGTCTGCGTCCCGCTGGCGCCCGCCCACCCCGTGCAGCGGCAGCGGACCGTCCTCGACCGGGCCGGCGCGCGCGTGCTGCTCACCGACGCGGCCCGCGCCGCCGACCGGGCCGGCGCCCCGGACGACGGCGTCACGACCGTCGCCGTGGACACCGACCCGCGCCCGGCCCGCCAGGACCCCACCGACCCCGGCACGCCCGTCGAACCGGACCGGCTGGCGTACGTGTTGTTCACCTCCGGCTCCACCGGCGTGCCCAAGGGGGTGGCGGTCACCCACCGCGACGTCGTCGAGCTCGCCGAAGAGCCCTGCTGGGCCCCGGGCGCGCGGGAGCGGATGCTGTTCCACTCGTCGCACGCCTGGGACGCGGCCCTGCTGGAGCTGTGGGGGCCGCTGCTGAACCACGGCACGGTCGTCGTCGCCCCGCCCGGTGAGACCGATCTGAGGGACCTGGCCCGGCTCCTGGTCGCCGAGCGCGTCACCGGACTCTGGCTGACGGCCGGCCTGTTCCGCTGGCTGGCCGAGGAGGAGCCGGACTGCTTCGCCGGAGTCCGCGAGGTGCGCACCGGCGGTGACGTCGTCCCCGCCGACGCCGTCCGCAAGGTCCTCGCCGCCTGCCCCGGCACCGTCGTCAGCAACGGCTACGGGCCCACCGAGACCACCGTGTTCGCCACCCACCACATCATGCGGGCGGGTGACCCGGTACCGGACAACGTGCCGATCGGCGTCCCGCTGCACGGGATGGCGGCCTACGTGCTCTCCCCGGAGCTGGAGCCGGTCCCCGCCGGGGCCGTCGGCGAGCTGTACCTCGCGGGCTCCGGGCTCGCCCGCGGCTACGAGAACGACCCGGCGCTCACCGCCCGTTCGTTCGTGGCCGACCCGTTCGGAGATCCGGGGACGCGGATGTACCGCTCCGGCGACCTGGCACGCCGCCGCCCGGACGGCGCCCTGGAGTTCGTCGGCCGGGCCGACGACCAGGTGAAGCTGCGCGGTTTCCGTGTCGAGCTCAGCGAGGTCGACGGCGCGCTCGCGGCCCTGCCCGGCGTGGCCCACGCGGTCTCCCTGGTCCGCGAGGACCGGCCCGGCGACAAGCGCCTCGTCGCCTATACGGTGCCCGTGCCCGGCGAACCCGCCCCGGGCGCGGCGGAGATGCGCGCCCGGCTCGCCGAGACGCTGCCGGACTACCTCGTCCCGGCCGCGGTCGTCCAGCTCGACGCGCTGCCGCTCACCGCGAACGGCAAGCTGGACCGGGCGGCGCTGCCCGCCCCCGCCCCCGCCGACGGCGCCGCGCGCACCGGACGCGGCCCGCGCACCCCCCGCGAGGAGCTGCTGTGCGGCCTGTTCGCCGACGTCCTCGGCGTCGACGAGGCCGGCATCGACGACGACTTCTTCGCCCTCGGCGGCAACTCGCTGCTCGCGGCCGGACTCGTCAGCCGGATCCGCGCCGTCCTCGGCGTCGAACTCGGCATCCAGGCGCTGTTCCTGGCGCCCACGGTCGCCGGACTCGTCGCCGCCCTCGACGACGAGGACGCGGACGCCGCCGGAGCGCTGGACGTCCTGCTGCCGCTGCGCACCCGCGGTGACCTTCCGCCGGTGTTCTGCTTCCACGCCGCCGGCGGCCTGAGCTGGCGGTACGCGGCCCTGCTGCGGCACCTGCCGGCCGGCCACCCGGTGTACGGGCTCCAGGCCCGCGCGTTCGCCGAGCCCGGCCACCGCCCGGCGAGCCTGGAGGAGGCCGCCTCCGACTACGTGGAGCGGATCCGCTCCGTCCAGCCGTCCGGCCCCTACCACCTGGTGGGCTGGTCGCTCGGCGGCCTGGTCGCCCAGGCGGCCGCGGTCCTCCTGGAGGAGGCCGGAGAGGAGGTCGCGACCGTCGCGGTCCTCGACTCCTACCCGGCGCGGCCCGGCGACCCGGTCGTCGTGCCCCCGGCGGCGCAGGTCCTCGGCGCCCTCCTCGACGCGGCCGGCGTCGGCCCCGACCGTGGGGAGGAGGAGCTCACCCCCGAGGCGGGCGCCGCGCTGCTGCGGGCCCGCGGCGGACCGCTCGCGGCGCTGCTCGCCGACCGGGTCGGCGCCCTCGTGGACGCGTACCGCACCGGCGTCGAGCTGCGCGCAGGCTTCGCCCCGCGCCGGTTCACGGGCGACCTGCTGCTGTTCGTCGCGAACGGCGGTGCCGGAGGGAGCGGCTCCCGGCACGGCTCCGGGCAGGTCCCCGCGGACGCCGTCGCCGAGAAGGCGGACCGCTGGCGCCCGTACGTCGGCGGCGCGATCGCCGTCCACCCGGTCGACTGCCGCCACGAGGACATGCTGCGGCCCGAGCCGCTGGCCGTCGTCGGCGGCGCGCTCGCCGCCCATCTGAACGCCCGCACCACACGGAAGGACAGCTGATGAAGAAGGAGTTGTACGCGCTGGGGGAGACGCCGCCCCTGGGCGAGGTGCCCCGTCGCATGCACGCCGGAGTGATCCGGCGCGAGCGGTACGGCCCGCCCGAGCAGTCGATCCAGGTCGAGACCGTGGACGTGCCGCCGGTCGGCCGCGGGCAGGTCCTCATCTGGGTGATGGCCGCCGGGATCAACTACAACGGCGTCTGGGCCGGACTCGGCACCCCCGCCGATGTCATCGCCGACCGTCAACGGGCCGGCGATCCGCTCGACTTCCACATCGCCGGATCCGAGGGCGCCGGAGTGGTCTGGGCCGTCGGAGAGGGGGTCAAGCAGCTCAAGGTCGGCGACCACGTCATCGTCGGCGGCGTCGCCTGGGACGAGTCGGCCCCCGACATCCGCCTCGGCACCGACCCGACCGCCTCCCGCTCCCAGCGGGCGTGGGGCTACGAGTCGAACCACGGCTCCTTCGCGCAGTTCACCGTGGCCGACGAGTACCAGTGCCACAAGAAGCCCCCGCACCTCACCTGGGAGGAGGCCGGCTGCTTCCTCGGCGGCGGCTCCACCTCGTACCGCATGCTCATGGGATGGCACCCGCACACGGTCCGGCCGGGCGATCCCGTCCTCGTCTGGGGCGGCGCAGGCGGCCTCGGATCCATGGCGATACAGATCGTGAAATACTTCGGCGGAATTCCGGTCGCCGTGGTTTCGGATGACGATAAATTCGACTACTGTAAGCGCCTGGGAGCGCACGGCGTCATCAATCGGAATGATTTCGACCACTGGGGTCGGCTGCCTGATTCGAGTGACACCGTCGCCTACCGGGAATGGCTCTCCGGGGTCCGCTCCTTCGGCCGGGCCTTCTGGGACGCGCTCGGCGAGCGCAGAGACCCCGCCATCGTCCTCGAGCACCCCGGCAGGGCCACCCTGCCGACCTCGGTCTACGTCTGCGACCGGGCCGGCATGGTCGTCACCTGCGCCGGCACCAGCGGCTACAACGGCGACATCGACCTGCGGTTCCTCTGGATGTTCCAGAAGCGGCTCCAGGGCTCGCACGCCGCGAACGTACGCCAGACCGCGGCGATCATCGAGCTCGTCGCGGCCGGCCACATCGACCCCTGCCTCAGCCTCGCCCTGCCGTTCGCCGAGATCGGCCGGGCGCACCAGATGGTCTACGAGAACAAGCAGCCGCCCGGCAATGTGGCGGTCCTCGTGAACGCGCCCGAACCGGGCCTCACGGATATGCGCTGAAATCTTTTCGAAAAGGTTGCCGATCTCTCTCCTGTTGGTTAGAAAGAACGGCGACGGAAACAAGAATCCACCTCGGGAAATGGAAAAGGGAAAAGAAATGACGAACCCGTTCGAGAACGCCGACGGCCGCTACCTCGTCCTCGTCAACGACGAGGGCCAGCACTCCCTGTGGCCCGACTTCGCCGAGGTCCCGGCCGGCTGGGAGGTCGCCTTCCCGGAGAACGACCGCCAGGCCTGCCTCGACCACATCGAGGCCAACTGGACGGACATGCGCCCCAAGAGCCTCGTCCGCGCGATGGCGGCCTGACCCGGTGACCGGCCCCGACGCCGTCACGGTGCTCTGGGGCCCCGTCGCCTCCGGCGAACGGCGCGCGGCGCACACCACGCTGCTGCGCGCCGCCGCGGAGCTGACCGGCAGCCCGCTCCACCGGATCGGACTCGCCCACGAACCCTGCGGCCGCCCGCGGCTCACCGGACCCGCCGCCCGGCTCCACGTGAGCGTGAGCCACAGCCCGGGAGCCCGAGCCGTGGCGCTCGCCGGGACCCCGGTCGGCGTCGACATCGAGACCGTACGCCCCCTGCCCGCCCTCGCACTGGCCCGGCGCTGGCTCGCCCCCGCCGACGCCGACTGGCTCGGCCGCCTCCCCGCGGCGGACCGGGTCCCCGCCTTCTACTGGCTCTGGACCCAGAAGGAGGCCGTCGGCAAGGCCCACGGCCACGGACTCGCCCACGGCGGGCTCACCCAGCCGCTGCCCCACCCCCCGCACTGGCCCCCGCCCTCCACCGCAGACAGGACGCCCGCCCTGAGCGCCCTGCCCGGCGGGACCGGGGCCGCCTGCACGGTCCTGCCGACCGACGCCGGCCCGTACGGCTCACACGTCCTCGCGGTCGCCGGCCTCGGCGCCCCGGGCGCCCCGGTCGACCTGCGCCACTGCGACGCATGATCCCCCACCGCACCCCACCCACCACCCTCACGAGAGGAGGCCCCGGAATGCCCCACCCCACCGACGACACCGACCGGGGTTCCTGGACCGGGCGGCTGACCCGCCGCTGTCTGCGGCACCGGCGCAGCGTGCTCGTGGCGGTTCTCGCCGCGCTCCTCGGGACCGCGACCAGCGCCCTCGTCCCCCTCGTCACGATGGTGATCGTCGACGACGTCGTCCTGCGGCCCACCCGCTCCGCCGCCCGGTGGACCGGAGCGCTGCTCGCCGTCGCCGCGCTCGGCTACCTCGCCGCGTACCTGCGCCGCCTGTACGCCGGACGGCTCGCCGCCGACGTCCAGCACGACCTGCGGGTCGACCTGTTCCGCTCGCTCTCCCGCCTGGACGGCGTACGCCGCGACGAACTGAGCACCGGTCAGCTCCTGGGCCGGGCCTCCGGAGACCTCAACATGGTCTTCGGACTCGTCTCCACCCTGCCCACCGCGATCTCCAGCGCGGCCCTGCTGGTGGTCTCCCTGGTCCTCATCGCCACGCTCTCCCCGCTGCTCGCCCTGGTCGCGCTCGCCCTGGTCCCCGCACTCTGGTTCATCGGCCGACGCAGCCGCACCTGGCTCTACCCCGCGACCTGGTACGCCCAGAACCAGGCCGCCGCCGTCGCCGGAGTCGTCGCCAGCTCCACCGCCGGCATCCGCGTCGTCAAGGGATTCGGCCAGGAACAGCGGGAGATGGACCGGCTGGCCCACGCCGCCCGGCGGCTCTTCGCCGGCCGCATGCGCGCCGTACGGCTCAACGCCCGCTACGGGCCCGCGCTCCAGTGCGTGCCCTCCCTCGGACAGGTCGGAGCCCTCGCGGTCGGCGGCTGGCTGGCGGCCCGCGGCGAACTCAGCCTCGGCGCCCTCCTCGCCTTCTCCGCCTACCTCGCCCAGCTCGTCGGCCCCGTCAAGACCCTCGCCGCACTGCTCACCATGGGCCAGCAGGCCGGCGCCGGGATCGAGCGGGTCCTCGAAGTGATCGACACCCGCCCGCTGCTGACCGAGGGCACGGGCCGACTGCCCGAAGACGGCCCCCTCGGCGTCGAGTTCGACCACGTCACCTTCGCGTACGGCCCCGGGCGGCCCGTCCTCACCGACCTCTCCCTCCGCATCGAACCCGGCGAGACCCTGGCCGTCGTCGGCGCCCCCGGATCGGGCAAGTCCACCCTCGCCCTGCTGCTCTCCCGGTTCCACGACGTCTCCGAGGGCGCGGTACGGATCGGCGGCGCCGACGTCCGCGACCTGACCTTCGACTCCCTGCGCGGCGCGGTCGCCGGCGTCCCCGAGGACACCGCCCTCCTCGCCGGAACCGTCCGCGAGACCGTCGCCTACGGCCGGCCGGACGCCACCGACGCGGAGATCCACGCCGCGGCCCGCACCGCCCAGGCGCACGCCTTCGTCACCGCCCTGCCCGACGGCTACGCCACGGTGCTCGGCGAACGCGGCGCCCTGTCCGGCGGACAGCGCCAGCGCCTCGCCCTCGCCCGGGCGCTCGCCGCCGCGCCCCGCGTCCTCGTCCTCGACGACGCCACCTCCGCCGTCGACGCCCGCGTCGAGCAGGGCATTCACGACGCGCTGCGCGCCCGGGCAGACGGCCGCACCACCCTGATCGTCGCCCGCCGCCGCTCGACTCTCGCGCTCGCCGACCGGATCGCCGTCCTCGACCACGGACGGATCATCGACCTCGGCACTCACCGCGAACTCACCACTCGCTGCCCGCTCTACCGCACGATCCTCCAGCACCACCCCGCCGAGCCTCCGGCCGAGGCAGCAGCCGCCGAACCCCCGGCCCCCGCAGGGGACCGGCGGCCCCCCGTCCCGGACGCCCCGAAACCCGCTCCCGCTCCGCCCTCCGCCGCCGCCGCGCGCATGCAGGACCGGGTCGCGGCGCTGCCGCCGGCCCTCGATCTCCCCCTCATCGACGAGGCGGAGGCCGCCCGCGACCCCCGGGCCGACGGCAAGAGCGAGTTCGGGCTGCGCCACCTGCTGCGCGGCCACCGCCTGCCGCTCGCCCTCGGCCTCGCCCTGGTCGTCGCCGACGCGCTCGCCGGACTCACCCTGCCCTTCGTGCTGCGGCACGGCATCGAGGGCGGCGCCCACCACCTCGCCCTCACCGCCGTCGCCACGGCCTCCCTTGCCGCGCTGGCCCTCGTCCTCGCCCAGTACGCCGTCCAGCGGGCTGCGGTCCGGGTCACCGGACGCACGGGGGAGCGGCTGCTGTACGGGCTGCGGATCCGGGTCTTCGCGCACCTGCACCGCCTGGGGCTCGATCACTTCGAGAACGAGGCGTCCGGCCGCACTCTCACCCGGATGACCACCGACGTCGACTCGCTCTCCTCCTTCCTCCAGACCGGCCTGCTCAGCGTCCTCGTCAGCGCCCTCACCCTGCTCGGCGTCCTCGTCGCGCTCGGCGTCGCCGACGCGGGGATGCTCCTCGTCGTCCTCGCCGTCCTCCCGCTGATCGCTCTCGCCACCGTCGTCTTCCGCCGGGCCTCCGCCCGCAGCTACGCCGACGCCCGGGAACGGCTCGCCGTCGTCAACGGCGCGCTCCAGGAAGGCGCGGCCGGCATGCGCACCGTCCAGGAGTTCCGCCGCGAGGAGTCCGTCGTCACCGCCTTCGCCCGGCACAGCGACGCCTACCGGCGCGCCCGGGTCCGCGGCCAGCTCCTGTCCGCCCGCTACTTCCCGTTCATCCAGTTCCTCGCCGCCTGCGTCGCCGCCGTGGTCCTCGCCGTCGGCGCACACCGGGTGGCCGCGGGCACCATGACGGTCGGCGCCCTCGTCGCGTACCTCCTCTACCTGGACCTGTTCTTCGTCCCGGTGCAGCAGCTCTCCCAGCTCTTCGACGGCTATCAGCAGGCACGGGTGTCCCTGCTGCGGATCCGGGACCTGCTCCGGCTGCGCAGCACCACCCCGGCCGCCGCCGACGCGCTCCCCGTCCGCTCCCTGCGCGGCGAACTCGTCTTCGACGACGTCGACTTCCACTACCGCGACGGCCGCCCGGCGCTGACCGGGGTCCGGCTGCGCATCCCGCAGGGCCAGACCGTCGCCTTCGTCGGCACGACCGGCGCCGGCAAGTCGACCCTCGTCAAGCTCGCCGCCCGTTTCCACGACCCGACCCGCGGGGCCGTCCGCATCGACGGGACCGACCTGCGCGACCTGGACCTCACCGGCTACCGCAAACGGCTCGGCGTCGTCCCCCAGGAGCCGTACCTCTTCGCCGGAACCGTCCGCGAGGCCATCGCCTACGGCCGGCCCGACGCCACCGACGCCGAGATAGCCGACGCGGCCCGCCGGGTCGGCGCCCACGACACCCTCAGCGCCCTCGACGGCGGCTACGACCACCGTGTGACCGAAGGCGGACGCAACCTCTCCGCCGGTCAGCGGCAACTGATCTCGCTGGCCCGCGCCGAACTCGTCCGCCCCGACGTCCTCCTGCTCGACGAGGCCACCGCCGCCCTCGACCTCGCCACCGAGGCGCTGGTCAACCGGGCGACCGAACGCCTCGTCAGCGGCCGCACCGCCCTGATCGTCGCCCACCGCCTCAGCGTCGCCTCCCGAGCCGACCGCATCGTCGTCGTCGACGACGGCCGGATCCGGGAGGACGGCGCCCACGACGAACTCCTCGCCCTGGACGGGATCTACGCCGCACTGTGGCGCGCCTCGCAGGGGCGCCCGCCCGCGGCCACCGTCCCTCGGCCCGCAACCCTCACCCACGACTCCTACGAACGGAACGCTTCATGAGCGCCACCATCCAGCCGGCCGGCCCGGACGCCCCGGCCGACGACCGGCCCCCGCGCGTCGTCCTCGCCCAGCCGCGCGGCTTCTGCGCCGGGGTGCGCCGCGCCATCGGCATCGTGGAACGCGCCCTCGACCTCCACGGCGCCCCGGTGTACGTGCGCAAGGAGATCGTGCACAACCACCACGTCGTGGCCGAGCTGGAGAAGCGCGGTGCCCGCTTCGTCGACAGCGAGGAGGACGTGCCCGAGGGCGCCGTCTGCGTCTTCTCCGCCCACGGCGTCTCGCCCGCCGTACGCAGCGGCGCGGCGGAGCGCCGCCTCGAAATCATCGACGCCACCTGTCCGCTGGTCTCCAAGGTCCACCAGGCGGCCGTCCGCTACGCCCGCGACGGCCGGACCATCCTGCTGGTCGGCCACGCCGACCACGAGGAGGTCGAGGGTGTCCGCGGCGAGGCCCCCGAACGCACCGTCGTCGTCGAGAACGAGGCCGACGTCGCCGCCCTCGACCTGCCGGACGACGCGCCGGTGGCCTACCTGACCCAGACCACCCTGTCCTTCGACGAGACCCGGCGGGTCGTCGACGCGCTGCGCGCCCGCTTCACCGACCTCGCCGGCCCCGCCGACGGCGACATCTGCTACGCCAGCCAGAACCGCCAGAACGCCGTCAAGGCCCTCGCCCGCCGCAACGACCTCGTCCTGGTCGTCGGCTCCCGCAACTCCAGCAACTCGATCCGCATGGTCGAGGTCGCCCGGGAGCACGGCAGCGCCGCGTACCTCGTCCCGGACGCCGGCCATCTCGACGAGAGCTGGCTCGCCGGGGCGTCGAGCATCGGCGTCAGCTCCGGCGCCAGCGCCCCGGAGATCCTCGTCCGCGGACTCGTCGACCGGCTCGCCGCACTCGGCTGGCGCGACGTCGAACTGGACGACGGCATCGCCGAGGACGTCGTCTTCTCCATGCCCGCCCGGCTCGCCGACCCCGTCACCGGCCGAGTACCCCGGACCCCCCTGGCCGATGAGGCCCTGTGACCAGAACAGGATCTGTCATGACGTCGATCGCATCGGTCCACGGACCCGACGACCTGCGCGCCCTCACCCTCCCGCAGACCGAGGAGCTCGCCGCGGACATCCGGCGCCTCCTCGTCGAGGAGGTCACCCGCACCGGCGGTCACCTCGGCCCCAGCCTCGGCGTCGTCGAGCTCACCCTCGCCCTGCACCGGGTCTTCGAGTCCCCGCGCGATCAGATCCTGTGGGACACCGGGCACCAGACCTACCCCCACAAGATCATCACCGGCCGGGCGGCCGCCTTCGGCACCCTGCGCCAACCCGGCGGACTCTCCGGCTACCCCTCGCGCGCCGAGTCCGCGCACGACCTCATCGAGAACTCCCACGCCTCCACCGTCCTGTCCTACGCCGACGGCCTCGCCAAGGCCCACCGGCTGACCGGCGCCACCGACCGCGCCGTCGTCGCCGTCATCGGCGACGGCGCCCTCACCGGCGGCATGGCCTGGGAGGCCCTGAACAACCTCGCCGACGGCGCCGACCGCCCGGTGGTCGTCGTCCTCAACGACAACACCCGCTCCTACGCCCCCACCGTCGGCGGCATCCCCGCCCACCTGGCGCAGCTGCGCAGCGAGGACCGCCCCCCGCACTCCGTCTTCGAGAACCTCGGCCTCGCCTACGTCGGACCCGTCGACGGACACGACGTCGCGGCCCTCGAAGAGGCCCTCCGCCACGCCGCCGGACTCGGCAGGCCCGTCGTCGTCCACTGCCTCACCGAGAAGGGCCGCGGCCACGCTCCCGCCGAACAGGACGAGGCCGACCGCTTCCACGCCGTACGCCCCCGCCCCGCCGCCCGAACCGCGCCCCGCCCCGCCCCGGAACCCGCCTGGACCGACGTGTTCGGCGAGGAGCTCGCCGCACTCGGCGCCCGGTGCCCCGACGTGGTCGCCCTCACCGCGGCCATGCTCGCCCCCACCGGCCTCACCGCCTTCGCCGAGCGCTTCCCCGACCGCACCTTCGACGTCGGCATCGCCGAGCAGCACGCCGTGACCTCCGCCGCCGGCCTGGCCCTCGGCGGACTGCACCCCGTCGTGGCGGTGTACGCGACCTTCCTCAACCGGGCCTTCGACCAGATGCTGCTCGACGTCGCCCTGCACCGCGCCCCGGTCACCTTCGTCCTCGACCGGGCCGGCGTCACCGGCGACGACGGCGCCTCCCACAACGGCATGTGGGACCTGTCGCTGTTCCAGATGGTCCCCGGCCTGCGAGTGGCCGCCCCGCGCGACGCCGCCACCCTGCGCCGCGCCCTGCGCGAGGCCCTCGCGGTCCAGGACGGCCCCACCGCGCTGCGCTTCCCCAAGGGCTCCGCGGGCCACGACATCCCCGCCGTCGCCACCCTCGACGGCATGGACGTCCTGCGCCGCGCGGGCTCGGGCGCCCGGGACGTCCTGCTCGTCTCCGTCGGCGCGATGGCCGGGGTCTGCCTGGAGGCGGCCGACCGCCTCGCGGAGCACGGCTTCGGCGTCACCGTCGTCGACCCGCGCTGGATCGCGCCCGTCCCCGCCGCCCTCGTGGAGCTCGGCCTCGGCCATTCGCTGGTCGCCACGGTCGAGGACGGCGGCCGCAGCGGCGGAGCCGGGGCCGCGATCGCCCAGACCCTCGCCGACGCGGGCGCCCGCGCCCCTGTCCGTACCTTCGGACTGCCCCAGCGCTTCCTGGAGCACGGCCGTCGCGACGACATCCTCGCCGCCCACGGCCTGACCGGGCGTCACATCGCCCGCGCCGTCGTCGAGGCCCTCGCCGGCCGCGACGACTCCGTCTCGATCGGCGACCTGGCCCCGCAGCCCGTCGGTGCCGACCAGTGAACCGCCCGCCCCTCACCCGTACCAGAGCAGGAGACACCCCATGACGGTCGCGCTCGGCATCCCGTCGATGCCTGCCCCGGTCCTCGGCGCCCGCCGCCCCACCCGCCAGCTCCAGGTCGGCAAGGTCGGCGTGGGCAGCCGGTCCCCGATCTCGGTGCAGTCCATGACGACCACGCTCACCTCGGACGTCAACGCCACCCTCCAGCAGATCGCCGAGCTCACCGCCGCGGGCTGCGACATCGTGCGGGTGGCCTGCCCCTCCCAGGACGACGCGGACGCGTTGCCCGCGATCGCCGCCAAGTCGCCGATCCCGGTGATCGCCGACATCCACTTCCAGCCGCGCTACGTCTTCGCCGCCATCGAGGCGGGCTGCGCCGCGGTCCGCGTCAACCCCGGCAACATCAAGAAGTTCGACGACCAGGTCAAGGACATCGCCCGGGCCGCCAAGGACCACGGCACCCCCATCCGCATCGGCGTCAACGCCGGCTCCCTGGACGCCCGGCTGCTGAAGAAGTACGGCAAGGCCACCCCCGAGGCCCTGGTGGAGTCGGCGCTGTGGGAGGCGAGCCTCTTCGCCGAACACGACTTCCACGACCTGAAGATCTCCGTGAAGCACAACGACCCCGTCGTCATGGTCCGCGCCTACGAACTCCTCGCCGAGGCCTGCGACCACCCCCTGCACCTCGGCGTCACCGAGGCCGGCCCGGCCTTCCAGGGCACCGTCAAGTCCGCCGTCGCCTTCGGCGCGCTGCTGCGCCAGGGCATCGGCGACACCGTCCGGGTCTCGCTCTCCGCGCCCCCGGTCGAGGAGGTCAAGGTCGCCACCCAGATCCTCCAGTCGCTCAACCTGCGCCCGCGGAAGCTGGACATCGTCTCCTGCCCGTCCTGCGGCCGCGCCCAGGTCGACGTCTACAAGCTCGCCGCCGAGGTGAGCGCCGGCCTGCAGGGCATGGAGGTCCCGCTGCGCGTCGCCGTGATGGGCTGCGTCGTCAACGGCCCCGGCGAGGCCCGCGAGGCCGACCTCGGCGTCGCCTCCGGCAACGGCAAGGGCCAGATCTTCGTGAAGGGCGAGGTCATCAAGACCGTCCCCGAGTCGAAGATCGTCGAGACCCTGATCGAGGAGGCGCTGCGGCTCGCCGACACCTTCGACACCGCTGCCCTCGGCACGGGCACGCCCGAGGTCGTGGCCGCGGGCTGACGCCGTCCGCGGGGGCCCGGGCCGGACGGCCGGGCCCCCGCGCGTCAGGCCGAGCGCGCCCAGCAGGGCGTTGCCGAACCGCGCCGGTACCGACAGTGGGCTCAGGCAGCGGGACGGGCCTGGACGGCCTGCAGTCGCGGGTAGCCGCGGAGCAAGCTTCTCGAACCTCGACACCGACACGTCACCTCACGGGGTGGGCACCAGCTAGGGCGAGGGGCGGCCTACGTCGACTTCGACGATGAACCGGCCGTCCGTCACGCGGACGCGGGCGCGCTGGGGCATCGGGTCGGTGTACAACGGCTTCGGGATGACCTCGATCAGGCAGCCCGGCATCTCCGCGGTCTGCTTCACACACCGCCCGTACCGCCGCGTACAGCTCGTCCTCGGCGAGCTCGGCGGGGGAGAGGTTGCTTCGCACCCGCGGTCAGCACGGCAATTCTCCCGTGCTGGTTCGGTGCCGAATTCGGGGGGTTGAAGACGAGAAAGGCGCAGGTCCTAGCCCTGATCGAATGAGTTGTCGTACCACTCGATGGTGGTCCCGATGAGACTGGCGGCGACGATGCGCTTCAGCGATCCGGGCGGCGTCGGGGAGGGAGTCGCGGCGGCCATGTGCACCACTCCCAGGCAAGGGCGGGGACGTGTTCGTGTCGCCACACCATAGGAAGACGCAGGTCAGCGGCGTATGTGGTGGGACACCATAGTTCGGGTGGGTCGTGTGCCCCCGGCCTCCGTGGCCTACAGCTGCGACCCTGCCGAACGCCTTCGAGGGGCCTGGGGAGGGGCTGTCCGGGTTGCACTGATCGGGCCCGTTTTGGTGGTGCGGTGCTGACTCCCGTGCTGGTGTGGTGCTGACCGAAGTCCCATGTCAGCACCCCTGCCGACCCCTCCCGTGCTGACCTGGTGCTGACTACGCAGCGTTGAACTCCGGCATCTGCGACAGGCCGGTTCCGATGGATGCGCCAAGGTCGGTCGTAGGTTGCGATCCCCCATGTGTGGCGCTGCCGGCCCCGTGCGGCGGGCAGCCGTTCGCGGAGGCTGGTTCGAGTCGTACGACTTCCCGAACAGCCGCGCACGACTGGGGAGTGTGCCGCGGGGGATGCGCCTGCGCCCAGCCCGTCGGAGTCGAGATCGCGCTGGCCCTTCAGCAGGTCCGCCGGGAAGAAATGACGTGGCGCGGGGTCAGCCGGGACTCCATGTCGTCCGCCCGCCGATGCAGCCCCGTCCGGCTGCTCGGTATCTCCGATCTGGCCCCGTCGTCCCCCGGCGTATGTCGGTACCCGCGACCTCCAACACGGAGGCTGGGCCGCACTGCGTCTTTCCGCCCGGAATGGCGCGGTTCACGGCTGGCAAGCCTTTGCCATGGCGATGACTTGCCGTCATGAGACCTTCACGACCGTGTTCACCGGTCGATAGACCCATGCCATGGACTCCCCTTCTCATCGTTCCGCCCTCCGGCGCGGGCGCCGGCAACTGATCGCGGCGGCCACCGTGGTGCCCCTGCTGACCTCGGGGCTCTTCGCCCTGCAGGTTCCCGCGCAGGCTGCTCCGGCTGAGCCCACCGTCTCCGCCAAGCCCTCGGTGACCCACAAGGTCACCCTTGTCACCGGCGACGTCGTCACGGTCACGACGACCGCCGACGGCAAGCAGATCGCCGACGTCGACCGGCCCGACAGCGCCGTCGGCGGCGTGAGACTCCAGGAGATCAAGGGCGACTTGTTCGTCATCCCGGACGAGGCGGTACCGCTGCTGGGAACGGACAAGCTGGACCGGCGGTTGTTCAACGTCACCGACCTGATCGAGATGGGGTACGACGACGCGAAGTCGGCCGCCGTACCGCTGATCGCGACCTACACCGAGCCGACGTCCCGGGCGGCCACCGAGCCGACGGCTCCCCGCGGCAGCAGGCTGACCCGCAGACTCAAGGGCATCCGCGGCGCGGTGCTCAGCACCGACAAGCGGCAGACCCGCACCTTCTGGACCTCCGTCGCGCCCCAGGGTGGCGGCACGCTCGGTGCGGGGGTCGCGAAGCTGTGGCTCGACGGTCGCGTGAAGGCCAGCCTGAAGGAGAGCGTGCCGCTGATCGGCGCGCCCGAGGCCTGGGCGGCCGGTTACACGGGCAAGGGCGTCAAGGTGGCCGTGCTCGACACCGGCATCGACGCCGACCACCCCGACTTCGCCGGTCTGATCGACGGCACGGCCAGCTTCGTGCCGGGTGAAGGCGTCACCGACGTCAACGGGCACGGGACGCACGTGGCCGGCACGATCGTCGGTTCGGGCGCCGCCTCCGGAGGCGACAACAAGGGCGTCGCGCCCGGCGCCGATCTGTACGTCGGCAAGGTGCTCGGTGGCGCGGAGGGATACGGCCAGGACTCCTGGGTCATGGCCGGCATGCAGTGGGCCGCCGAGTCCGGTGCCGACGTCGTCAACATGAGCCTCGGCGACTCCTACCCGACCGACGGCAGCGACCCGATGTCGCAGACGGTCGACGCGCTCTCCGCGCAGTACGGCACGCTGTTCGTCATAGCCGCCGGCAACGCGGGCCCGGAGAGCATCTCCGCCCCGGGTGCGGCCGCCGCGGCGCTGACCGTGGCAGCCACGGACAAGCAGGACCGGCTCGCGTCCTTCTCCAGCACCGGCCCGCTGGCCTGGTCCGGTGGCATGAAGCCGGACATCGCGGCGCCGGGCGTGGACATCACCGCCGCCAGGTCACAGGCGATGACCGATGGTGGGGAGGGTCTCTACCGCACCATCAGCGGCACGTCGATGGCCACCCCGCACGTCGCGGGCGCGGCGGCGATCCTGGCCCAGCGGCACCCGGACTGGACCGGCGCGCAGCTCAAGGAACACCTGACGAGCACCGCGAAGGGCCTGGAAGGCGGGTACTCGCCGTACGAGGTCGGCACCGGCCGCCTCGACGTGGCCGCCGCCGTGCGGACCACGGTCCGGGCGACCGGGTCACTCTTCTTCGGCAACTACACCTGGCCGCACGAGCCGAGCGACGTCGCCGTCACGAAGGACCTGACCTTCACCAACGCCGGTTCCTCCGACGTCACCCTGAACCTGGCGCTGACCGATGACGACGGGCCGTTCACTCTGGGGGCGGTCGAGGTGACCGTCCCCGCGCGCGGCACCGCCACCGTCCCCGTCACCGGTGACCCGCGGACCGCCTCGGCAGGCCGTCACGCCGGCTACGTGACAGCCACCGACACGGCCACTGGCCGGCAGGTGACCCGCACCTCCGTGGCACTGCTCAAGGAGGAGGAGCGCTACGACCTGAACATCAAGCTGGTCGGCAAGGACGGCAAGCCCGCCAGCGGCTGGGTCGGCATCAACCTCGCCGGCGACCCCTGGCCGTGGAACGTCTACGTCGAGGGCTCGACCACGATGCGCATGGCACCCGGCCTGTACACCGTCGCGGGGTACATCGACGTGGCGGGGGAGAAGGCGGACCGCTCCGGTCTGGCCGTGCTCGTCGACCCGGAGACGGTGCTCAAGGACGGCTCCGCGGAGGTCGTGCTGGACGCGAGCAAGGCACGCCTGCTCCAGACCGAGGCGCCGCAGCGCACCGAGGACCGCCAGCGCAAGGTCGACTTCAACGTCCACTACAAGGGCCTCGACCCGTACATGGACTACCGCAGCGCGTACGTGCTGCCGCCGACGTACGACGACGTCTACGTCGCGCCGACGGAGGCGATGAAGCAGGGCGAGTTCATGCTGATCACCCGCTGGCGCAAGGGCGAGCCGCAGCTCGGCCTGAGCGCGTTGGGAGGCCGGCTCCCGTTCGAGGCGCGGGTGCAGGCGGGCAGCGCCCTGGGCACCGCCACGGACACGCTCCGCGCCGTCTACGCGGGCGACGGCGCGACGGCCGCGTACGAGAAGGTCACGGCCAAGGGCAGGATCGTCGTCGTCGAGCGCAGCGACGAGGTCTCGCCGCAGGAGCGGGCCGAGGCCGCGGTCGCGGCGGGCGCGAAGGCGCTGATCGTGGTCAACGACGGTGTCGGTGGCCTGATGGAGTACGTCGGCGAGTCGGCCATCCCGGTCGCCGCCGTGCACCGCGACGCGGGCAAGGGCCTGGTCTCGATGGCCAGGACAGGCCTCCTCAAGCTGACCGTGAAGCAGACCGAGTACACGCCGTTCGTCTACGACCTGACCCGGGACTACCCGGGCCAGGTGCCGGACCGGGCCCTGGTCTACAAGCCGAGCAGGAGTGACCTCGCCCGGATCGACGCCCGCTACTACGCGGCGGCGGGCGGGCGGCTCGCGGAGGGCTACCGGTCCGACTTCACCCTCAGCCCGTCGTTCAACATGCCCGAGCTGGAGTGGCACCCGGGCACCCGCACGGAGTGGGTGACCCCGGGCCAGGTCTGGCGGGAGTTCCACACGCAGGGCGTCGACGGACCGCTGCCGTGGTCGATGGTGTCGGGCGACAACACGTACGCCAAGGGCAGCACCACCCGCCTGGACTGGTTCGCTCCGGCGACCCGGCCCGCACAGAGCGAGTCCTTCGGCGTGTACAACTCCCGCTGGCAGAACTACATGACCTGGAACGTGCAGGCGTGGGCCTCCGCCAGCGACACCATGCGTCTCGGCGGCTACCTGCCGTGGGGTGAGACACCGTCCCACCTTCAGGTCTTCCAGGGCGACACGCTGATCCACGACAACCCGGTCAGTGGCGACATGCAGTGGGTGGAGGTACCGGCGGGCAACCGGCCCTACCGCGCCGTCCTCGACGTGGAACGGCCCGGTGACGTCTTCCGGCTGTCGACCCGCACCCACACCGAGTGGACTTTCATGTCCGACACCGTCGACTCGGACTTCTTCGAGCCGTTCTCGGTGCTGAACCTGGACTACGAGCTGGAGACGGACCTGCACGGCGACGTCAGGGCCGACACGACCCGGAAGATAGCGCTCAAGCCCGTGTCCATGGACCTCGGGACCGTGCCGGGCACCGTCACCAAGGTGACGCTGGACGTCTCGTACGACGACGGCGCCGGCTGGCAGAAGGTACTCCTGACCAAGCGGGCCGACGGCTCCTGGGCGGGTTCGTTCAGAACACCCAAGAAGCCCGGCGGCTTCGTCTCGCTCCGCGCGAGCGCCGGGACGGACAGCGGCTTCGGCGTCAAGCACGAGATCCTCCGGGCGTACGGCCTGCGATGAACGGAACAGTCGGGCCCCGGGGAGGCGACTCCCCGGGGCCCTTCCCCTCACACCCGCTCCCAGCAGGGACTATTCAAGGTCCGCCGCCATGGCGCATACTCTCCCCGCTGCGGCAAGCGGAGGAGAGTCGATCGCCGATGCTGGATGTTCTTGGCCTCGAACCCGATGACGAGCGCGTCTACCGGGCGCTGCTCGGACGGCCGAACTCCACCGCGTACCTCCTCGCCGATCCGAGCGTGCTGTCGCAGGCCCACGTCGACAAGGCACTGTCCCGCCTCGTCGAGTGGGGACTGGTCACCAGGTCGGCGGACGAGCGCTTCACCGCCGCGCCGCCGGCCATGGCGCTCGGCGCCCTCATCAGCCAGCGCCGGGACGGGCTGCGCATGGCGGAGCACGCCTTGGTGACCTTCGCAGAGGAACACCGGGCGGCGATGACCGGGAGCAGCATCAGCGACCTGATCGAGGTCGTCACGGGCGTCGACGCCATCCGGCATCGCTTTCTTCAGGTGCAGCAGGCGGCCCGCACGCAGGTCCGCTCCTTCATCACCGCGCCGTTCGTCGCCCTGCCACCCGACGAGAACACGGCCGAACCCGTGGCGATCGGTCGGGGCGTGCACTTCCGCGCCGTGCTGGACCGGGCCGTACTGGCGGAACCCGGCATCGTCGACGACGCGATCGATTCCCTGGGCAAAGGTGTGCACCTGCGGGTCGCCGACGAGCTGCCGATGAAACTCGTCCTGGCCGACGCCGACCTCGGACTCGTCCCGCTCGCGGTCACGGCGGCGGGAGAACCCGGCGCGGTGCTGCTGCACCGCAGTGGCCTGCTGGACGCGTTGGACGCTCTCTTCGAGACGGTGTGGCGCACCGCCCGCCCTCTCGAACTGTCGGGCGCCGGGGGAGAGGCCGATCGCACCGTCGAGGTCGGCGCGGAAGACCCCACCGACCTCGACCGCAGGATTCTCGCCCTGCTCCTGGCCGGCCTGACGGACCTGACCGCCGCGACACAACTCGGTCTGTCACCGCGTACGCTGCACCGGCGCCTCCGCCACCTCATGGATCTGGCCGGAGTCAGGACCCGGATGCAGCTCGGCGCCCACGCCGTGCGAAACGGGTGGGCAGAGGTTCCTTGAACGAGTGGGTACCCCGGGTGCCCTCGCACACGGATGCCGATCGGCGCCCCGGACAGGGCGTGTCGACGAGGGCTCGACGCCTTCGGCCGCGCCGCCGACCGACGGGCGGGAACGTACCCCGGCTCGGTCACCTTCCTCGGCGGCAGGGGAAGTCCACTCACAGGAATCGGCTACGGAACCGTGGGGGCCTCAGGTGGGATCCGAGGGCCTCTCACGGACTTCGAGCGCGTGCTGGTAGTTGGCATGTGGTCCGTGACGCGGCGCGGGGTCAGTGATCGGAGTAGCTGAAGTCGCCCATGGTCCAGGCGCTGACGTCCGCGATCGAGACGCGGTACATCCCACCCGTCTCCGGGATCCCCACCGTGCCCTGAAGGATCCGCGCCATGTGGAAGTGCAGATAGGCGGGCGGCCCGTCCCTCCGTGTCGCAGCGGTGAAGACGGCGGAGAACTCGCCCAAGCGGGCGGATTCCGCCAGGACCTCCGAGACCCGCTGCCTCCACACCGCTTCGGTCGCAAGCCGACCGGTGATGACAGCGCCACCGGTGACCACCGTCAGGGACATCTGATTGCTCTGCCCGGACTCCACCAGCGTGGCGACGTCAACGAGCAGCTCGTCAAGCTTCGACATGAAAGCCGATCCTATTCACGGGCCGTCCCGTCCCGTCAACCGGTCGTGCCACCGGGCGAGAACGGCCGTCACCGCTTTCCCGTCAGGAATGCGCCGCGTGAGCATCGAGGCATCCCACGGGACTGCCGGAGACCGCTCCGCGACCTTCGCATCACTGTTCGAGGTCGATTACCTGTCTACCGGACACACGGAAATCTATGTCGGCCGGAGTAGACATTGGTCGGTGGCGTGGTTATGGTTTCTCTCGTAGCCCAGAGAGACAGCAGGGCCTGGCAGGGACGAACTGCCGGCAAGCAGTACCAGCAGTACAGGTAGTTGCAGTGAGCAGGACGGTGCGGCGGTGGAGTTTCGAAGCCAGAGTTTTCGCAGGACGGCGACGGGACTGACGGCCGGACCGGGTGGCCCGCAGTGATCAGGGGCCGCCGTGAGCGGGACCGCGGTCATGGCAGGTGCGGTACCCGTGAGTGCAGTGCGCAGTACCCAGCAGTGAAGTCAGTGAGCAGTACCCCTGGTGAAGGCGTCGGCTGCGGACGCGCGCACCGGGAAGTTCGGCAGTGGGGTTCTAAGCCAGAGCAGACGCAGGACGGGCGACGGGGCTGGCTGCCGAAGTGTGGCGCTGTCACAGGCCACCGAGTGGTTCGCATCACCAGCAGTACCCGCAGTGAATCAGTACCGGCAGTACGCAGTACCCCGTAGTAAGTAGTTGATCACCGAGGAAGAACGGAGGAACCCGCGCCATCAGGATCGCCCGGGCGGAAGTCTGAGCCCGGGTACCGCAGGACATCGATAACGAGGTGGTCTCCGGTCAAGCAACCGCGATCCCCGCACCCCCGACAGCAGCCAGGTCGGGTACGCGGACACAGAAGGCCGGCGCAGTGTCAGGGCCGGCAGGTGGTGTAGTAGTTCCTTCGGGGCCCTGGTGCCAGTACTGGCACCAGGGCCCCTCAACGCGTTCCACGAGAGAGGTGCAATGACAGCAGACGACTCGTATGGCCGTCTCGACGACGACGACTACCCCGCCTACACGATGGGCAGGGCCGCCGAAATGCTCGGCACCACACAAGGATTCCTCCGCGCCATCGGCGAAGCCCGCCTCATCACCCCGCTGCGCTCCGAGGGCGGCCACCGCCGCTACTCCCGCTACCAGCTGCGCATCGCCGCCCGCGCCCGCGAACTCGTCGACCAGGGCACCCCCATCGAGGCCGCCTGCCGCATCATCATCCTCGAAGACCAGCTCGAAGAAGCGCAGCGCATCAACGCCGAGTACCGCCGCGCCGCCGGATCATCCGGGCCGGCGCCCGCGGACTGAGACGGTGCGAGCCCGTCGGACACCGGCGGGTCCCGCGCATACAACCCCTTCCCGCAGGGCTTCGCGCAGCTCAGGAATCCTCCACATCGTTCGTGGCGGCCGACAGGACACCGAGGAGCACCAGGACGAGCACGGCGCACAGGAGCACGAGGACGACGACCACAGGCGTGGGATAGCTCCACAGGACGAGGGCGAGAGTTCCCGCCGCGATCACGGTGGCTGTGGTCAAGGGGCGGTGCGCGCGCAGCCAGTCGCCGGCCCGGCCGCTGTCCCACCCGGTGCGGGCCAGCGCGTGACCGGCGGCGTCGACGCCCCGGCCGGTGGCCGAGCGGACGGCGTCGGCTCCGCGGCCAGGCCCGTACAGATAGGCCGTGATCACGGCGATCAGCGCGATGACGAGCGTCGCCACCGTCGACTGCCGCAGGAACCTCACGAGGGTGTCATAGACATCCGCCGCGGCCTCTTGCGACTTCGCGACCGGGGCCACCGCGTCCAGGTACACCTGGCGCAGGACGGAGAGCACCACGAGCAGCGCGCACATCATCACGCCGATGCCGACCCCCAGGGCCATCACCGCTTTGCGGCGCCGAGGCGCTGCCCAGACCCCGAGGCCCGCAAGAACAACGACTGTCGCGGGTAGCCAGGGACCGAGCACACCGAGCCAGCGGGCCGCGTTCTGAACCTCACCCAGCTGGTCGTTCCTCGTCAGCACGATCGATGTGTCGGCCCCGGGAATCTGATCCGCATCGACGATCGTCGTGCCGACGAACTGCTTCTGCATCTCCTCCACCACGACCCCCACGTTCAGCACGAGGGCATCTCCCTTGACCTCGATCGCGCCACCGCCGTCGCCGGTCAGGACGTTCGTCGCGGCGGTGTGGGCGCCCCGGTTGACTCTGTCCCAGGCCTCGGCGAAGGCGTCGCTGGTGACCACCTTCTTCACCACGTACCGGACGCCGGTCGTCAGGCCGCTCTTGAGCTGTTCGTCCATCGATCTGGCCGCGTCGACCAGGAAGGGGGGTGCGTCGCGGTCGGCCAGGATGTCGGCGAGGGCGTCGGTGATCTTTCGGACGTCGACGCGCGCGACCACTCCGTCGGTCACACGGTCGATGACGACGTCCTGGACGGCCGGATCGCGGGCCAGCGGCGCGACCGTCTGTTCGTAGCGGTCGACGTCGTTGATCTGCGAGCTCGCCCATGCTGCCACCACGGCGACGGGAGCCAGCAGTACGGCCAGGGCGAGAAGCCCGGAGGCGACCACCATGCGCAGCCTGCCGTGACGGAGGTCGGCGTCCTTGCGAAGGCGCTCGTAATCCGAGCGCTCAGATGCGTCCAGAGGGCGCCCCGGCTCGTCGGGCGAGGGCCTCCGCGGACCGAAGTCGTGAGGTGCGCCCATGGGACTCCCTCCGGGTGCGGCACTCGGAGCGCCAAGGCACTCCGCCCACGTGGTGAGACGGCCGCCGACCATCCGGTGCCTGACTCCATGGTTCCCCATCCACCCACGACCCGCAGCTTGCCCGCGTGTGTGTCCCACCGCACCCGGGCAGGCGCCGACGGCCGCGGCGAGGCACCCCTGATCATGCAGGCGCCGCGCTCAGGCCCTTGGCCGGATGGCCGGAGCCCTCCGTTCAGCCGTCGCGGTCTTGCCTCCTGTCCGTGCCCTTGGTCTCATCGTGCAGCAGGCCGGCGCGCAGCTCGCTGAGGATGCGAGCGAGGAGGCGTGAGACGTGCATCTGGGAGAGGCCGATGCGTCGGCCTGTTTCGGCCCGGGTCAGCTCCTGTGCGAAGCGGAGGGCGAGAATCTCTCGGTCACGCCGGTCGAGTCGGGCGATCAGCGATCCCAGCGACTCCAGGTCGTCGATCAGCTCGTACGCGGGTTCCGTGGCGGTGCTGCGGCTGAGGGCGGCGCCCTGTGAGGGCGAACGTGCGGAACTCTCACTGCCGGAGTCGTTCGAGCATGCCGGGTTCGGCGCTTTTCCCGGTCGCATTGAGGCTGTTCTGACTCTCTACCAGTAGTGCCGACGCCCGCCGACCTGGTGACCGACCGCACCGAGGATCCAGAGGATGGCACCGATGACCACGAGGATGATCCCGATTGTCCAGAGAATGCTGATGCTGGCCACGAATCCGATGACGAGCAAGATGACGCCGAGGACGATCATGGTGTCCTCCGATTCTGCTGATTGCTTCCATACCAGGGTAGGCGTCCCTTCCGCTCATGGCCTCCGGGAACGGAGCTTGAGCAGGGAGGTTCTGTCCCGTGATCTCAGGCCGGGTGCCCTGGCGAGAGGTCCGCGACGTCACTGAACCGGAGGAGTGGCGGCCTTGCAGGGCCGGGTGGGCTCTGCGTGACAGGTGCGAGCAGGAAGCCGACGTGGTCTCCTCCGTCGACGCGTTCCCGAACTCGGCCCACGAGCCAGGCGCAGGAGTCCTCCAGTACCGGCACTCCGCTTTCTCCCGGCCGCCAGGCCACCCTGCCGAACTTGTCGATGTCGTCGCCGGTCCGCCTGCCGAACAGCTCGGCGACCTGCGTCTGGTCGCGGCGCAGCGCGTGTACGGCGAGGTGGGAGGCGCGGCGAGCGATGCGATAGGTGCGGTTGGCGGTGGAGATCCACACCATGAAACGGGGTGGGTCGATCGAGCACTGTGACGCGAAGCCCACCAGGCAGCCACCCTGCTCGCCGTCGGCCGCCGCCGTGACGACGTACATCGGGTAGTCGAGCACGTCGGTGAAGCCGTCGAGGCCGGCCACGGTCAGCTCCTCGGGTCCGGGTCCGGGTCCGGGTCCGGGGGTGGGTCCGGGTCCGGGTCCGGGGGTGGGGTCGGGGGCAGGGGGCTACGGAGCGCGGAGCGCCCTGCCGACCACGCTGCGCGAACATGGGCGCCGAGTTCGTTCTCGAGCAGGACGGTGGCAGCGCACCCGAAGGCGATGTCCGGCTCCAGTCCGGGTTCGTCGGCGAGGAGGCCGCCGATGACCTCGCGCCGTACGACCTGCTCGTGGACGGCGTCGGCTTCGACGTGCTCTGCGTAGAAGTGCTCGGCGGCGGGCCCCGCGCCGCAGCGGCGCATGGCATTGGCGAGCCTTCGGGAGCCGGGCGGGGAGGTGACCTCGACGCAGGCGAAGTGGCCGACCAGCGCGCCGCGCAGGGATCGGTGCAGTCCGAAGAGGGACATGAGGTTGACGGTGGCGAGCAGCGGGGCAGGAGCGTGGTCCAGGTAGTGGCCGTAGGCCGGGTCGAGGTCGAGGTCGGTCATGAGGTCCGCGAAGAGCCGTGCGTGAATGCGTTCGGGGCGCCCGGCGCCGAATTCGTCGTACTCGACGGCCACCATCGCGGCCTTGGCCCGGCCGGTCAGCCGCGGGATGACCCAGGCGTGCGGGTCCGCCTCTTTGAGGTGGTAAAGGGAGCGCAGGGCCGCGTACTCGCGCAACTGCCACAGCTCGCCCTTGGATTCCAGATAGTGGCTGACGCTGTCGGCCGGATTCACCTGTTCGACGAGGAGCGGGGCGAAGGTCTCCTCGACGGTTCGGGGCGCATCGGGGAGTGCGATGCGCAGCGCGTGGAGGAACAGGGTTTCCGCCTCCCGTCGCAGACGCAGCAGGTCCGGGTCCCATTCGCGTGCGTCGTCGACGCCCTCGAAGCCTCGGTAGTGGAGTTCGTACAGCAGGTACAGCGCGAGCTGGAGGTCCTCTCCCCAGGGGTCCGCCCTTCGGATGCTGGCCTCGGTGTACGCGGGTGGCCGGTCGCTCCGCAGGGCCCTCTCCACGGCGCCCGACAGGTCACCCCGCGCTGCGACGAGGCGGGGGCCGGATTCCGTGACGCTCCTGCTGGACGGGGTCATGTGAGGCTCCTGTCCTCGGAGGGTGCTACAGCTCGTTCCCGGCGGCGGTGGCTGGTGTCGCACCAGGGATACGCACGGCTGCGGCGACACGTGCACAGCGCGACCATGAACCGCTCGGATCGGGCGAGGGTCCCGTCGTCCAGCACGAATTCCACCGGGCCCTCGACCAGGATCGGGCCCTGCGGGTCGATGGCCACCCGGCGTGAGGGTCCGGGTGGGGGCCGGGCCGTCGTAGAGGTGGCCGCCTGCGTCACGCCGTCAGGGGTGCTCGGCACGGATGATCACCAGCTCCTCGCGCTCGTCGCCGTCGCACGCCAGGCCCTGCCTCCGCAGCCAGGTCCGCCGCGCACGCAGTACCGGCCCCCATGGGACGGAGGCCCGTGCGGTCACCCCGGCGGACAGCCCGCCCGCTTCCAGACGGGCAAGAGTGGCCGGTGGACCGCACATCCCGGAGTGCACCATCAGCAGGACCCCGCCGGGGCGCAGCAAGGCCGGCGCGCACGCGCAGACGCGGTCGATGACCGCCCGCCCGTCGGGGCCGGCGTCCCAGGCGCGGGCGGCCCCGTGCGACGGCGGGCGCGCTCGGGCCGAGGGCACGTAAGGCGGGTTGGTGAGGACGACGTCGAAGCGCCGGCCCTGGGCTCGGGTCTCGAAATCACCGTGCATCACTCTCAGTGGCAGTCGCTGCCGGAAGGCGTTCAGGCCGGCCGCGATGACCGCGGGCCACGAGACGTCGACGGCCTCGACCCGGGCCCCGGTACGCGCCGCGGACAGGGCGAGAGCACCTGTTCCGGTGCCGATGTCCAGGATGTCGCTGTCCGCGCCCATGGGTTCATGGGAGAGGGCTTCCGCGAGGAGCCAGGTGTCGGCCTGCGGGCGGTACACGCCGGGCAGGGCGATCAGCCGCCTGGGAAGCGGGTCGAAGGCCAGAGCCGTACTGGGCACCATGAACCTCCGGATCTCTGAGTTCGCGGAGAGGATCCCGTCGTCGGCGAGGGAACGCATGTCCGAGATCTCGCCCCCATTCCTGGCCCGCCGTTTCCGATGACCCGGAACGGGATTGTCTCCCGCTCGGCGACTGTGATGCGGGAGGGGCTCCTTCCAGTCGGAACACGCTCCATTGTGGCGCCGGGCCGCCTCGTCCGCCGCTCGACGCATCCGGGCTACTCGGCCACGGGACGGCGGGCTGCGGACTGCGCGAGAGGAAGAGGTTGTCGGTGACTCGTGAGAATGGGGGAAAAGTAATAAAGTGGCCATGCAGATGTTGTCCGGGGGCCGTTTTCGGCTCGGCCTCGGCTCGGGCGAGAACCTCAACGAGCACATCGTCGGCGCCGGCTGGCCCGCGGTCCCGGTGCGTCCGGGGATGCTCGAAGAGGCCGTCGGCATCATCCGTTCCTTGCCGGCGGGGGACACGGTCAGCCACGCGTCTGCTACGACACCGACCGCGACGCGGCGATCGCACGGGCACACGACCAGTTCCGCTGGTCCCTCGGTGGCTGGCAGGTGAACGCGGAACTCCCCGGGCCCGCCGGCTTCGAACAGGCCGGCACGCACATACGTCCCCAGGACGTAGCGGACGTCATTCCCTGCGGGGCAGACGTCCACGTGTTCGTCGACGCGGTACGTCCGTTCCGCGACGCGGGGTTCACCGAGATCGCACTCGTCCAAGTCGGCGGCGACCAGCAGGAGCCCTTCCTCCGCTGGGCACAGGCGGAGCTGCTCCCTGCTCTGCGGGAACTGTGAAGAGGGAAACCATGGACCGTGCCGTGCTTTTCGATGTCGACGGGACCCTTACCGACACCAACTACCTTCACGTGGTGGCATGCTGGGAGGCACTGCGCCAAGCCGGGCACCGGGTACCGATGCACTCCGTCCACCGGGCGATCGGCCTGCCCGGCGAGGACCTGCTCGATCACCTCCTGGGAGACGACCGCGACCCAGCGCAGGACGACCGACTGAGCGCCGCGCACCACACCCTGTACGCCACCTTCTTCGACCGCCTGCCCGCCCTGGCGTCGGCCGCCGACCTGATGCGCACGCTCGCCGGCAGCGGCTGGCGGGTCGTCCTCGTCACGTCGGCGAAGGACAGCGAACTCTCGGCCCTGTGCCGAGCCATCGACGCGGACGACGCCATCGCCGAAACCAGTACGTCCGATGACGTCGAGGAAGGCAAACCCGCACCGGAGCCAGTCCGGCACGCCCTCCGACTGGCCCAGGTGCCACCCGAGCGGGCCGTGTTCGTCGGCGACACCGTGTGGGACATGAAGGCGTCCACCCGCGCTCGTGTGACTGCCGTGGGCCTGCTCTGCGGCGGAATCCCGCGGGCCGACCTGGAAGAAGCCGGTGCCGCCGCCGTGTACCGCGATCCCGGCGATCTGCTGGCCCATCTCGCTGACAGCCCGCTCGCTGCCGTGTCGGCCAGAGCCGGGTGATCAGTGAGTGGGTGTTCCGACGCCCCCAGCGGTTGTTCATGGACGATCGGCCAGATGTTGCGGCGCTTGGCCTCTTCGTACAGTCCGCTTCGGACTCGATCCACGAGGCAGGTGGCCTCCCCTTCCTTGTGCTGCCAGGGCTGCCGTGTACTCGCGTCTGATGAGAACAGGACCGTGGCGACTGTGCAGCGGAGCGGAACCATCCGGTGGGCACTGAGGGGCGGCCATGGTTACTGTCCGTTCCCCCCGTCGGGAGGCGTCGGGAGCTTCCCCAGGTTTGACGGTCGGAATGCCGGTCAGAACTTATATGTACGGTTTTGTTCCTATGTTCCAGGGAGTGATCGCTCGTGTCGAGCAAGGAGAAGGGCCAGGCCAAGGCTGAGCAGGCCAAGGGCAAGCTCAAGGAGACGGCGGGCCGTGCGGTGGGCAATGAACGCATGACCGCCGAGGGGCGTGCCGAGAAGACGAAGGGGAACGCCCGCCAGGCCAAGGAGAAGATCAAGGACGTCTTCAAGGGCTGACCCGCCGACGGTGTGAGCCGTGGTCGAGGAGCCGCGGTGGGTGTCGAGCACGATGGGCCGGCGAAGAGCTGTCGCCCACGAACACCTCAGGGGCACCCATGTGAGACGGAGGTCTTCCCGCTCACGGCAAGGGCGAACGGCGGTGGCCGAATGAGAAGCGTGGGTGTGGAGGAAGAGCTGCTTCTCGTGCATGCCCGCAGTGGGGAGCCCCTCGCTCTGGCCGGTGCTGTCCTCGCGGCTGCGGACCGGTCGGTAGGTCGGCAGCCGCGAGGTGACGGCGCGCCAGGACACGCCCTCGAGAAGGAACTGCAGAAGGAACAAGTGGAGTTCGCCACCAAACCGGTGACGGAGATGGGTGAACTCGGGGATGAGGTCACCCGGTGCCGCGCCGAGGCCGGTCGGCACGCCGCATCCGCGGGCGCCCTCGTGGCGGCCCTCGCCACCTCGCCGCTGCCCGCCCAGCCCTCGCTGAACCCGGGCAAGCGATACGCGTGGCTGGGCGAACA
Source organism: Streptomyces sp. NPDC056169 (assembly GCF_042268445.1). Taxonomy (NCBI): domain Bacteria; kingdom Bacillati; phylum Actinomycetota; class Actinomycetes; order Kitasatosporales; family Streptomycetaceae; genus Streptomyces; species Streptomyces sp. NPDC056169. Next base: position 320,285 of record NZ_JBHJUO010000009.1, on the reverse strand, counting down.
GTTCGGCCTGACCGCGCAGGAACAACTCACCTGCGGCTGCCACGTCCACGTATCGGTCGAGTCGGACGAGGAAGGTGTCGCCGCACTGGACAGGATCCGGCCCTGGCTCTCCGTTCTGACCGCGATGAGCGCGAACTCGCCTTTCTGGCAGGGGCAGGACAGCAAGTACGCGAGTTATCGCAGCCGGGTGTGGAACAGGCTGCCCTCGGCCGGCCCGATGGACGTCTTCGGTTCCGCCGATCGCTACCACGAGCAGGTCCGTGCCATGCTCGACACCGGAGTCCTGCGCGACGAGGGGATGATCTACTTCGACGCCCGGCTGTCGGCCACCTACCCCACTGTGGAGGTCAGAGTGGCGGACGTGTGCCTCGAAGCGTCGACGCCCGTACTCCTCGCCTCCTTGGTCCGCGCCCTCGTCGAGACTGCCGCCAGGTCCTGGCGCGGAGGGGATCCGCCCTCCGGCGTCAGCACGGACCTGCTTCGGCTGGCGGCATGGCAGGCGGGTCGATCGGGCCTGGACGGCCCCCTCCTCCATCCCGGAACCATGCGAAAGGCGCCGGCGGCGGAGGTCGTCCAGGCGCTGTACGCCCATGTCCGAGAGGTCCTGGTCGAGTGCGGCGACGACGAACGGGTCCGCGGAGGCATCGCCGGTCTGCTGGAAGGGGGCAACGGGGCTCGCATCCAGCGCGAGCTCCTGCGCACTCATGGCAGTCTCACCTCGGTGGTCACCCACTGCGCGCGTATCACGAGCGACTCCCGAGCCTGATGCCAAGACCGACGAAGGAGGCGGGCGGGAAGAAGGCCCGGGCCACGGAGTCGGCTACGTGGAAGCCGGCGACGCTCCGGCGTCGGAAGTCCGCTTGACATGCGAGGAGAAGGACCATGGCAGCGAAACGGACCGTCTACCACGTCGCACCGTCCGGCGAGCGGGCAGCGGCTGCGGGTGTGAAGTGGCAGGTCGAGGGCAGGGAGGGCCGCCGGCTGATGCACGAGCCGCACCGGACCCAGAGGGACGCGATCGACTCCGCACGGCGGCATGCCAAGGAGCACACCCCCGCACAGGTCATCGTCCATGCCCGCGACGGGCACATCCGAACCGCCTACACCTACGGCGACGCTCCCATGACGTCCCCCGATGAACGCGGCCGCAGGGCAGGGGCGCGCGGGGGCCTCTTCTAGGGAGTGTCTTTCCGGTCATACTCAGGATGCCAGTCGATGGGACCCCGCGACTGAGGCGGGCGACGATGCGTGATGGTCGCTCGGCTTCCCCGCCCGTGGGGCTCATGTAGTCGCTTGCCCGACGTACCTGGCAGTTAGTCCGCAAATGCCGTGTCGATGCGTTGGTGAAGGTGGAAGCCCACCAGACCGGGCAGCGGCGGGGTGGGGGTCCTCATCGGCGTAGGTTCGAGGGAGGCATCGAAGGGGACGGTGGGCATGTGTCGCTGGCTCGCGTACTCGGGTTCGCCCTTGCTGCTCGACGCCGTGCTCTACTGCCCCCGAGCACTCACTGTGTGGGCGGGCCCATGGCCGAGCAGGGGCGCCGCGCCTGCGAGCCCTCCAGGGAGAGTGCCAGGGCGCGGGGCTCGGCGAGGACGCGTCCTTGATCTCGGAGAGCGTCGTCGGGGATGGCTCGATCGCCTGGGAGTGCCTCTTCGGCTGCGGCGACGACGTCCTCTACTACCGGGTACAGGGCATGGTCGACCACCTGTTCACGTTCCCGGCGGTGCGGCGGCCCGGGCTGGTCACATACGTCCTCCCCGGGCGTGGACGAGGCGAGCTTCCGCGACGGGTTCCGGATCGCCGACGGCGACCGCATAGCCATCGACGTGAAGAGCCACGGCGTGGCCTTCGAGAACCAGGTGCGGTACGTCTCCCCGACCCCGTCCACCACCCGGCCGCAGCTCCGGCGCCCCTCGCCGCACATGGCACGGAGCCTGTCACCGCGGCATGAACACCTCGTGAAGCAGGGCCGGTCGAGCTGTGCAGACGCCGCCCGGCCTGTGCACGCTCTGAGAGCGACCAGCCCGTCCCGCAGCCCGACCTCGCAGGAGGAGACCGAGCCGTGCCCACCACCCGTAAGAAACAGGTGCACCTCGCAGCGCAGCTGCCTGGTGTCCACAACGTCACCGTCTGGTCGGACCCGCGCTCCGAGAGCCAGATCTCCATCGACTCCTTCATCCGGCTCGCGCAGACCGTCGAACGCGGCAAGTTCGACTTCTTCTTCCTGGCCGAAGGGCTGCGGCTGCGCGAGCACAAGGGGCACGTCTACGACCTGGACATCGCGGGGCGCCCGGAGAACCTGACCGTGCTCAGCACGCTGGCGGCCGTCACCACGCACCTCGGCCTCGCCGCCACGGTCAACGCCACCTTCAACGAGCCGTACGAGGTGGCGCGCAGGTTCGCCACACTGGACCGGCTCAGCGGCGGGCGTGCCGCATGGAACGTGGTGACCAGCTACGACGCCTTCACCGGCGAGAACTTCCGCCGGGGCGGCTTCCTGCCCGAGGCCGACCGTTACACCCGGGCCGCCGAGTTCCTCGGCACAGCGCGGCAGTTGTGGGACAGCTGGGCCGACGGCGACCTGCGGGCCGACGCCGCGACGGGAGAGTTCGCCACCGCCGGGGCCGGCCGCTTCGACCACCGGGGCCGACACTTCGACATATCCGGCCGGTTCACGACCCCGCCCGGCCCGCAGGGGCATCCGGTGATCATCCAGTCGGGGGAGTCCGACGCGGGCCGAGAGTTCGCCGCGTCCGACGCCGAGGTCATCTTCAGCAAGCACACCGAGCTCGACGCGGCCCGGGACTTCTACCGGGACGTGAAGCGGCGCCTCGCCACGTACGGCCGTGGTCCCGACGATCTGCTGATCCTCCCCACCGCCAACGCGGTCGTCGCCGACACCGACGAGGAAGCCGCCGCCTACGCCGCGGAGATCAGCCGTGAGCTGGTGAGCCCGCAGACCGCGATCGCCCACCTGGAGGCCGTCTGGGGCCGCGACCTGTCCGCGTACGACCCGGACGGGCCGCTGCCCGACATCGAGCCCGAGGACGACTCCCACCTTCTGAAGGGGCACTCCGTGTTCCGCAAGGGCAGGGGGGAGACGGCCAGGCGGTGGCGCAAGCTCGCCGAGGAGCGGAACCTGTCGATCCGGGAACTGGTGATCGAGGTCGGCGGCCGCCAGACCTTCGTCGGCAGCCCGCGTACGGTTGCCGACGCCATCGACCACTACGTCCAGACCGGGGGCGCCGACGGCTTCGTCCTCGTGCCCCACCTCACCCCCGGCGGCCTGGACGACTTCGTGGACCGGGTGGTGCCGCTGCTCCAGGAGAAGGGCGTCCACCGCGACGACTACACCGGCAACACGCTCCGCGACCACCTGGGCCTCGCCGACGCGCCCCGCCCGGCCGCATGGGGCGGACCCGCCCCGCGCGACGAGAAGGAGACCTCCGAATGACGGGCACCACCGGAGCCACCGACCCGACCGGTATCCCCGGACCCCCGCTGCACCTCGCCGTCGCGCTCGACGGCGCCGGCTGGCACCCGGCGGCCTGGCGCGAGGAAAGCGCCCGGCCCGGCGAGCTGCTCACCGCCGCGTACTGGGCAGACCTGGTCGCGGAGGCCGAGCGGGGTCTGCTCGACTTCGTCACCTTCGAGGACGCCCTCGGGCTTCAGTCCGCCGCCTTCCACCGGCCCGACGACCGTACTGATCAGGTCAGGGGCAGCTTGGACGCGGTGCTGCTCGCGGCCCACCTCGCCCCGCTCACCACCCGCATCGGCCTGATCCCGACCACGAACGTCACCCACACCGAGCCGTTCCACCTGGCCATCGGCATCGCCACGCTCGACCACGCCACCAAGGGCCGCGCCGGATGGCGCCCGCAGATATCGTCGCGCGCCGCCGACGCCGCCCACTTCGGCCGTCGCACCACCCCCCAGCTCACCGAGCAGGACGTGACCGACTCGGAGCTGATTGCCGGGCGGATGCGCGAACTGTTCGCGGAGGGCGCCGAGGTGGTGGAGGCGGCGCGGCGGCTCTGGGACAGCTGGGAGGACGATGCGGAGATACGGGACGCGGCGACAGGCCGTTTCATCGACCGTGACAAGGTCCACCACATCGACTTCCAGGGCGCGAACTTCAGCGTGAAGGGACCTTCGATCACCCCGCGCCCCCCTCAGGGCCAGCCGCTGGTGGTGAGCCTCGCGCACGCCTCCACCCCGTTCGAGTTCGCCGCTCTGAGTTCCGACGTCGTCCACGTCACGCCGCACGACCGGGCGGACACGGTGGCGATCCTCGCCCAGGTCGACGAGGCCGTGCGGCGCACCGGCAGGGACGTGACGCAACGCCCACTGCGAACCTTCGCGGACCTTGTCGTCCTCCTGGACGACGAACCCGGCGCCGCCGCCCGGCGCAAGGCCCGCCTGGACGAGGTGGCCGGTGCCGAACTCGCCTCCGACGCAGAGATATTCACCGGCACGCCCGGCGAACTGGCCGACCTGCTGCTCGACTGGCGCTCGGCCGGTCTCGACGGCTTCCGCCTGCGGCCGGGCACCCTGCCGCACGACCTGACGGCGATCACCCGGGGCCTGGTCCCGGAGCTGCAACGGCGCGGTGTGTTCCGCGCGGAGTACGAATCCACGACACTCCGCGGCCACTTGGGCCTCGCACGCCCTGCGAGCCGCTATGCGACGGCGGGTTGACGAGCCCTCGCCGTGGGATGGACACCACACGCCAGTCCCGGGGTGAAGCTCAGTGCGACCTCGACGGCCAGAAGCGGAACGGCAAGGCCAAGCGCAGCCCGGAGGTCCCTGCTGCCGGCCTCTGCGCGACGGGGAACCCGACGGGTCACAAGGGCCTCTTCCGCGGCGGCTCATGGAACCTGCTGGGCAAGCAGCTCACCGCCACCGTGGTGCTCGGCCTGTTCTCGTTCGTGGTGACCGCGCTGATCGTCAAGGTCAACGAGGCCACCATTCGTTGATCGCGTGGTGGCCCCACGTCAGGTTGGCCTGCGCCACGACGACGGAGAACGTGGTGCCGGTCGCCGCCGTGGGGAGCGTCAGGGTCCGGGATTCGACCGTGGAGGTGTTCGACGAGCAGCTCAGTGCCGTCGAGCCCAGGACCTGCGTCCATTCGCCGTCGAGATAGGCCTCGACCCGGACACGGGTCGGGCCCTCACCGATGCCCCAGGCTGTGGACAGCGTGATTGTCTTCACGGTCTGCGGCGCGCCCGGATCGACGAAGAGACCCGAGTTCACGCCGCTGTCCCGCGATGCCCACGAGGTGTCGGGGTCTCCGTCGGCGACATCGTTCAAGGTGCCCCCGAGGTGCCCAGCATGGTTGACACGGTCTGGGAGACGGAGTGCTGGACTGCGCCCAGGTCGGGGCGGCACACTTCGGCCTGCGGAGGGGCTTGTCGACGCCCCTGGTGCGTGGCGCCCTCGCTCCAGTTGTGCCCCTGGAGGTGGAACCTCTGAAGGTCACGGCCCACGCCGACTGCGGGACGCCTACCCGAAGGAGGGCAGCCCCCGGTACCGGATGATCGCCGACATGAGGCTCAGCCAGCTCGCCAAACTCCCCTTCGTCCCCATCGATTTCGACGACGTGGAAGCTCTCCTCGCGGTCGTCCGGCCCGAGCCCGCCGGGCCGCCACGCGACGCCTGACGCCTGGCGCCTGACGCCTGACGCGTGACGCGTGCGAGGCAGGGCCGGACAGATCGCCGACGGGAAGCACTCCGTGGCGGGTGGTCCTCTCGGGTGACCACCCGCCGCTGGCCGTCGACGGCGACTCCCGAACGGTTGCGCTTGCTGGTGGAGGCCGTCAGAGAGAGGCGCCAAGGTTTGGACTACCAAGCGGGCGGCCAACCGGCTGCCCGGCGCAGCCGACACGGGACGGCTTGCTCTTCGGGGTCCAGCATCGAGGAGGGGGCCGAAGCGGGGCTGCGTCATGCCCAGAGGCCGGCCCGAGAGGTGCTCGGCGAGGTAGCAGAGGACGAGGGCGGCTCGGTCGGTCGTCCATGGAGCCGGCCTGGTGTTGCAGCGCTGTTGGCCGGTGTTGAGACGATGCCCGGGCCCTGGTGCGCGAGTGGCGGCCGGGCAGGCTAGTTTGCTGGGATGAGTCTTCTTGATGATGTGGCCGAGCGCGACGGCTGGCGATGCTGGGTATGTGACGAACCGGTCGACCCCGACGAGTCGGTGAACGACCCGCGGGGGCCCAGTGTCGACAGCCGGACCGCTGACCGGAAGGCCAAGGTCGCCGAGCGGCTCGCGCACCGCGGGTGCAACAGCCGCAAGGGTGCGGTCAAGGTGGTCATCGCCTGGCCGGAGCGCCTGTACGTGGTCGAACCCGCGCCGCTGATCGCTGTTGCCGACAGGCTGGAGCGCAAGGGGGGCCGCGAGATGGTGGGCCGTTGTCCGACCAGGAAGGACGCCCAAGAGGCGGCGGATTGGCTGGTGGACCGGTTCTCCCGACTGCTGCCGGGGCTGCCGGTGACCGCCGGCATCGAGGCGGGCGGCGGCCAGTTCCTCGTCGTCCTGGCCACTGGCCGCCGCTGATCGCGGATCACCTTCAGCCCAGGACGGGCGCCGCCGGGGCGCGGTAGCCGGACAAGGCGAACGGTCCTGCGATGCCCCGCTACTGTCCTTGAAGGCGGGTTGTCGGTCGCTCACCTGGGCACTCTCGAAGGCGCATCGGCCGGCTCCGGGGAGCGGGCCGTCCCCACGGTGACCACCGGTGTGCGTCCTGCGCGCCGCGTGGCACCGCCCCCCCGACCGTGAACACAGCGTTTCCGGCCGAGTGCCGAGTGCCGAGTGCCGAGTGCCGAGTGCCGAGTACCGAGCTCGTCAGCGGTCAGGGCACGTTCAGTGGGCGGCCGGGCGGACGAGACCGGTGTCGAAGGCGAAGACGGCCGCTTGGGTGCGGTCACGCAGCCCCAGCTTGACCAGGATGCGGCTCACATGGGTTTTGACGGTCTGTTCGGCCACGACGAGACAGGTCGCTATCTCCGCGTTGGACAGGCCCTGGGCGACGAGGGTCAGGACCTCGGTCTCCCGCTCCGTCAGTACGCCGACGCGGTCCTTCAGGGGGCTGCGCGGGGTGGCACTGAGCCGAGAGAACTCCGTGATCAGACGTTTGGTGAGGTCCGGGGCGAGCAGGGCGTCGCCGCGCGCCACCACCCGTACCGCCTCGGCAAGTTCGTCGGCGGAGGCGTCCTTCAGCAGGAATCCCGAGGCGCCGGCCCGCAGGGCCTCGTAGACGTACTCGTCGAGGTCGAAGGTGGTCAGGACGAGGACCTTCACGGTGGAGCCGGCGGCCGCGGTGAGGACGCGGGTGGCCTCGATGCCGCCGGTGCCGGGCATGCGGATGTCCATCAGGACGACGTCGGGCGAGAGTTCCGCGACCTTGGTCACCGCGTCGGCACCGTCCACCGCCTGACCGACGACCTCGATGCCGGGTTCGGCGTTGAGCAGCACAGTGAACCCCTGTCTGACCATCATCTGGTCGTCCGCGATGAGGACGCGGATGGTGCCGCTGGTCATGTGCCGTCCTTGGGGGTGTCGAGGGGCAGGGTGGCGGCCACCTCGTAGCCGCCGTCCGGGGTCGGACCGGCGACCAGGTCGCCGCCCAGCATGGCGGTGCGTTCCCGCATGCCGAGCAGGCCGTGGCCGAGTCCCGGCGAGAGCGGGAGGGTGGCGGGGTCTACGGGGCGCGTGGCCGGGGCGTTGGCGATCCGGAGGGTGAGTCCGGTGGTCAGGTAGCCGGTCTCCACCCGCACCGGGGCTCCCGGCGCGTGCCGCATCGCGTTGCTGAGCGCCTCCTGGACGATGCGGTACGCGGACAGCTCGACGCCGGGCGAGAGCCGGCGGCGTTCTCCGCTGGTGGCGGTGTCGACGGACAGGCCGGCGGCACGGACGTTGTCGAGCAGGTCGTCGAGCCGGTCCAGGGTGGGTTGCGGGGCGTGCCGTACGGAGTCGGACGCCGGGTCCTCCGCGCGCAGGACGCCGAGGACGCGGCGCAGTTCGGTCAGCGCCTCGACGGCGTTCTGGCGGATGCCCGCCAGGTTCTCCCGCAGTTCCTCGGAGGGGTTCTCGACGAGGTGCGGGGCCACCTGCGCCTGGATGGAGATCACGGACATGTGGTGGGCGACGACGTCGTGGAGCTCGCGGGCGATGCGTCCGCGCTCCTCCAGGACGGTGCGCATGGCCCGCTCCTCGGCGGTGAGGACCTCCTGTTCGAGAAGTTTGTTCCGGGCCACCCGGCTCAGCCGGAGGGAGGCGCCGACGACCGCCGCGATCGCGAAGGCGAGCGTGCCGCCGGCCACGTCCTCGTTGTGCACGATGCCCGAGGGCACGGCCGTGCTGCCCAGTCCGGAGAGCACGGTGAGCAGGAGCGTGACGGCGGTGACGAGAGGGGGGACGCGCAGCGCGAGGAGCAGCACCACGAAGGTGTGCATGACGATGCCCCAGATGCTCCAGGGCCAGAGCAGGTCGGGGCCGACGGTCGCGTCGGTGATCTCGGCGGTCAGGATCAGGCTGAGCGTGGACAGCCACCAGGCCGGCACCGGTCGGCTCAGGGCGAGGACGAGGGAGGCGGCCTGGAGGACGACGAGGAGTTCGACCGGGGCGGTGAGGACGGTCATCGCCTCGCCGTACTCGGCCATCTTGGCCGCGCCCGCGAAGACGGCGAGCAGCACGAGGTGTCCGTGCGGCAGCCAGCCGAACCAGGTCTGGCGGGGCAGCGGGTCGCGGGCCGTCGTCCACAGGTCGCGGCGCAGCGTGCTCGGCGCCCTGCGCAGGGCGGCGCCCAGCGCGCGCCCGTAACTGTCCCCCACCCGTTCCCCCTTGTCGATCACGTTCACCCTATGCACTCCGTACCTGGGTTCGAGCGGCGGGTGGCCGCGCCCGGGGCGGACGGCGTCCGCCCGCTTCGTACGTACGGAAGACGGCGACGCACGCGAGCAGCGCGAGCCCGAAAACGGGCAGCCAGGCGAGCCGGGCGAGGATCCAGTCGTATCCGTCGGGGAGGGTGTGCAGACCGGTCAGCGGGCCGTGCCCGGTCAGTCCGCCGGCGAGGAGGCCCAGCATCGTGACGGCCATCATCGCGGTCTGGTGCCACAGGAAGACCGTCATGGCAGTGAGGTTGAGGAGGGCCACGGCAGCCCAGGCGGCCGGCCGGCTCAGGGCCCGGCGCAGCGGGCCGACGAGCAGGAACGCCGCTCCGCATTGGGCGATGCCGAAGGTGACGGCGGCGAGCGTGGGCGGGTTGAGGTTGGAGACGGCCGCGCCGGGCACGCCGACCATGGACGCCGGATAGCCGGCGAGGGCGACGAGCAGCACGGTGGCCGGCGCGCCCGTGATCAGCAGGGTCCACCCGACGGGCCGTTCCCTGATGCCGTGGCGGGCCCACAGGGCGCCCAGGCAGTACGGAACGAGCCAGCCGGCCGCCACGTTCGTCCAGCCGAGCCAGTCGGGTCCGCCGAAGCCGAAGCGGATCACGTCGACGTGCAGGACGACGGCGAGCGGCCACAGCGGGTGCACCTTGGCGACCAGCGGGGTCGCTGCCGTGAGGGCGGCGAAGACCAGCAGGAACCAGAGCGGGGAGAGGACGAGCTTTCCGAGCGTGTGCACGGTCTGCCAGGGCACCCCGCCCAGGGTCATCGCGAGCGCCGTGGCGGCCCACACGGCGATGACGACGGCCACGGGCCGGAACAGCCGGCCGAGGCGCGCGGTCAGCCAGTCGCGGTAGGACGTGCCCTAGGCGAGGGCGGAGGTGTGGCTTGTGGCGGCGACCCGTCCGCCGACCAGGAAGAAGACGGCCAGCGTCTGGAACACCCAGGAGACCGGGGTGAATTCGGGCAGCCGGCTCAGAGGGCTGACGGCCCGCAAGGTGCCGCTGTCGGTGGTCAGGGCCGTGACGAGCCAGTGTCCGAAGACCACGCCGAGGATGGCGAGGGCGCGCAGGGCGTCGAGGGCGCGGTCGCGGCCGGGCGGGGTGGCGGCGTCGATCCGGCAGGCGAGGTCACGCATCGGCCGGATCCCGTCCCGCGACGATCCGGGCCATGTTCCGCAGGGGTACGGAGCCGCGGCGGAGATAGTCGCTGTGGCCGCCGGCACCGGCGTCGAAGACCCGGGCGCCGAACTCCGGGGCGACGGGGTCGGTGCCGAAGCCGAGTTCCCCGAACACCAGGGAGACGCGGACGTGGGGGACATGGGCGATCCAGTCGTCCGTGGCGCGGCCGGCCCAGACGGTGCCCGTGGTGCCGAGGTCGGCGGCGCGGTCGGCGCGGGTGCCGGGGCTGCCGTAGAGCACGAGGCCGGCGACGGGGAGGCGGTCAGCGGCCTCGGCGCAGACGACGGAGCCGTACGAGTGGCACAGCAGCGTCAGACGCGCCCGCGGTGCGGCGGCGGCCAGTTCACGGACGAAGGAGGCGAGGAGCGGGGCGGCCTCCTGGGCGCGACCGGGGGTTGTCGCGGCGGCGCTGAGAGTGGCGGGGGTCCGGTAGCCGAGCCAGGCCAGGACGGCCGTCCCGCGGCCCAGTTCGCGCTGCAGCTCGGCGGCGCCGGACCGGAAGCGGTGGCTGTCGAGCCGGGTGTCCGAGCCGGGTACGAGGACGGCTATCCGGGTGGCGCCGGCGAGGTCGCCGAACACCTCGACGCTGCGGCCGCCGTCTCGGCCGTCGAAGGAGAGGAGCCGGTGGTCCTCCCCGGCCATGGCCCGCAGGGTGGCGGCGCGTCCGTGGTCGCCGTGGGCGTCGGCCATGGCCTCGGCGGCCTGGACGGCGGAGCGGTTGGCGGCGTACCGCCCGGCGAGTTCGCCGGGCAGGGCGAGCGAGAGGGGAGCGAGCGGGGCGGGGACGGGCGCGGGTACGGCGGCCGGGCCGACCGCACCGACGGTGGGCACCGCCACCGAGGCGGCGACGAGGGCGGCGAGCAGGGTGCGGCGCAGGCGACGGCTGCGCGGGCGGGACGCCATGGAGTGGTCCTTCCGTACCGGGGTGGTTCTCGATTCCGGTGCCGAACCTATGGATCACGCCGGGTAACCGACGTCCCACCAGGGAGGACACTTGCCACGTAGCTCTGGAGTACTACGGGTACGGGTACGGGTACGGGGGCGCCGCGGGGCCTGGACCGCCACCACGCTGGATTCACCGCCACAGGACATCGACCGGGCCACCGAGAGCCGGTGGAAGAGAGGAACCACGTCAGCACCGTGCGGCAGAGCCCGGTCCAGCCGCATTCGGCACCCGTGCGGTCCGGGCCGTCCGCAGGTATGGACTCGGCGGCAGCCCCCGCACCTATGGTTCGGCCCCCTGGCCGGCGGCCCTTCCGTCGGCTCTCTACGCAGGCGCCCAACGCCACAAGCAAGAGGAGGTCACGTGATCCGCCGGCCAGGCCCCAGAGGGCGGGGCCGAAGCGGGCGTCCATGTTCCGGTGGTCCTGCCCCCTCCCAGGGGCCGGTCAAGGAGCCCGGCCCCTGGGAGGGGGCGTCAGGGAGTTACAGGATCTCGATGGACCTGACCTGCGGCGGCCGGTTCGGGAACGTGATGTCCGTCCAGCGGTTGATACGTACGGAGTCGCCGTTGACGTCGTAGTAGATCAAGTCGTTGTTGCCCGTGGAAATCTTGTCGACCCACCAGCCGCCGAAGTCGGTCCGTCCCCTGTTCGCGTAGCAGTCCACGCTCTGCCGGCCACCGCTGTGGGACCAGATCTTCAGGAAGTTCTCGCCGCCCCGGCACTCGACGTGATCGATGGCGTAGGCGTTGCCGGGAATGGCCATGGTCAGGGATGCCGCCGCGATGAACGACGCGGCAGCCGAACGAACGAACCTTGTCGACCTCAAGAGCACGATCTCTCCATTCAAGGGAATCGACCGGGAAGGCGCCCCGCACCGCAGGTACGCCGAACAACCACACCGCGACACCCAGGCAAAGACGTTCGCGGTTGCACACCGAGGTTGCTATGCGGTCGGTGCGCCATGCAATCAACTTGGCCGCGCGCGACCGAATTTCGAACCACGATGTCCCGATTTACGCCCGTGGGGTGCAGTTGAAACATTGCGCATGGGAATCTCCGGGCCCGGCACCAGGGAGGGAGTTGCGGCGGCCGTAGGCCTGCGAGGGGCTCGGAGAGGGGCTGCCGTGCTGCACCTGTCGGAGGGGAACCGGCCCCGGCGCTTCCGCGCCCGGGCCGGTTCCCCGGACGGGTCACCAGCGGCGGCGCGGCGGAACCGGGTTGAGCTTGGCGGTGAGTGCCGAGAGGAAGGACGGGAGCTTGTCGACCATGGCTTTGGGGACCGGGGTGGACTGGACGGTGTCTCGCCTCACGTCTTGGACGACGAGGGAGTAGGTGCCGTTCTCCTCGACGAGTTCGGCGGCGAAGAGCAGTGTCTGCGTGGAGGTTTCCATCAGAGCTCCTGGGCATGGGTGTCGTCGAGCCAGGCGGTCCAGGCCTTGGTGGCCTGCTCCTCATCGGTGTCCTCGGCGAACAGGTGGTGGCCGAGCCAGATCGGCACGTTCCAGGTGCTGCCGTTGAAGAACCGGTACAGGGCGTCCGGGCCCCGCAGGCCGACGAAGTCGGCGCTGAGCCAGTCGACGACCACTTCCACGGGGTCAGGGTCCGGGCCGGGGGCGAGGAGCGTGAACCGGTCGCCGACGGCCGCGTCGTCGGCGAGTCCGAGGCGTCGGCGCAGTGCGGCGAAGTCCGCCGGGTCGGCGGTGGGTTCGGGGCGCTGAGACCTGACGTAGACGGCGGGGCGGCCGGCGAAGTGCCGGAGGTACTCGGCGAGGGCGTGCTGGTGGAAGTCGACGTACTTCTCGGCCACGTCCGTCTTGGCGTCCCAGTTCCAGGCGTCGTCGACGATCCCCGTGTGGACCCAGTGGATTCCCATCCGCAGGTGGCTCGTGTCGCCGTCGGCCGGCGTGATGCGGTAGCTGAGCGTGTTGGAGAACCCGCCCTCCTGGGTCGCCCGTAGGGCGAGATGGTGCGGCGGCTCCCACGCCACGACGGTGGCGTCTCCCCGGGTGGCCTTTCCGCCGACGCGCGGCTCGATCTCCATCGGATAGAGCCAGCCGAGGTTGCCGGGGCCGGTGGCGACCGCGTCCCAGACCTGGTCGGGTGGGACGGGCAGGTCCTGCTCCCGGCAGACCTCGAACTCTCGGGCCATGGTCGGTTCTCCTTCGTCGTCGTTCAGGTGTCAGTAGGCGAGCGGAAGGGCGGTCAGCCGCCGCTGCAGCGGGTTGTCCCGCCAGTCCAGTGCCGCCCCGTCGGCCAGCCGCAGTTCGGGGAGCCTGCGCACCAGCGTGCCGACGGCCACCTCCGCCTGGAGCTTGGCCAGCGGGCCGCCGAGGCAGAAGTGCGGTCCGTGACCGAAGCTCAGGTGCCGGTTGGCGGGGCGGGACAGGACGAGCCGGTCGGGGTCCTCGAAGCGCTCGGGATCGCGGTTGGTCGCGCCGAGGAACAGGTAGACCAGCTCGCCCTCCCGCAGCGTCCGTCCGCCGATCTCCAGGTCCTGCGCGACGACCCGGACGATCGCCTGGGTGACCGTGTCGTAGCGGGCCAGTTCCTCGACGGCGCCGCGGATCAGGCCCGGGTCCGCGCGCAGCCGGGCCAGTTGGTCCGGGTGGCGCAGCAGGGCCAGCATGCCGTTGCCGATCAGGTGGGTGGTGGTCTCGTCGCCGGCGGTGATCAGGACGAAGCAGGTGGACAGCAGTTCGGAGTCGGTGAGCCGGTCGTCCTGTGCCTGGGTGGCGACCAGGGCGCTGATCAGGTCGTCGCCCGGGTCACGCCGGCGCTGCCGGATGAGCCCGGACAGGTACTCCTCGTACTGGTCGATCGCCGCCTCGGACTTGTCGATGTCCTCGCTGAGCCGGCCGAAGCGGCGGAACCAGCTCTTGACCTGCGGTCGGTCCTCGTCCGGAATGCCGAAGAGCTCGCAGACGACGGACATCGGCAGCGGAGAGGCGACCGCCTCGATCAGGTCCATGGTCGTTCCGGCGGCGACCGCCTCGTCGATGAGCTGGTCGACGATCCGCTGGACGCCGTCGCGCAGGGCCTCCACCCGCCGGGCGGTGAAGGCTCTGCTGGCCAGTTTGCGCAGCCGGGCGTGGTCCGGCGGGTCGGTGTTGGTCATCACCCGGCCGAGTCGCTCGGTGAGCCGGCTGAAGGCCTTGAGGTCGCCGCCGAGCGCGCTGTAGGCGCGGGTCATCCGGTCCCGGTCGTTGGACAGCCGCAGGTCGCCCAGCGCCGCCTCGACATCGGCGTACCGGGTGAGGTACCAGATGCCCTGGGGGCTGCGGTGGACCGGGTCCTCGCGTCGCATGCGGGCATAGAACGGGTACGGGTCCCGCCGGGCCCCGGGGGTGAGCAGGGCCGCGGCGAGGTCGTCGGGCCGGGCGGGGCCCGCGGTGTCGCGGGCCCCGTCCAGTGTTTCGGTGGAGGTCACGTCGGCCGCGTTACCGCTGGGCGTTCATGGCGTCGGCGAGGCTCTTGGGCCGCATGTCGGTCCAGGACTGCTCGACGTGTTCCAGGCAGGCGGCGTGGGAGTCGGGGCCGTGGGCGACGGTCCAGCCGGGCGGGACGTCCGCGAACTCCGGCCAGAGCGAGTGCTGGTTCTCGTCGTTGACGAGGACGAGGAAGGTGCCGTCCTGGTCGTCGAAGGGGTTGGTCATGGGTCAGTCCTCCTGGTGGGAAAGGGTGGTGACACCGGCGTCGCCGGTGGCCTCGGCGATCCTGGCGGCCAGGATCGGTCCGATCTGGGCCAGTGATCCCGCTTGGGTCATCTGGTCGTGCCGGGTGGTGATCTCGTGGGATTCGATCCGGCCCGTGATGTACGGGCGCCAGACCTCCGGACCGGCGTCGTCGTGGCCCCGGTCGATCGTGGAGTTGAACAGCAACAGGTCGCCGTCGTACCTGCCGGGGACGAAGTCGACCGCCAGCTTCGCGTTGTTGATCATGATCTGGACGATCACCTCGACCTGCCGCTCGTTCAGGCCGGCCAGCGCGCTGCCCCGCCGGTTCAGCACCTCGGCGACCTCGGCGTAGGTGATCTCCCGGTCGCCCAGCTCGTCCGGGTCGACGTCGAGCACCCCGACGAGCACGTCCCGCACGGTGGGCACCGGCTCCTCCTCGAACTGCACGTCCTTCACCGGATAGGCGTCGAGGATCGCCAGCAGTGCGGTCCGCTCGCCGCGCGCCTGCAGTTCGCAGGCCAGCGCGTGGGCGATCAGCCCGCCCGCGGACCAGCCGAGCAGCAGGTACGGGCCCTCCGGCTGGATCTTCTGGACGTGGTCGGCGTAGTCGGCCGCCATCTCCTCGTAGGACGTGGGAAGCGGCTCGGGCCGGCCGAGGCCGCGTGCCTGGATCGCGTAGACCGGGTGCTGCGGACCGACGTGGTTCAGCAGCCCGCTGTAGGACCAGCTGATGCCGCCGCCGGGGTGGACGCAGAACAGCGGTGTGTCCGCCCCGGTCGAACGGAGAGGCAGCAGCACGTCCAACGCGTCGTCCGGATCGTTCATGGCCAGGCGTTCGGTGAGTCCGGCCACGGTCGGCGCCTCGAACAGCATGCGCAGTCCCAACTCCAGGCCGAGGATCTCGCGGACCCGGGAGGCCAGCCGGGCGGCCAGCAGCGAGTGCCCGCCCAGGTCGAAGAAGCCGTCGTCGATGCTCACCTGGTCCCGACCGAGGACCTCGGCGAACAGGCCGCACAGCAGCTGCTCCTGCGGCGTGCGAGGGCCGCGCCCGGCGTCCGACGCCCCGTAGTCGGGGGCGGGCAGGGCGGCTCGGTCCAGCTTGCCGTTGGCGGTCAGCGGCAGCGCGTCCACGGTGACGAACGCCGCCGGCACCATGTAGTCGGGCAGTTCTCGACGCAGTCGGCCGGACAGCTCGGTCGTCTCGGGTGCGCCCTCGGGCGCGGGCACCAGGTAGGCGACCAGCCGCTTCTCTCCCGGCCGGTCCTCACGGGCGACCACGGCAGCCTGGGCGACCCCCGGGCAGCCCGCCAGGACGGCCTCGACCTCTCCGGGCTCGATCCGCAGACCGCGCAGCTTGACCTGGTGATCGACGCGTCCGGCGAACTCCAGCGTGCCGTCGGGCAGCCACCAGGAGAGGTCACCGGTGCGGTACATACGGCTCCCGGCCGGCCCGAACGGGTCGGCGGTGAAGCGCTCCGCTGTCAGGCCCGGCCGGCCGAAGTAGCCGCGGGCCACACCCGTTCCCGCGAGGTACAGCTCACCGACCATGCCGGTCGGCACCGGCCGCAGCCGGTCATCGAGCACGTACGCACGCATGTTCGCCATCGGCCCGCCGATCGGCACGGTCGCGGCGTTCTCGGGAAGGCTGCGCACCGGGTGACGGGTGGCCAGGGTGGTCGCCTCGGTGGGCCCGTAGCCGTTGACCACCTCGATGCCCGGGCAGGCCGCGAGCACCCGGGCGGCGGCGGCCGGGGAGACCACGTCGCCGCCGGTCCACACCTCCCGCACCCCGGCGAGCAGGCCCGGTCGCTCCTCGGCGACCAGACGGAACAGTCCGGCGGTCAGCCACAGTCCGGTCACCCCGTGCGTGGCGATCGTGTGCTGCAGCAGGTCGAGGTCGAGCTGCTCGGGCGGTGCGATCACGATCCGGCCCCCGTTGAGCAGCGGAACCCACAGCTCGTAGGTCGAGAGGTCGAAGGCCGTCGGGGAGTGCATCAGCACCCGCTCATGTCCGCCGCCGCGCCATTCGGGGGTCAGCGCCAGGCCCACCACGTCCCGGTGGGTGACGGCCACGCCCTTCGGCCGGCCGGTCGAGCCGGAGGTGTACATGATGTACGCCACCTGTCCCGGTTCACAGGAGACGTCGACGTCGGACGGGTCGGCGGCCGCGGACCGCATGAGCGCGGCGAGCACCTCCGGGGTGAGCACCAGGGCGGCCCCGCTCTCCCGCATGATCAGGTCGATCCGGGAGGACGGGAAGCGGGAGTCCAGCGGTACGTAGGCGCCACCCGCCTTGACGATCGCCAGGAGGGCCACGACCAGCTCTGCCGAGCGGTCCATCAGGACCGCGACCGGCGTCTCCGGCCGTACGCCCTGGTGGATCAGCGCCCTCGCCAGGCGGTCGGCCCGCAGGTCGAGCTCCGCGTACGTCAGCTCGGTGTCGCCCGCCACGACCGCGACCGCGTCCGGGTTGGCCCGCACCTGACGGGCGAACAGCTCCGGCACCGAGGCCGACGGCAGCTCCACGGCCGTGTCGTTGAAGCCGTACAGCAGCCGGTGGCGTTCGGCGTCGGACATGAGGTCGATCCGGCTGATCGGCCGGTCGGGCTCGGCGACCGCCGCGCGCAGCAGGCGGGCCCAGCGCTCGAACAGCAGCTCCACCGTGGACGCGTCGAACAGGTCGGTGGCGTACTCCACCGCGCCGACCAGACCGTCGGCGCCGCCGTCCGGGCGGAACTGCTCGGCCAGGCTGAACGTCAGATCGACGCGGGAAGTGCCGGTCGGCGCCTCCAGATGGCCCGTCTCCAGTCCGGGCAGGGCGAACTCGCCGAGCGGCGCGTTCTGCAGGGCCAGCATGACCTGGAACAGCGGGTGGTGGGCCAGCGACCGCACCGGGTTGGCCACCTCGACCAGGTACTCGAAGGGCACGTCCTGGTGGTCGTACGCCGTGAGCGCCTTCTGCCGCACCCGGCCGAGCAGTTCGCTGAAGCCGGGGTCGCCGCTGGTGTCGGTGCGCAGCACCAGGGTGTTGACGAAGAACCCGACGAGCTCGTCCAGTGCCTGGTCGGTACGGCCGGCGATCGGGCTGCCGATCGGGATGTCCGTACCGGCACCGAGCCGGTCGAGGAGAGCGGCGAGACCTGCCTGGAGCACCATGAACATGCTGGCCCCGCGCGCGGTGGCCAGGTCCCGCAGTGCCTGGTGCAGCTCGGGGTCCAGCCGGACCACGACCCGGTCGCCCCGCTGGGAGGCCACCGGCGGCCGGGGCCGGTCGGCGGGCAGCTGCACCTGCTGCGGAATTCCCGTCAGCTCGTCCTTCCAGTACGCCAGTTGGCGGGCGAACAGACTGTCGGGATCGGCGGCGTCGCCGAGCAGGTCGCGTTGCCAGCGGGTGTAATCGGCGTACTGCACCGGCAACGGCGACCACTGCGGCTCCTCGCCCCGGCAGCGCGCCGCGTAGGCCGTCGCGAGGTCGCCGGAGAGCGGCCCCATCGACCAGCCGTCGGCGGCGATGTGGTGCACCACGACCAGCAGCACGTGCCGGTCGGGGGCGAGCGCGTAGAGCTCGGCCCGGACCGGCGGCTCCGCGGCCAGGTCGAAGCCGCGCCGGGCCGTGTTCGCCAGGCGCTCGGCCAGCCGGCTCTCGTCGAGTTCGACCACCGGCAGCGCCGGGTGCGCCTGCTCGGTGCTCAGCACGACCTGGTGCGGGACGCCGTCGGTCTCGCGGAAGACCGTCCGCAGGCTCTCGTGCCGGGCGATCACGTCCGCGAGTGCGGCGTGCAAGGACGACCGGTCGAGGCTGCCGGTCAGGCTCAGCGCGAGCGGCATGTTGTA
Organism: Streptomyces sp. NPDC056169; assembly: GCF_042268445.1. NCBI lineage: Bacteria > Bacillati > Actinomycetota > Actinomycetes > Kitasatosporales > Streptomycetaceae > Streptomyces > Streptomyces sp. NPDC056169. The sequence goes on along the minus strand of NZ_JBHJUO010000009.1, from coordinate 301,769 downwards.
GGTGGCGCTCGGTCCGTCCATCCGGTGCAGGAACCACAAGCGGCTCTGCGCGAAGGACAGTTCCAGGCGCTCCGGGCGGGGCCGGGCAACCAGCGCGGGCCGTGCTGCTCCGGAACCGTCCAGGTGGGCCGCCAGTCCGGCCACGGTCGGGCTCTCGAACAGGGTCCGGACCTCCAGCTCCGCGCCGAGGGTCGCCCGGACCCTGGAGGCCAGGCGGGTCGCCAGCAGCGAGTGTCCGCCGAGGTCGAAGAAGCTGTCGTCGACCCCGACCTGTGCCAGCCCGAGCACTTCGGCGAACAGCTCCGCGAGGACCTGCTCCTGCGGAGTGCGAGGCGCCCGTCCTGCGGCGACCGGACCGAGGTCGGGGGCGGGCAGCGCGCGGCGGTCGAGCTTGCCGCTGGCCGTCAGCGGCAGCGCGTCCATCGCGACGAACGCCGACGGAACCAGGTAGTCCGGCAGCCGCTCGCGCAGCCAGTCCCGGAGTTCGCCGAGGAGGGCGCCGGTGCCACGGCTGCCGGCCGGGCGGTTGGTCAGCGAGGACAGCGCCCGGCCGGAGGCACCGGCCGGGTGGCACGGCTCGACCGACGGACCGTGGAGCGCCCGGGGACCGGCGAGGACGACGTCCACGGCGTCGGCAGCGGTGGCCGACCAGGTGACGGCGACCGTGTGGTCGAACTCCCCGCCGAGGGCGTGGAAGTCCTCCGGGTCGGGGAGGTCGCTTCCCTCCGAGGCGTGCAGCCGCTCCAGCAGTTCCGCGAGCGGTCCGTCCTCGTCCTGCAGCGCCCGGGCAAGCGCGGCTTCCCCCACCACACGGCGGTTCGGCACCCCGGTGATCCGCAGCACCTCGGCGGGCGGCTGGGCGAGCAGCTCGCGCAGCTCGGCCGGTCCGGTGATCTGCCGCCCCCACGCCAGCTCGACGGACCCGGTGGGGGTCTCCGGGGCGACGGGTGACTTGTGCAGCGTCACGTCGTAGCGGTACCGGGTCAGCTCGTTGTGGTGGCGGCCGCGCTTGACCTCCACGGCCATCGCGCCGATGTCCGTGCCGTTCTGGCGCAGGACGGTGAAGAAGTCCGGGTCGACCAGGAGCTCCTTCTCCACCCGGAGAGCCCGCTCCACCGCGCGGCGCACGGCCGCGCGGTCCGCGCCGGCGCCGGCCCGGTGCAGCTCGACGGCGGTGGCCAGCGGGCGCAGCAGCCGCAGGTTGCGGACGTCGCCGACGAAGAGCGCGCCGCCGGGGGCGAGCAGCCTCATCAGTTTCCCGATCACGTCCGCGAGGTAGTCGGCGGACGGGAAGTACTGCACCACCGAGTTGATCACGATGGTGTCGAACTCCTCGGCCGGCAGCCCGTCGGTGTCGTGCGCCGGACGGGTCTGCAGCACCACGCGCCCGGCCAGCCGCTCCTCCCTCGCGACCTGGGCGGTCAGGGCGTCGATCGCGGTGGCGGAGAAGTCGGTCGCCCAGTAGGTCTCGCAGTGGGGTGCGATCTGCGAGAGCAGCAGACCGGTGCCGACTCCGACCTCCAGCACCCGGCGCGGCTTCAGGGCCAGGATGCGGGTCACCGTCGCGTCCCGCCATTCCCGCATCTGCTCGACAGAGATCGGGCCGGCGTCGTAACTGCTCTTCCAGCCCACGAAGTTGTGACCGAAGGCCGCTTCGTCGGGGGCGATGGGCAGGGCGTCGTAGACGTCCTGCCACTCGCCCACGTGGTCCGCTTCCAGGCCGCTGTCCCGGGCCGTGTCCTGGCGCGGGACGACGTAGCCGACGAGCGACTCGCCCTGGGCCGAGACGGCGGCCTGGGCGACGGCGGGGTGCTCGGCCAGTGCGGCCTCGACCTCGCCGAGTTCGACGCGGAAGCCGCGGACCTTCACCTGGTCGTCGGCGCGACCGACGTATTCCAGCTGGCCGTCGCCCAGCCGGCGCACCAGGTCGCCGGTGCGGTACATGCGCTCACCGGGTCCGAACGGGCAGGCGACGAACCTCCCCGCCGTCAGGCCCGGCCGGTGAAGGTATCCGCGCGCCAGGCCCGCGCCCGCGACGTACAGCTCGCCCGTCACACCCGGCGGCACCGGTCGCAGACGGTCGTCCAGCACGTACACACGGGCGTTGGCGATCGGCCGGCCGATGGGCGGCAGGCCGGACCCCGGGGACAGCGGGTCGCTCATGGTCGCGCACACGGTGGTCTCGGTGGGGCCGTACGCGTTGATCATCCGGCGCCCGGGCGCCCAGCGCTCCACCAGCTCCGGCGGGCACGCCTCACCCGCCACCACCAGCGTCGACACGGTCACCGTGCCGTCCGGCACGGCGGCGAGCACGGACGGGGGCACCGTCACGTGGGTGGCGCCGAGGGTCGGATCGGTCAGGGCGGCGACCGGATCGGCGGCGGGGGGCAGCAGCAGGGTGGCGCCGCCCAGCAGCGCGGTGAAGATCTCCGACACCGAGGCGTCGAAGCTGGGCGAGGCGAACTGCAGCACCCGGCTGCCGGGTTCGATCGCGAAGCGCTCGATCTGTCCTGTGACCAGACTCGCGACACCCCCGTGGCCGACCACGACGCCCTTGGGGCGGCCGGTAGAGCCGGAGGTGTAGATCACGTAGGCCGGGTGTCGGTTGTCGAGTGTGATCTGCGGGTCGGTGTCGGGCCAGTCGCCTTCGGTCACCGTGGTGGGGTTGTCGACCAGGACGGTCGGGCGGGCGTCGTCCAGCATGTACGCGATTCGGGACGGCGGGTAGGCCGGGTCCACCGGCAGGTAGGCCGCTCCGGCCTTGAGTACGCCGAGGACCGCCACCACCGATTCCAGCGATCGTGGCAGGGATACCGCCACCACCTGCTCCGGACCGACACCTTGGGCGATCAGCGCGTGCGCGAACCGGTTCGCCCGTGCGTCGAGCTGTCGGTACGTCAGTTCGTCCTCGCCGCAGACGAGTGCGATCGCGTCCGGTGTCGCCGCCACCCGCGCCGCGAAGGCCTGCGGCAGCGGGACGGCGCCCACGTCACGGGCGGTGGCGTTGTCGCGTTCCAGCAGCCGGTGCCGTTCGTCGGCGCCGAGGAGCTCGATCCCTCCGATCGGCAGCTCAGGGTCGGCGGTGACGGCCTCCAGCAGGAGTGTCCAGCGCCGGACCAGGGCGGCGACCGTCGAGCGGTCGAACAGGTCGGTGGCGTACTCGACCGCGCCGGCGATTCCGGCCGGGCTCCCGTCTGGACCGAACTGTTCGACCATGCTCACGCCGAGGTCGAACTTGGCGGTTCGGGTCGCGACCGCGTAGGTGGCGACGTCCAGGCCGGGCAGCGAGAAGCGGCCCATCGGCGCGTTCTGCACGGCGAGGATGGTCTGGAACAGCGGGTGGTGGGAGAGGGAACGGGACGGGTTGAGCGCTTCCACGAGGTGCTCGAACGGCACGTCCTGGTGCGCGTACGCCGACAGCGCGGTCTCCCTCACCCGGCCGAGGAGTTCGGCGAAGCTCGGATCACCGCTCGTGTCGGTGCGCAGCACCAGCGTGTTGACGAAGAAGCCGACCAGATCGTCCAGGGCCTCATCCGTGCGCCCCGCGATCGGACTCCCGATCGCGATGTCCGTGCCCGCACCCAGCCGTGTGTACAGCGCCGCCAGTGCCGCCTGCAGCACCATGAACAGACTCGTCCCGGTACTCCGCGCCAACTCCGCCAGCGCGGCGTGCAGTTCGGGGCCGAGTTCCAGGTCGACGTGGTCCCCGTGCCGGCCTGCGACAGCCGGGCGGGGGCGGTCGGTGGGCAGGGCGAGCAGCTCCGGCAGGTCGGACAGTTGCCGCTTCCAGTAGTCGAGCTGCTCGGCGAACAGGCTCTGCGGGTCGGCGGCGTCGCCGAGCAGCTGGCTCTGCCACAGCGTGTAGTCGGCGTACTGCACGGGCAAGGCCGGGCGGCTGTCCGTCCGGCCCTCGCAACGGGCCGCGTAGGCCTCGGCCAGGTCGCGGGCGAGTGGCCCGGTGGACCAGCCGTCAGCGGCGATGTGGTGCATGACCAGCAGCAGCACGTGTTCGTCAGGCGCGAGAGCGAACAGCTCCGCCCTGAGCGGCGGCTCCGTCGCGAGCTCGAACGGCTGCCGGGCGGACTCGGCGAGCTGCTCGGGCAGTTCGCCCTGTGTCACCTCGGTCGGCCGGGCCCGGAGGCGGACCGCGGTCGGGTCCAGCAGGCGCTGGCAGGGTACGCCGCCGACCTCCGGGAACACCGTCCGCAGGCTCTCGTGCCGGGCCACCACGTCGGCCAGCGCTTGATCCAGTGCGGGGCGGTCGAGCGTTCCGGTCAGCCGCAGTGCCAGCGGGATGTGGTACGTCGCGGCGGCGGCGTCCATACGGTGCAGGAACCAGAGCCGGCGCTGGGCGAAGGAGAGCGGCACTGCCTCGGGCCGCTCGTACGGGGTCAGCGCCGGGCGGGCACGGCCGGCCTCGGCCAGCGCCTCGGCCAGGCCCGCCACGGTGGGCGCCTGGAAGAGTGCGCGCAGCCCGAGTTCCACGCCGAGCACCGAGCGCACCCGGGCGACCAGCCGGGTGGCGAGCAGGGAATGCCCGCCCAACTCGAAGAAGTCGTCGTCGACCGAGACCCGCTGCACGCCGAGCACCTCCGCGAACAGCTCGGCGAGGATCTGCTCCTGCGGCGTGCGCGGTACCTGCCCGCTCCCCGCAGGAGCGGCGTCGGGCACGGGCAGCGCCGCCCGGTCCAGCTTGCCGTTGGGCGTCAGCGGCAACGCGTCCAGCACCATGAAGACGGTCGGAACCAGATAGTCCGGCAGCCGCTCGCGCAGGTGCGCCGCCAGCTCCGCAGGACGGGCGGTCAGGTCGTGCCGGGCCACCACGTAGCCGACGAGCCGGTCGTCCTGGGCCGAGACGGCGGCCTGGGCGACGGCGGGGTGCTCGGCCAGTGCGGCCTCGACCTCGCCGAGCTCGACGCGGAAGCCGCGGACCTTCACCTGCTGGTCGGCCCGGCCGACGTACTCCAACTCGCCGTCGGGCCGACGCCGCACCAGGTCGCCGGTGCGGTACATCCGGGCACCCGCCGGCCCGAACGGGCAGGCGACGAACCTCCCCGCCGTGAGGCCCGGCCGGTCCAGGTAGCCGCGTGCCAGACCCGGGCCGGCGATGTACAGCTCTCCGGGCACGCCCGGTGGTACGACGTGCAGCCGCTCGTCCAGCACGTACGTCCGGAAGCCCGCGACCGGCCGGCCGATCGGTGGCGCGCCGGACCCCGGGGACAGCGGGTCGCTCATCGTCGCGCACACCGTGGTCTCGGTGGGGCCGTACGCGTTGATCATCCGGCGCCCGGGCGCCCAGCGCTCCACCAGCTCCGGCGGGCAGGCCTCACCCGCCACCACCAGGGTGGTCGCCGTGAGTTCGGCGCCGTCCAGCGCGGCCAGGGCGGAGGGCGGCAGCGTCACATGGGTGACGGAGAACCGGCGGTCCGTGAGGGCCTCCAGCGGGGCCTCGGCGGGAGCCAGTACGAGGGAGGCACCGGTGAGCAGCGCGCTGCACAGGTCCCAGAAGGACGCGTCGAAGCTGGGCGAGGCGAACTGGAGCACCCGGCTGCCCGGTGCCACGCCGAGCCGCTCGACCTGCACCGCCACCAGGCCCGACACACCGGCGTGGCTCACGACGACGCCCTTGGGGCGGCCGGTAGAGCCGGAGGTGTAGATCACGTAGGCCGGGTGTCGGATGTCGGGTGCGATCTGCGGGTCGGTGTCGGGCCAGTCGCCTTCGGTCACCATGGCGGGGTTGTCGACCAGGACGGTCGGGCGGGCGTCGTCCAGCATGTACGCGATCCGGGACGGCGGGTAGGCCGGGTCCACCGGCAGGTAGGCCGCCCCGGCCTTCAGTACGCCGAGGACCGCCACCACTGATTCCAGCGACCGTGGCAGGGAGACCGCCACCACCTGCTCCGGACCGACACCTTGGGCGATCAGCGCGTGTGCGAACCGGTTCGCCCGCGCGTCGAGCTGTCGGTACGTCAGCTCGTCCTCGCCGCAGACCAATGCGATCGCGTCCGGTGCCGCCGCAACCCGCGCCGCGAACAGCTCAGGCAGGCTTTCCCCGCCCGCTTCCTCCTCGACGGAGGGCAGCAGCTCGCCGTGCTCCTCGGCGGACAGCAGGTCGATCCCGCCGATCGGCCGGTCGGGAGCGGCGGCGACCGCGGCCAGCATCCTGGTCCACCTGGCGGCCAGGGTCTCGACCGTCGCGCGGTCGAACAGGTCGGTGCTGTACTCGATCGCACCGCTGAGTCCGGCCGGCTCGCCGTCGGGACCGTACTCCTCCGCGAACCCGAAGGTCAGGTCGAGCCGCGCGGTCCCGGTGAGCACGGCCACCCCGGAGACCTGGAGGCCCGGCAGTTCGAAGGCGCCGCCCGGCGCGTTCTGCACGACCAGACCGGTCTGGAACAGCGGGTGGTGGGAGAGGGAACGAGACGGGTTGAGCGCTTCCACGAGGTGCTCGAACGGCACGTCCTGGTGCGCGTACGCCGACAGCGCGGTCTCCCTCACCCGGCCGAGGAGTTCGGCGAAGCTCGGATCACCGCTCGTGTCGGTGCGCAGCACCAGCGTGTTGACGAAGAAGCCGACCAGATCGTCCAGGGCCTCATCCGTGCGCCCCGCGATCGGACTCCCGATCGCGATGTCCGTACCCGCACCCAGCCGTGTGTACAGCGCCGCCAGTGCCGCCTGCAGCACCATGAACAGGGTCGCCCCCGATCGTCGTGCCAACTCCACGAGCGCGGTGTGCAGCTCGGCACCGATGCGGAGTTCCAGCAGGTCACCGCTGTACGTCATGGCGGCCGGGCGCGGCCGGTCGGCAGGCAGCTGCAGTTGGTCGGGCAGACCGGCCAGTGTCTGCGTCCAGTAGGCGACCTGGCGGGCGAACAGGCTCTCGGCGTCGTCCTCGTCGCCCAGGATCTCGTGCTGCCACAGGGTGTAGTCGCCGTACGTCACGGGCAGTGGTGGCCAGGCCGGTGCCCCGCCGCCCTGCCGGGTGCTGTAGGCGGCGCCCAGGTCCCGGGCGAGCGGGCCCATGGACCAGCCGTCTCCGACGATGTGGTGCATGACCAGCAGCAGCACGTGCTCGTCCGGAGCGACCGAGAACAGTTCCGCCCGAAGCGGTACCTCCGAGGTCAGGTCGAAGCCGCGCACGGCCGCCTCGCGCAGCACCGCGGACAGCTCCCTCTCGCCGGTCTTGCGCACGGCCAGGGGGACGGCGACCTCGGCGGCATCGAGCACCCGCTGGTACGGAATTCCGCCGGTGTGCGGGAAGACCGTCCGCAGGGTTTCGTGCCGGGCCACCACGTCCACGAGCGCGGAGCTCAGCGCGTCCCGGTCGAGGTCTCCTGAGAGCCGCAGGGCCAGCGGCATGTGATAGGTGGCGCTCGGCGCCCCGAACTGCTGGAGGAACCAGAGCCGGCGCTGCGCGAACGACAGCGGCATCATTTCGCGGCGGGGCCGGGGCACCAGAGCCTGCCGTGGGGTTCCGGCGTCGTGCAGCCCGGCCGCCAGCCCGGCCGCCAGTCCTGCGGGGGTCGGGGTCCGGAACAGAGCGCGCAGCTGCAGCTCGACTCCGAGGGTCGCCCGGACCCGCGAGACCAGCCGGGTGGCAAGCAAGGAGTGCCCACCCAGCTCGAAGAAGTCCTCGTCGACCCAGACCCGCGCGATCCCCAGCACCTCGGCGAACAGCTCGCACAGGATCTGCTCCTGGGGCGTGCGCGGCGCCCGGCCACCGGCGGTCGTGCCCGGCTCCGGCGCGGGCAGCGCCGCCCGGTCGAGCTTTCCGTTCGGCGTCAGCGGCAGCGCGTCGAGCAGGACGAACGCGGACGGAACCAGATACTCCGGTACCCGGTCGCGCAGGAACGCCGCCAGCGCCGACGCGGTCGCCGCGGTCGCGTCCGAGGGGGCGACGTACGCGACGATCCGGTCCTCCCTGGCGAGCACCGCGACCTGGGACACGCCCGGGTGCGCCGTCAGCTCGGCCTCGATCTCACCGGGCTCGATCCGGAACCCGCGCACTTTGACCTGGTGGTCGACCCGGCCGGCGAACTCCAGCTCGCCGTCGGCACGCCAGCGCACCAGGTCGCCGGTGCGGTACATCCGCGCGCCCGCCGGACCGTACGGATGGGCGACGAAGCGCCCGGCGCTCAGTCCGGGCTGGTTCAGGTAGCCGCGAGCCAGCCCCGCTCCGGCCAGGTACAGCTCGCCCAGCACGCCGGAGGCCACCGGACGCAGCGCCGAATCCAGCACATACGCCTGGCAGTTGGCGATGGGGCGACCGATCGGCACCGGCAGCGGGCAGTCGGCGGGGTCGGCCGGAAGCGCGTAGGCGGTGATCACGTGCGTTTCGGCAGGCCCGTAGTGGTTGTGCAGCACCCGGCCCGGCCGGCGAGCCTGGAAGCGGCGCAGTGCACCGCTCAGCCGCATGGCCTCTCCGGCCTGGGCGACCAGCCGCAGGCGGGGCAGGTCCAGCCCGGCCTCCTCGGCGGCTTCGGCCAGTGCCTCGACCACCAGATTCGGCGCGAACAGCTCCTCGACCTGGTGCCGGTCCAGCCAGTGGGCGAACAGCTCCGCGCTGCGCCGCTGCTCCTCGGTCGGCACCACCAGGGTCTTGCCGTACAGCAGCGCGGAAAGCACTTCCTGCACCGAGACGTCGAAGCTGATCGCGGTGAACTGCGCGGTGCGCGTGCCGGGTTCGCCGCCGACGGTCCGGTGGTGCCACTCCAGCAGGTTCAACAGTCCGGCGGCGGGCATCTCGATGGCCTTGGGCCGGCCGGTGGAACCGGAGGTGTAGATGACGTAGGCAGGATGCCGGGCGTCCGCGGGGACGGCCGGATCGTGCTCCGGCAGCTCGCCGTCCGGCGTGACGGCCGCGAGGTCGTCGAGCACGACGGCCGGGCGGGCGTCGTCCAGCATGAACGCGATGCGGGCGGCCGGGTAGTCCGAGTCGATCGGCAGGTACGCCGCGCCCGCCTTGAGCACGGCGAGGACGGCGACCACCAACTCGGCCGAACGCGGCAGTCGCAGGGCGACGACCTGCTCAGGACCCACGCCCCGGGCGATCAGCGCGTGGGCCAGGCGGTTGGCCCGGCGGTTCAGCTCGCGGTAGGTCAGCACGGTGCTCTCGAACACGACGGCCGGGGCCTCCGGCGTCGCCCGGGCACGTGCCTCGAACAGCGCGGGCAGGGTGGCATCAGGGGCCGGGCAGGCCGTGTCGTTGCGGTCGACCAACAGCTCGCGCCGCTCCTCGGCGGTGAGGATGTCGATCCGGCTCAGCGGACGCTCCGGGGCGGCGACCACCGCGGCCAGCAGCCGCAGCCACCGGGCGACCAGTGCCTCCACCGTGGCGGGGTCGAACAGGTCGGTGCTGTACTCGACCCGCCCGATGATGCCCTCGGCCGGCCCGCCGGTGCCGCCGCGCTCCAGGAGGTGGAAGCCAAGGTCGAACATCGCCGTCGGCGTCCGTACCAGGACGATCTCGGCGGTCAGACCGCTCAGCTCGAACTCGGCGCGGGGCACGTTCTGCAGCGCGAGCAGTACCTGGAACAGCGGCTGCCGGGTGAGCGACCGGGACGGGTTCAGGGCCTCGACGACATGCTCGAACGGCAGGTCCTGGTGCGCGTACGCGCCGAGTGCGCCCTCCCGGACACGGACGAGCAGGTCGGCGAAGGACGGGTCGCCGCTGGTGTCCGTGCGGAGCACCAGGGTGTTGACGAAGAACCCGATGAGGTCGTCCAGCGCCTGGTCGGTGCGGCCGGCGATCAGGCTGCCGACCGGGACGTCCGTACCCGCACCGAGCTTGTCCAGCAGCGATGCCAGGCCGGCCTGCAGCACCATGTACACGCTGGCGCCGTGCTCCCGGCCCAGCCGGACGAGCCCGGCGTGGAGTTCCGCGTCCAGTTCGATCGGCAGGTGGCCGCCGGAGAAGGAAGGGGTCGCGGGCCGGTGACGGTCGGCGGGGAGCCGGATCTGCTCCGGCAGGTCCGCGAGCGTCCGCGTCCAGTACTCGGTCTGACGGGCGAACAGGCTGTCCTGGTCGGCCGCATGGCCGAGCAGCCGGTTCTGCCACAGGGTGTAGTCGGCGTACTGCACGGGCAGCGGTGCCCACTGCGGCGCCCCGCCCCGGCGGCGTGCCGCGTACGCGGTGGTCAGGTCGGTGGCCAGCGGGCCCAGCGACCAGCCGTCTCCGGCGATGTGGTGCATCACCAGGAGCAGTACGTGCTCGTTCGCCGAGACCTCGAACACTTCGGCGCGCAGCGGTGGTTCGACGGCAAGGTCGAATCCGCGCGCAGCGGCTCCCGTCAGCAGTTCCGGCAGGGCCGGCTCGTCGGCCGGGGTGACCGACAGCTTCGGGCGCGCCTCCCCTGCGGCCAGTACCCGCTGGTAGGGCACGCCGTCCGTGGCCGGGAAGACCGTGCGCAGGGTTTCGTGCCGGTCGACGAGGTCGCCCAGCGCCGCCTCCAGGGCCGCCAGGTCCAGCGGTCCCGAGAGCCGCCATGCGAGCGGCATGTTGTAGACCGACTCGGCGCCCTCCAACTGGCGCAGGAACCACAGCCTCCGCTGGGCCGACGACAGCGGCACCAGCTCGGGCCGCTCCGCCCGCTCCAGGGCGAGCCGGGCCCGGTCCGCGCCGCCCAGCCCGGCGGCGAGCCCGGCCACGGTCGGGGTACGGAACAGGGCGGACAGGGCCAGCTCCACGCCCAGCGTCGCACGGACCCGGGCCACCAGCCGGGTGGCGAGCAGGGAGTGCCCGCCGAGATCGAAGAAGTCGTCGTCGGCACCGACCTGGGACAGGCCCAGTACCTCGGCGAACAGCCCGGCCAGCACATGTTCGTGAGGAGAGTGCGGTGCCCGGCCGGCCGGCGTCGCGGTGGACTCGGGCTCGGGCAGGGCACGTCGGTCCAGCTTGCCGTTCGGGGTCAGCGGCAGCGCGTCGAGGGAGACGAACGCCGCCGGCACCATGTACTCCGGCAGCCGCTCGCGCAGGTGCGCCCGGAGGTCCTCCGGCCGAAGCTCCGCACCGGTGGCGGTCTGCAGGTAGGCGACCAGACGGGGGCCCTGCGCCCGGTCCTGCCGGACGATCACGGCGGCCCGCGTGATCCCGGGGTGCTCGGCGAGGACGGCCTCGATCTCGCCGAGTTCGATGCGGAATCCTCGGACCTTTACTTGGTCGTCGGTGCGGCCGAGGAACTCCAGGTTTCCGTCCGGGTTCCATCGCACCAGGTCACCGGTGCGGTACATCCGAGAGCCGCCGGGACCGAACGGGTCCGCGACGAACCGCCCAGCGGTCAGCCCCGGCCGGTTCAGATAGCCCCGCGCCAGGCCCGTACCGGCGATGTACAGCTCACCCGGCACATCGGCGGGCACGGGCCGCAACGCGGCGTCGAGGACGTGCAGCCGGACGCCGTCGAGAGGTCGGCCGATCACTTGGCACGGACTCGACTCCAGGCGCGCGACGACAGAGTCCACCGTGCACTCGGAGGGCCCGTAGTAGTTGAGCGAGAGCACTCCGTCGGCCGCCCGCAGCCGCTTCCACAGCTGGTCCGGAACGGTCTCCCCGCCCAGCGCGACCACCGATGGACGCCATCGCGGGTCGTCCAGCAGACCGTGCTCGATCAGCATCTGCAGATAGGAAGGGGTGCCGCCGACGGTGTCCAGCCCGGCCCGTACGGCGTACTCGAGGTAGGCCTCCGGGTCGGACCAGGTCGCCTCGTCCAGGACGTGCAGCTCGTGGCCCGCGAACAGGGCGAACAGCTGGTCGCAGGAGCCGTCGAACGACACGGATGTGGTCAGCCCCACACGCATCCGCGTCCTCGTCCGGAAGATCAGCGGGTTCTGCGCCGCGAAGAGGTTTCGCAGGCTGCCGTGGGTTGCCACCACGCCCTTGGGCCTGCCGGTCGAACCGGAGGTGTAGATGACGTAGACCGGGTGGCTCGGATCGACGGCCACTGCCGGATCGGCCGCCGGGCAGCCCTCCACCAGGGCGGCCGTGTCCGGCTCGTCGAGCACCAGTCGGCCGACAGGACCACCGTCGGGCAGCCGGCCCAGGGTGCGGGTGTCGGTGACGGTGAGGACCGGGCGGGCGTCGTCGAGCAGGTAGGCGATGCGGGCGGCCGGGTACTCGGGGTCGACCGGGACGTACGCGGCGCCGGTCTTGAGCACCGCGAGGATCGCCACCACGAGTTCGGCCGACCTCGGCAGCGCGACCGCCACCAGCCGCTCCGGTCCCGCGCCCCGTGCGATCAGCGCGTGCGCCAGCCGGTTCGCCCGTACGTCCAGCTCCGCGTACGTCAGCGACACGTCTCCGCACACCAGCGCGACGAGGTCCGGAGTCGCCCGGACGTGCTCCCGGAACAGCTCCGGCAGGCTCTCGGTCACAGCCGACGCCGCCGGTCCGGTGCCCAGCTCCGTCAGCTCACGGCGCTCCTCGGCCGAGAGCAGCTCGAACCGGCTGAGCGGCCGCTGCGGGTCGGCGACCGCGGCACGGAGCAGCCGCTCCCACCGACCGAGCATCGTCTCGACGGTGGCCGGGTCGTACAGGTCGCAGGCGTACTCGACGGACCCGTCGATCCCCTCTGGGGAGCCGTCCTCCGCGTGCCGCTCGGACATGGTGAAGATCAGGTCGAGTTTGGCCGTGGTGGATGTCGACGGCATGTCGTCGACGCGCAGGCCGGGCGGCGCGAAATCGGCCCGGGGCGCGTTCTGCAGCACCAGCATCACCTGGAACAGCGGGTGGTGCGCCAGCGACCGGGACGGGTTCAGGACCTCGACGAGGTACTCGAACGGCAGGTCCTGGTGGGCGTATCCGGCCAGCGCCGTGTCCCGGACCCGGTCCAGCAGCTCGGCGAACGTCGGATCGCCCGAGGTGTCGGTACGGAACACCAGGGTGTTGACGAAGTAGCCCACCAGGTCGTCCTGCGCCTGGTCGGTCCGGCCGGCGACCGGGCTGCCGACCGGAATGTCGTCGCCCGCGCCGAGCTTGCTCAGCAATGCCGCCAGCCCTGCCTGGAGCACCATGAACAGACTGGTCCCGTGCGCACGGGCGAGCTCACGAAGACCGCGGTGCAGCTCGGCGTCGAGACCGGCGAGCACAGAAGCGCCCCGGTGCGAGGCGACCGCCGGGCGGGGCCGGTCGGAGGGCAGCTGGATCTGCTCCGGCAGACCGGCCAGCTGCCGGGTCCAGTAGTCCGCCTGGCCGGCGAACAGGCTGTCCCCGTCGGCGGAGTCGCCGAGCAGTTCGTGCTGCCACAGGGTGTAGTCGGCGTACTGGACAGGCAGGGGGGCCCACTGCGGCTCCTGGCCGCGGCAGCGTGCCGTGTAGGCGGCGGTCAGTCCCTGCGCGAGCGGGCCGAGCGACCAGCCGTCCCCCGCGATGTGGTGGAGCACCAGCTGGAAGACGTGCTCGTCCGGCGCCAACTCGAACAGCCCGGCCCGCAGCGGCACATCGGCGGCCAGATCGAACCGACGGTCCTTCGCCGCCGTCATCAGAGCGGGCAGCTCGGCCTCGGTGGTCCGGTTCACGAGCAGCCGCGGGCGGGCCGCCTCCACGTCCAGCACCTGCTGGTGCGGTACTCCGTCCACCGCCGGGAAGACGGTGCGCAGGCTCTCGTGCCGAGCCGTCACGTCCGCCACGGCGGCCTCCAGGGCACCCCGGTCCAGATCACCGGACAGCCGCCAGGCCAGGGAGATGTGGTAGTTCGCGCTGACACCCTCCAGCTGGTGCAGGAACCACAGCCGCCGCTGCGCGAACGACAGCGGGATCACCTCGGGCCGTTCACGCCGGACCAGGGCGGCCTGCGCCGGCCCGGCCGCTGCCAGGGCGGCGGCCAGACCCGCCGGGGTCGGCGCCTCGAAGAGCGTGCGCAGCGGCATCTCCACGCCGAGCGTCGCGCGGATCCGGGCGGCCAGGCGGGTGGCGAGCAGCGAGTGCCCGCCCAGATCGAAGAATCCGTCCTCGACGCCGGCCGACGCCACCCCCAGGACCTCTGCGAACAGCCGGCAGAGGATCTGCTCCTGCGGGGTGCGCGGCGCACGGCAGGTGGCCGCCGGGGTGAGGTCGGGGGCGGGCAGGGCCCGATGGTCCAGCTTGCCGTTGACGGTCAGCGGCAGTGCGTCCAGCATGACGAACGCCGACGGCACCATGTACTCCGGCAACCGCTCGCGCAGGTGCCCCCGCAGGTCGGCGGTGCTCGGTGCGGCGCCCGCGGCCGGCACCAGGTACGCGGCGAGCCGGGTGTCGTCGGACCGGTCCTGTCGTGCCAGGACGGCGGCCTGGGCGATGCCGGGGTGCGCGGCCAGCGCCGCCTCGATCTCGCCGAGCTCGATCCGGAAGCCGCGCACCTTCACCTGCTGGTCGGCCCGGCCGACGTAGCGCAGGCTGCCGTCCGCCGAGCGGCGCACCACGTCGCCGCTGCGGTACATCCGCGATCCCGGCAGCCCGAACGGGTCCGCGACGAACCGCCCCGCGGTCAGGCCGGGCCGGTTCAGGTAGCCGCGCGCCAGGCCCGCGCCCGCGACGTACAGCTCGCCGGGCACGCCCGGGGCCACCGGCCGCAGGCCGTCGTCGAGCACGTACGCCCGCAGGTCCGGGAGGGCCGCGCCGATCTGGCCGGCGGCGGTCCCGGACCGGTCGAGGGCCGCGTACGTGACGTGCACCGTGGTCTCGGTGATGCCGTACATGTTGACCAGCCGCGGCGCGTCCTCCGCGTGCCTCTGGTACCAGCTCGCCAGCCGGGCGTGCTCCAGCGCCTCGCCGCCGAACACCACCGTGCGAAGGGCAAGCCGACGGCCGGTCTCCGGGGCCTCCGCGTCCGCCTGCATCAGCTGGTAGAAGGCGGACGGCGTCTGGTTGAGCACCGTCACCCGCTCGTGGGCGAGCAGTTCCAGGAACCGGCCGGGCGAGCGGCTGGTCTCGTGGTCGACGACCACCAGACGGCCGCCGTGCAGCAGCGGGCCCCACAGTTCCCACACCGAGAAGTCGAAGGCGTAGGAGTGGAAGAGGGTCCACACGTCATCGGAGGAGAAGTCGAACAGCTCCCGTGTCGTGTCGAACAGGCGTACCACGTTGCGGTGCGGGACCACCACGCCCTTGGGGTTGCCGGTGGAACCGGAGGTGTGGATGACGTAGGCGGCGTGGTCCGGGCCGACGGCGACACCCGGGTCCGTGTCCGGTAGCCCGTCCAGGTCGGCGGTGTCCAGCAGCAGCCGGTCCACGTGCTCCGCTCCCGGCAGGTCTCCGGTCCCGCTCGTCGTCACGAGCAGCGCGGGCCGGGAGTCCTGGAGGAGATAGGCGATCCGCGCGGCCGGGTATTCCGGGTCCACCGGTACGTACGCGGCGCCGGTCTTCAGTACCGCGAGCACCGCCACGACCAGCTCTGCCGAGCGCGGCAGGGCCAGCGCCACCAGCTGCTCCGGCCCCACCCCCCGGTCGATCAGGGCGTGCGCCAGCCGATTGGCACGCGCGTTCAGCCGGCCGTACGTCAGAGTGGTCTCGCCGTCGGTGAGAGCGGTCGCGGCAGGGTTCGCCCGCACCTGCCGCTCGAACAGCGCGGCCAGGCCGCACTCCGGCAGCTCCCCGCCCCGGTCGGTGCGGGCCGGCAGCAGGGCCCGGAGCTCATCGGCGGACAGCACGTCCACCTGGCGGATCCGTCGGCCGGGGTCGGCGACGACGGAGCGCAGCAGCCGCAGCCACCGTTCGACGATCCCGGTGACGGTGGCCGCGTCGAACAGATCGGTGCTGTACTCCACCACGCCCGACAAGCCCTCCTCGCCGGGCTGTTCGGCCAGAACGAAGGTCAGGTCGCACTTGGACGTTCCGGTGGGCACCAGGTCGGTCGCCACGCGCAGCCGCGGCAGGTCGAAGGTGCCGAACGGCGCGTTCTGCAGGGTGAGCATGGTCTGGAACAGCGGGTGGTGTGCGAGCGTCCGGGTCGGGTTCAGCGCCTCCACGAGGTGCTCGAACGGCACCTCCTGGTGCGCGTACGCGGCCAGCGCGTCGGAACGCACCCGGCCCAGCAGCTCGGTGAACGACGGATCGCCGGACAGATCGGTGCGCAGCACCAGGGTGTTGACGAAGAAGCCGACCAGGTCGTCCAGGGCCTCGTCGGTGCGCCCAGCGATCGGTGTGCCGATCGGAACGTCGGTACCGGCACCGAGCTTGCCCAGCAGCGTGGCCAGACCGGCCTGGAGCACCATGAAGAGGCTGGCTCCGCCGTCGCGGGCGAGTTCGCGCAGGCCCTGGTGCAGCTCGGCGTCGATGCGCACCGGAAGGTGGGCGCCCCGATAGGACATCGCCGCCGGCCGGGGCCGGTCGAAGGGCAGCTCGACCTGGTCGGGCAGGTCCGCCAGCCGTTCCCGCCAGTACGCGAGTTGGCCGTTGAGCAGACTGTCCGGGTCGGCGCCGTCACCCAGCAACTCCTGCTGCCAGAGGGCATAGTCGGCGTACTGGACCGGCAGCGGCGGCCACTCCGGCTTCGCCCCCTCGCTGCGGGCCGCGTAGGCGGTCGCCAGATCCCGCGAGAGCGGGCCCGTCGACCAGCCGTCACCGGCGATGTGGTGCACCACCAGCAGCAGTACGTGCTCCTCGGCGCCGAGCCGGAAGAGTTCGGCGCGCAGCGGCGATTCCCCGGAGAGGTCGAAGCCGTACCGCGCCGCCTCCGCCAGCCGGTCCGGCAGGTCGCGCTCGTCGGCCTCGGTCACCCGCAGCCGCGGCCGTGCCGCGTCGAGGCCGAGCACTCGCTGGCACGGCACTCCGTCGACCACCGGAAAGACGGTGCGCAGGCTCTCGTGCCGCTCCACCACGTCCGCCAGGGAGGCTTCCAGGGCCCGCTGGTCCAGGATTCCGGACAGCCGCAGAGCCAGTGGAATGTTGTACGTGGCACTCGGACCCTCCATCCGGTGCAGGAACCACAGTCGGCGCTGCGCGAAGGACAGCGGAACCGTCTCGGGCCGCTCGCGCCGCCCCAGCGCCGGGCGCGCCCGGCCCGCGGCGTCCACCGCGGCCGCCAGCTCCGCCACCGTCGGCGCGTCGAACAGGTCGCGCAGCCTCAGCTCCACACCCAGCACGGACCGTGCCCGGGCGATCAGCCTGGTGGCGAGCAGGGAGTGCCCGCCCAGGTCGAAGAAGGAGTCGTCGACAGCGACCTGCGGCCGTCCCAGCACCTCGGCGAACAGCCCGGCGAGCAGGTGCTCGACCGCGGTGCGCGGAGCTCGACCCGGTGCGACGGGCTGGTGCCCGGGCGCCGGGAGGGCGCGCCGGTCGAGCTTGCCGTTCGGGGTCAGCGGAAGCGCGCCCAGCACCACGACCGCCGACGGCACCATGTGTGCGGGCAGCCGCTCCCGCAGCCGGGCCCGCAGGGTGTCCGCGTGCACGACCTGCCCCGCGGCGGGGACGACGTAGGCGACCAGCTGGGGTTCCTCGTCGGTGCGCACCGTGACCGCGGCCCGTGCGATCTGAGGGTGCTCGGCGAGGACCGTCTCGATCTCGCCGAGTTCGATGCGGAATCCTCGGACCTTGACTTGGTCGTCGGTGCGGCCGAGGAACTCCAGGTTTCCTTCCGGGTTCCATCGCACCAGGTCACCGGTGCGGTACATCCGTGTGCCGCCGGGACCGAACGGGTCCGCGACGAACCGCCCAGCGGTCAGCCCCGGGCGGTTCAGATAGCCCCGCGCCAGGCCGGCGCCGGCGATGTACAGCTCACCCGGCACACCGGCCGGCAGCGGCCGCAGGGCGCCGTCGAGCACGTACAGCCGGGCGTTGGTGACAGGTCGGCCGATGACCGGGCGCGGGCTCGATGCCGTGGGCGCGGCCACCGAGTTGACGGTGCACTCCGACGGTCCGTAGAGGTTGAGGCAGGAGGCCCCGTCGGAGGCCCGCAACCGCTCCCAGAGCTGCTCGGAGACGGCCTCGCCGCCCGCCGCGACGAGCGTGGGACGGCGCTGCGGATCGTCCAGCAGTCCATGGGCGACAAGGACGTGGAGGTAGGAAGGGGTGGCTTCGACGTAGTCCAGCCCGCCGCACGCCGCGTAGTCGACGAAGGCCTCCGGGTCGGTCCAGGTCGCGTGATCCAGGACGTGCAGCTCGTGGCCCGCGAAGAGGGCCATGAGCTGGTTCCAGGAGGCGTCGAACGACACCGAGGTGGTCAGCGCCACCCGTAGCCGCCGCCCGTCCTCCAGCAGGGGTGCGAACTGCACCAGCCTCTGGTCGGTGAGCAGGTCGAGCAGGCCGCCGTGCGTTGCCACCACGCCCTTGGGCCTGCCGGTCGAACCGGAGGTGTAGATCACGTACGCCGGTTGGCTCGGATCCACGGCCACTGTCGGGTCGACCGCCGCGCAGTCGGAGACCAGGGCGGCCGTCTCGGGATCGTCGAGCACCAGCCGGCCGGCCGCACCGCCGTCGGGCAGACGCTTCTCGCTGTGGGTGTCGGTGACGGTGAGGACCGGGCGGGCGTCGTCGAGCAGGTAGGCGATGCGGGCGGCCGGATACTCGGGGTCGACCGGGACGTACGCCGCGCCGGTCTTCAGCACCGCGAGGATCGCCACCACCAGTTCGGCCGACCTCGGCAGCGCCACCGCCACCAGCCGCTCGGGTCCCGCGCCCCGTGCGATCAGCGCGTGCGCCAGCCGGTTCGCCCGTACGTCCAGCTCCGCGTACGTCAGCGACACGTCGCCGCACACCAGCGCGACGCGGTCCGGAGTCGCCCGGACGTGCTCCCGGAACAGCTCCGGCAGGCTCTCGGTCAAAGGCGTCGCCGTCGGTCCGGTGCCCAGCTCCGTCAGCTCACGGCGCTCCTCGGCCGAGAGCAGCTCGAACCGGCCGACCGCCTCGTCCGGGTCGTAGTCCGCGACGGCGTCGAGAAGGGCGAGCAGCCGCTGCTGGTGCGCGGCGAGGTCGTCGTCGCCGTACGCCTCCGGCGCGCCGTGCAGCCGGAGAAGCGGGGGATTGCCGTCCCGGTAGTCGAAGAGCCAGATGGCCAGGTCGGTGGTCGACCCCGAGACGAAGTGGTGAACCGAGGCGGGGTGCCCGGCGAAGCTCGGCCTGGCGTTGAAGGCCATGATGTTGACGATCAGCGGGAACGCCGTTCCGATGCTGCCCGGCGCGCCCAAGTCGCGCAGCAGGTCCTCGCTGCGGTAACGCTCGTGCGCGACGGCCGACTCGACCTCCCGCGCCACCTGGTCGAGGAGAGCGCCCCACGGCATGTCCGGTCGCACGGTCAGCCGCAGCGGCACCACGTTGGACATCGTGCCGGGCACCGACATCAGGTCGCGGTCGGAGCCCCGACGGGCGGTGACGGGCAGGGCGAGCACCACGTCCTGGGCGCCGCTCAGCCGGTGGGCGTAGAGCGCCGTCGCCGCGATCACCACCCGGGACCACCTGACACCGGCCCGGCCCGCCGCCGCCCGCAGTGCCTCCGGGCTCCGCAGCTCCAGCTCCCCGGCCACGCGCAGGGTCCGGTGCGGGTCGGTCGCGGAGGTGTCGGTGAGCCGTGTCGGGGCGGGCAGATCGGTGAAGCGCTCGGTCCAGTAGGAGCGGTCGGCGGTGAAGTCGACGGACGAGCGATAGGCGGCGTCGCTGTCGACCAGGTCCCGCAGCGAGCCGAACGGGCAAGGCGGTACGACACGGTCCTCGGCCAGCGCCGAGTACACCTCGCCGACCCGCTGCCGGACCATGGAGCTGCTGATCGCGTCCAGCACCAGGTGGTGGTAGTTCAGGTACCAGAGGAACTCCGTCGGCGACAGCCGGATCAGCGCATGGCCGAACAGCGGATCACGGGCGAGGTCCAACGGACGGGCCAGGTCCCGCTCCATCCAGTCCATGGCTGCCGACCGGGGATCCGGCTCTGCGCCGAGGTCGAGGTGGACGGGCGCCCAGTCCCAGGTCTCGCGGAGGATCTGGCGCGGGCCTTCACCGTCGTCGACGAAGGTCACGTGCAGGGCGTCGACCTCGTCGACCACCCGCCGCAGCGCGCCTTCGAACAGCTCCGGGTCGACCGGTCCGTGGATCTCCAGGCATTCGCCGACGCGGTAGCCCGGGATGGGCGTCCGGGAGCCCTGCTCGGCGAGCCAGATCTCCCGCTGGGCCGCGGTCAGGGGAAGGACGTCTCCGTCGCGACGGGACATGGGGGTACCTCCAGAAGTATGGGCGGGCATGCGCGCAGGGCGTGCCGGGCCGCGCCGACCGCGGTGGTGTCACGCGATCGGCGGGCGGAACGGCTTTCTGCGGTCAGACGGCGAGTTCGCCGGCCTGGAGCTGCCAGAGAGATGCGTAGAGTCCGTGCTGGGCCAGGAGTTCGTTGTGGGTGCCCTGTTCGGCGACGATGCCGCCCTTGTCCATGACGTAGATGCGGTCCGCGTGGCGGACCGTGGAGAGGCGGTGGGCGATGACGACCATCGTGCGGTCGGCCGCGAAGCCGCGCAGTGTGCGCTGGATGGCGGCCTCGGTCTCGTTGTCCACCGCGGAGGTGGCCTCGTCGAGAATCACGACCGGAGAGTCCTTGAGGATCGCCCGGGCCAGGGCGATCCGCTGCCGCTGGCCGCCGGAGAGCGCGGCACCGCGTTCACCGATCAGGGTGTCGTAGCCGTCCGGCAGCGTCGCGATGAAGCTGTGCGCCTCGGCCATGGCGGCGGCCCGGAGTACTGCCTCGTCCGAGGCGTCGAAGCTGCCGTAGCGGATGTTGTCGGCGATGCTGCCGTCGAAGAGGAACGGGTCCTGGGCGACGAAGCCGATGGCGTGGCGCAAGCTGTGTCGTCGCAGGCCCCGGATGTCTTGTCCGTCGATCAGCACCCTTCCGGACTGGGCGTCCTGGAATCGCATCAGCAGTCTGGCGATCGTCGTCTTGCCGGAGCCGGTGGCGCCCACCAGGGCGGTCACCTGCCCGGCCGGGACGGTCAGCGAGAGATCCTTCAGTGCCGTCGATCGGCCGGGGTAGGCGAAGGTGACCCGGTCGAGGACGATCTCGCCCTGCACCTCGGCGAGGTCGAGCGTCCCGTCGCCGCCGTCGGCCTCGACGGGCAGGGCGCGGAGCCGCTGGACCCGGTCGTAGGAGGCGAGGGTGCGCTGGTACTGGTCGGCGATGCCGCCGAGTCGGCTCATCCGCATCAGCAGCATCTGAGGCAACCCGATCAGCGGGCTGAACACCTCGAAGCGCAGGGTGCCGTTGAGCACCGAACGACCGCCGATCAGCAGGGTGCCTGCCATCGACGCGGTGGTGCAGGACCGGATGGTCTCGGCGTGGCGGCTCGTGCTCCGGTCGGTCTGCCGGCTGCTCTCCTGGACCGCCTCGCTCAGCTCGTCGACGCGTTCGGCCTCGTAGCCCTCGGTGCAGAAGCTCTTGACGGTCGCACCGGCTTCCAGCGAGTTGATCACCTGGCTGCCCAGCCTGGCCCGGGACTCGCCGGTGACGGCGTACTCCGCCGCGGCCTTCTCCTGGTGCTGCAGCGACAGCCAGGCGATGACCGGGATCGGCAGGAACGCGATCCAGGCGATCTGCGGTGCCAGCAGGAGGAACGCCGGCACCAGGAGGGCCAGGCTGGTGACGAGTTGCAGCACGTCGTTGGCCGGGCCGGCGAAGAAGGCGCCCAGCTGGCCGACGTCGTTGGTGAGCGCGCCGGCCACCCGGCTGGTCCGCTCGCCCTCCAGGTGCCCCAGTTCGAGGTGCTGGACGTGTCGGTACGTGCGGCCCCGCCAGTCGTGTTCGATGTCCTGGCCCAGCCGGCGCCACTGGAGGGTCGAGGCGTAGGAAAGGCCCGCCACCGCGGCACAGGCGGCGGCCACCAGCCCGGCCAGGCCCCACAGTTGAGCGGAGGCCGTGGTCAGGCCGAGGCTGACCAGCGGAGCTGCCTCACCCTTGATGAGGACCAGGCCGGTCCATCCGAGGAAGGTGCCGAGCGCCATCTCCGCGGCCTGGCAGGCGACGGACAGGGCGGCGGCGCGGTAGAGGCGGCGTCGGTGCGGACCGACGATCTCCACCAAGGCGTGGCGTTCGGCACCGGGCCCGGCCGCGACCCGGGACGTGTCGACCGTTCCGCGCCACGCCTTCCGGAGGACGACCGCGGTCGCGGCGGCGACGCCGGCCACGGCCACGACCTGCCTGCTCAGCGCCGACCCCTTGACCAGCGCGACCCCGGCCGCGACCCCGCCACCGACGGCGAGTACCGGGCGTACGACCACGCCGCTGCCCGCCCGCGGGGCCTGCGCGGGGGCGGGGTGGGCGGGTGCCGGACGCCCCGCCCCGGTCGGTTCCTCCGCAACCCGGGCGACGGCTCTGCTGACGATCCGGCCGATGTCCGTGGCGCGCAGCCGCATGTCATGCCGGATGAGCATCCCGCCGGTGACCGGGTTGGCCTGGGCCTCGGTGATCCCGGGAATGCGGCGCAGCGTGGCGGCGAGGACCTCGGCCGTCCGGGGTCGTCCGAGAATCAGCTTGATGTCCCAGCGCTGGCGGCCCGGTGTGACCGAGCGTGGGCTTGCACCCAATTCCACGGAGCGGAATCCGGATGCGGCACCCAGTAGCGATGGCATGTGTACGATCACCTGTTTGCGGAGGTCGCGGAATCCGTCACGGACACGACGGAATTACGGCGACGGAGCGGGAAATTCTAGGCGGCAAATCTCTGCGGCCGAACGGCCTGCGAACGGCCGCCGCCCGGGCGCATTCCGCCGAATGTCGATCGGCATACGCGCCTGGCGGCGGCCGTGAGTTCCTACGGGTCGTCAGTGCGCCTTTCCGGCGGCGCTACCGGTGGACGGCGTGCGAATCTTGGGGGTCCTTGCTTCCCCCTTGGTTTCGTGCCCATTGGCGCGCTGGCCGTCACCGGAAGGTCCTCCGGTTTCCCCGGCGGCGATTTGGGCGGCCATCACATCGGCGGCCACTTCGGCCGCGAGGTCATGAATGTTCTCGCCGGCCTCCTCCGCCGCCTTCTTCACCTCCATCGCGATGCCGACGGATGCCCTGACGACTCCACTCACCACTGGCTTGAGCAGGCGTTTGGCCAGCGGCGCGACGATGAGGCCGACCAGGAAGGGCGGGACTAGGGGCGGCAGCATGATGCTCCATCCTCTCCACGATACGTATGGCAGGGAACCCGGGTACGGCGACCACCGGAGCAGCGCACAGCCGGGTGGGTGAAAGCATTCCATCGCGAAATCCGGGATTCACCTAACGAAGCGGGTTCCCGGAAATCGGAACGCGCCGTCCGATCCCGTGATCACCGTAGTGGAACCATGCCCGCCTGGGCCAAATGGATGCCTCTGGGTTCACTCTTGTGAGTGTTCAAGACCATCCTGTGCGACCTGAATTCCCGCATGTTCGTACATGAGTTCACGCGATGGCTTGATTACGTATCCCTAGATTGGCCACATTATTTCCGGGTATTCGAACACCCGCGCCTCACTCTTTGGTTGACTTACCACCGCCAAGCCCGGGTGGCAGCATGACGCCATGCTTCGACGCACCCCTACGGTCGTCCTCGCGGCCGCCCTGACGGCCTCGGCCGTCGCGCTGACCGGCTGTGGTGGTGGCACCATCTCCTCGACGACCACCCCCCTGGTGGACCACGGCACCGTCCGGATCGCCGATGCGAGCGAGACGCCGAGTTTTGACCCGTACTCGACCTTCGGCGCCTCCCAGGCCCGCTACGCCTACGACTCCCTGGTCAACCTCGCTCCCGACGGCACCCTGGTCACCGGCCTGGCCTCCTCCTGGCAGGCCACGGCCACCACGGCCACCTTCACCCTCCGCCCGGGCATCACCTGCTCCGACGGCACCCCCCTCACCGCCTCGGCGGTGGCCCGGGCGCTCACCTACGCGGGAGACCCGGCCAACCAGCTGGCCGGTGCCCGGACCGTCCTCCCTGACGTCCCGTTCACCGCGCGCGCCGACGACGGGACCGGCACGGTGTCGGCGACCGCCGCCGCTCCCTTCCCGTTCCTCACCCGCACTCTCGGCCTGCTGCCGATCGTCTGCCCCGCCGGCCTCGACCGGCCCGATTCACTGGACCGCACCACCCAGGGCACCGGCCCCTACGTACTGACCCGCTACACCCCGGGCGGGCCGTACGAGTTCACCGTCCGCGACGACTACTCCTGGGGACCCGCCGGGGCGACGACCAAGGAACCCGGTCTCCCCGCGCACATCGTCATCTCGGTGGTGCCCCAGACCTCCACGGCGGCGAACCTGCTGCTCACCGGGGGCGTCGACATCGCGCGCGTGAGCGGGCCCGACCGGGCCCGGCTCACCGGCCGCGGTCTTGCCACGGCCGACGTGGCGACCGTAGTCGGGCTGACCTTCTTCAACCAGCGCCCCGGCCGGGTCCTCGCCGACCCGGCGCTGCGCCGTGCCCTGGTCTCCGGCCTCGACCGCCGGGGCCTTGCCAACGTCGCCGTCGGCGGCACCGGCATCCCCGCCACCGACTTCGGCGCCGAAGGCGCCCTCTGCCACGCCGACCTCGCCGACGCCAACCTGCCCGCGCGGAACGCCGTCGAGGCCCTGCGCTCCGCCGGCTGGACCCGCTCCGCCGACGGCCCGCTGACCAAGGACGGCCGGTCGCTCCGGCTCCGCCTGATCACCAGCCCCGACCTCGGCCCGACCCTGGCCTCCGTCGCCGAGCTGATGGCCCGGGAGTGGACGGCGCTCGGCGCCGAGGTCCACCTGGTCAACGAGAGCCTGCCCGCCCTCGTCAACGCCATGTACCAGAGCGCTGACTTCGACGTGGTCGTCGGCAGCACCCCGGGTTTCGCCTTGCCGGCCGGTTTCATCCCCTTCTTCTCCGGTTCCACGCCCGCCCAGGGCCTCAACTTCGCGGGGGTGACCAATCCCGAGTACGACGCCCTGGTCGCCCAGGCCCTCCGGGAGACCGACACGACCGGATGCGGCACCTGGAACCGGGCCGCCGCCGCGCTCTTCCGCTCGGCCGACGCGCTGCCGATCGCCGAAGGCCGAAGCAGCGTGTACGGCTACCGCACCACCTTCGCCACCACCTTCGGCGGCCAGCTCGTTCCCACCAGCATCCGCCTCCACCAGTGACCTGGGGCCCACCATGTCCGTACCCCAGCTGCTGCGTCATCCCTGGACGGTGTTCCTCGGCCGCCGCGGCCTCCGGCTGTTCCTCTCCCTCGGGGTCGTGATCACCGCGTCGTTCGCGATGATCCGCCTCATCCCCGGCGATCCGGTCCGGGCCGCGCTCGGTGTCGACGCCGCCCCCGACCTGGTGGCCGCCCGCAGGCACGCCCTCGGACTCGACACGCCCTTCCTGTCCCAGTACCAGCACTACCTCGGCGGCCTCCTGCACGGCGACCTCGGTACCTCGCTGGTCACCGGGGCACCGGTCGCGGAGCTGGTGCGCACCCGGTTGCCGGCCACCCTGGAGATCGCCGGCCTCGCCTTCCTGGTCACTCTCGCCGTCGCCCTGCCCGGCGGCCTGCTGGCGGCACTCCGCACCCGCGACGGCCGCCGTCCGCGTACCGAGCTGGTGTTCGTCGCGGTCACCGCCGGTCTGACCGGAGTGCCGGACTTCGTCCTCGCCGCCGGACTCACCGCGCTGCTGGCCGTCGGCCTCAACCTGCTCCCGGTGGCCGGTGCGGCGGGCTTCGGGTCCTTCGTCCTGCCCGTCCTCGCGCTCTCCCTCGCCCCCACCGCCGTCCTGCTCCGCATCGTCCGGGTGGAAGCGCTGAAGGTGCTGAACGAGGACTACCTGCGCACCGCCCGGAGCAAACGGCTGTCTTCCGCACGCCGCTACCTCCGGCACGCGGCACCGAACATGGCCTCCGCCGCACTCACCGTCGCCGGGAGCCTGCTGCCCGGCCTGATCGCCGGCACCGTGCTGGTCGAGAAGGTCTTCGCATGGCCCGGCATCGGCTCCGCCATGGCCCAGTCCGTGGCCGCACAGGACTACCCGGTGGTACAGGCCATGGTGCTGGTGCTGGGCACCACCGTGCTGCTCACAGGCCTCCTGGTCGACATGCTGCTCGCCTTGCTCGACCCTCGTTCGGCGATCCGGGAGATGTGATCATGAGCGTTCCATCCGGCCTCCGGCGCTCGCCCATGGCCTGGGTCACCGCGGCCATGCTGGTGTCGCTCGTCGCGCTCGCACTGTTCGGCCCGCTGGTCTGGGGGGCGGCAGCACACCGCCCCGACCCCTCGGCCGTGCTCCAGGGCCCCTCCGCGGAACACCCGATCGGCACGGACAACCTCGGCCGGGACCTGCTCGCCCGAGTCCTGACGGCCGCCCGGCCCTCCCTGCTGCTCGCGCTGGCGGCGGCACTGCTCAGTGCGACCGCCGGAGTCCTCCTCGGGGCCTGCACCGCCGTCCTCGGCCGGCGCGGCCGTCGGCTGACCGCCGGGCTCATCAACCTTCTGCTCGCCTTCCCGGCGCTCCTCGTCGCGATGTTCCTCGCGGTCGTGTTCGGCGCGGGCGCCGCCGGGGCGGTACTGGCCCTCGCGGCGGCGGGCGTCCCCGGCTTCGCCCGGCTCGCCCAGACCCTCGCCGCAGGCGTCGCGGGAACCGACCACCTGGCCGCGGCCCGGGTCCTCGGCCTGCGCCGCCACCGGCTGTTGTGGCGGCATGTCCTGCCCAACATTGCCGAGCCGCTGCTCCTGAGCACCACCACGGCGGCGGGCACCGCCCTGGTCGCGCTCTCCGGGCTGAGTTTCCTCGGTCTGGGCGTCCAACCGCCCGGCTACGACTGGGGGCAGCTGCTCAGCCAGGGGCTCGACCGGATCTACGCAGAGCCGCTGCCCGCTCTCGCCCCGGGCCTGGCCGTTCTCTACGCGGCCCTGACCTTCCAGCTGCTCGGCGAGGTCCTGGCCGGGAACGTCGCGCGCCGCGGCCCGGCGCCGCGCACACCCGTGCGGACACCCACCCCGAGCGGCCCCGCCGAGGACGGCCTGGTCCTCCAGGTCGAAGACCTCTCCGTCGAACTCCCCACCCCGTACGGCACGATCCGGCCGGTACGCGGTGTGAGCCTCTCGCTCCGGCCGGGAGAGATCGTCGGACTCGTCGGCGAGTCGGGGTCGGGCAAGTCGCTCACCGCGCTAGCCGTCGCCGACCTGCTCCCGTACGGTGCCCGGGTGTCCCGGCGCACGCTCCGCCTGCTCGGAGCCGACCTCGCAGCCCTGACGGTGAAGGAGCGGGACCGGCACCTTGCGACGGGCCTGTCGGTGATCTTCCAGAACCCGGCCTCGGCGCTCAACCCGTCCCTGCGGATCGGCACCCAGCTCACCGAGGCCGTCCGGGCCCACCGCGGAACGAGCCGGGCACAGGCCGCTGCGGAGGCCGCCGACGCCCTGCGCCGGGTCGCCCTGCCCCCGGCACTGCTGCGCTCACGTCCGTACCAGCTCTCCGGCGGCCAGCGTCAGCGCGTGATGGTCGCAGCCGGGCTGATGGTGCGACCGGGGCTGATCATCGCCGACGAACCGACCACCGCGCTCGACGTCACGGTGCAGCGCCAGATCACCCGGCTGCTCACGGACGTCCGGCGGGACACCTCCGCCGCGATCCTGTTCATCAGCCACGACATCGCGCTCGTGGGCGAGTTCTGCGAACGGGTGCTGGTGATGTACGCGGGCACCATCGTCGAGGCCCTGCCCGTCGACCGCCTCGCCGACGGCGCCCAGCACCCCTACACCCAGGCCCTGGTCGCCTCGGTGCCGAACCTCGGCGCCGACCGAGGCCGACCGCTGCCGACGATCGAGGGCGCACCGCCCGACCCGCTCGCACTCGCGCCAGGATGCCCGTTCGAGCCCCGCTGCGCGCGACGCCAGGACCGCTGCGCCGAGCAGGCTCCACCACTGGAGGACCTTGATGCCGACCACAGGGTCGCCTGCTGGCATCCGGCCCCGGTGGCAGGGATCCTGGAGACGGTGACCGCGTCATGACCACCCTTCAGGTGACCGACCTCACCGTCCGCCACCCCGGCCCCCGCGACTCCCCGGCCGCCGTGGACGGTGTCTCGCTGGAGATTCCGTCCGGTACGACGCTCGGTCTGGTGGGGGAGTCCGGCTCCGGGAAATCCAGCCTGGCCGGCGCGATCGTCGGCCTCGTCCCCGTGCAGGGTGGCCGGGTCCTCATCGACGGCCAGGAGGTCCGCACCCGCACCGTCCGCGACCGGCGTCGGCTCGGCCGCCTCGTCCAGGTCGTCCTCCAGGACCCGGACACCGCGCTCGACCCCCGGATGACGGTTCGCCAGACTCTCGTCGAAGCCGCCACGGTCTTCCGCCGACTCGACAGGGCCGCCGCCGCTGAGCGCGTCACCGAACTGCTCGGCCTCGTCGGCTTGGACCCACGGCTCGCCGATCGCCTGCCGCGGCAGCTGTCCGGCGGCCAGCGCCAGCGGGTCTCCCTCGCCCGCGCCCTGGCCGTCGACCCCGGCCTGCTGATCGCCGACGAGATCACCTCGGCGCTCGACGTCTCGGTGCAGGCCTCCGTCCTCAACACGATCCGCGAACTGCAGCGACGGCTCGGACTGTCCATGCTGTTCATCGGCCACAACCTGCCGGCGGTCTGCCACGTTTCCGACATCGTGGCGGTCATGCGGCACGGCCGGATCGTCGAGACCGCCCCGACCGAGACGATCCTGCGCACACCGGGGCACCCGTACACCCGAACGCTGCTCGCCTCCGTGCCGTCCCTGCGCACCTCCCCGCGCGAGGAGAGGCCGTCGTGAACCTGGATTCCTCCTCCCGCCGACGCCCGGTCGGGCCCGACTCCGCCGGGATGGTCAGGGGGCGGTGGCGCGGAGTTCCCGCACCAGGTCCCCGACCACGCCGACCACGAACGAGGGAACCTCGTGCGGAAAGTCGTGGCCCGTTCCCTCCGGTGTGTGCACCAGTCGTGAGGACGTCGACGTCGCCAGATACCGGACCCTGCTCCGGAGGTAGAAGCGGCTGATCCGCTCGGCCTCGGCAGCGTCCCCGGCGCCGGCCAGCACCGTCTCACCGCCGATGAGATCCCGGGGTATCACCAGCACCAGCGGGAGGTCCCCGAGATCCCCGTCGTACACCACTGTCTCCCAGCCGACTCTCGCGAGCCCGGACGGCGACAGCTCGGCGAAAATCGACGCTGCGGCGCAGCTCTGCCCGGCACGGCTCCCGGTGCCGCGACGGGCACCGAACAGATCCCGCACCGCCGTCAGCAGGAAGCCGCGACGTATCCGCGCGAGCTGCCGACTGCGCGGCGCGAAGGCGACGACCTCCGGGGGCGTCGGATCGAGCAGGACGAGACCGGCCACCAGATCCGGCCGACGCCTGGCCGCGTTCGCGACCAGCAACCCTCCGAAGGAATGCCCGACGAGCACGAAGGGCGCCTGCTCCCTTGCTCCCTCCAGGGCTGCCCAAAGCTCCTCCGCCTCACCCGCCGTCGTTCTCGGGAAGGTCCCGACATCGCTCCAGCCCGAACCGAACCGGTCGACCAGCACCGACCGGGCTCCGGCCGACAGCATCGTGTGCAGTTCCCGGAAGTCCTCTCCGGGGGCGTGCCCGCCGGGTATCCAGACCACCGTCGGCCCGCTCCCGGCCTCTCCTTCGGCGAGGAGGTGCATCCTGTGGCCGCCCACATCGACCAGCCGCCCCGGCGGCGGGTTCTCCCGCCGCTCGCGGGCCATCAGGACCAGGTGACGAACGGCTCCCACCGCCAGCAGCACACCGACCGCCATGACCAGGGCGCCGAGCACCGTCGCCCACCCCGCCCCCGCTCCGGCCAGCCCTGCGCCCGCCCCCGCCATCAGCACCGCGGCCGGCACCCCGATCCAGTCCCGGCTCAACAGCGCGAGCAGGGAATCCGCAACTCGTCCGTCCCGCCGGTCCCGTCGCATCGGCCCCTCCGCGCAGGTATTCGAGAATCGATCACGGCCAGTATCCGCCCCGCGCCCACTCGGAGCACGGCGAAGCCTTTCCAGTAATGCGACGTCAAGCAGTCGTATCTTTGTGCACTCTTATTGATTAAAAGGTGAACTTCAGATCCGCGTCCCGTGAGATGCTGCGGCGGCATTGCCCTGCGAAGGACCCGGCAGTTCCGGGCATTCGCAAATCGATATCGAGGACGGAATATGGGAATTCTTCGAGGTGCCCCGAACGTGCCCGAGAGGAGCGCCGCGGAGTGACCGTCGCCCTGGATCGGACACTGTTCCACCAGACCGGTGCCGGCCTGCCCGTGCCGTTCGCCGTCGCCGGAACAGGGATGCACCTGCCACCGACGGTCGTCACCAATCAGGAGCTCACCCGCACCCTGGACACCAGCGACGAATGGATCACCAGCCGTACCGGTATCCGCGAGCGCCGCCGTCTGGAGCCACATCTGGCGACCTCCGACATGTGTATCGCGGCCGCCCACCCGGCTCTGGACGCCGCCGGCATCGAGCCCGCACAACTGGACGCGGTCATCGTCGCCACCTACACGGGGGACCAGCCGCTCGTGTCGACCGCACTGATCGTCAAAGACGCCCTCGGTGCCCACCGCGCTCTGTCCCTGGACGTCACCCAAGCCGCCTGCGCCTCCGGCGTCCAGGCCATGCTGATCGCCGCCCACCTCCTGCAGAACCCCTCCGTCAGCACCGTCCTGCTCCTCGCGGCCGACTGCGCTTCCAGGATCACCGATCCCACCGACCGCACCACCGGTGTCTTCTTCGGGGACGCCGCCGCGGCCGTCGTCCTCACCCGTGCCGACACCCCTGGAGCGGGCCTGCTCTCCTACAGCCTGGGCTCCCAGCTTTCCTACGATGTCCAGATCCCCGCCGGAGGCTCCCGGCTGCCCGCCAGCAGCGCCACCGTCGCCGCCGGAGACCACTACTTGTCCATGGACGGCCGCGCCGTCTGGAACGCCGCGACCACCCGCCTGCCCGAGAGCATCACCAGCGCCGCCGACCGCGCCGGCGTGCCGATCGACCAGCTCCGGTACTTCTTCCTGCACCAGGCCAACGTGAACATCCTCACGGAGGCCATGGCCGCCCTGGGCGTTCCCCGCGAGCGGGCACCCATCACCATCGACCGACTGGGCAACACCGGATCGGCAGGCCTGTTCACCGCACTGCACACCACCGTCGCCGAGGGCTCCCTCCTCCCGGGAGACACCTACGTGTTGTCCGGGATCGGCGCAGGCTTCCAGTGGGGAACCCTCTGCCTCCGGCACGCCTGACCGATCCACGGAACTGATATGCCCCGAGGTGGATTGCCGAACCTCGAACCCCGTCGATCCCGGCCGACGCGAGCCTCCGGAATGCGAACCCCTGGGCACAGGGAAGGCGCTGTGTTCCACGGTCGTTTTCCGTCCCGTGGCTCGTCTCTGCTCTGTCCGTTCACGGACGAGTGAACTCTCGGCAATTCCTGAGGCACCCGCTGTCGCGAGCATCAGCATGGGTGGCATGACCACCACACGATCCCGGGCCGAACGGGCCGCACAGGCCCGGGCAGCCGAAGCTCAGCTCGCTACCGACGGAATCGACGGGGTGGTGTTCGGCTGGGTCGACAACGCCGGGCTCACCAGGGTGAAATCCGTCCCGCTCGCCCAGCTCGAACACGCCGCCCAGTACGGCGTCGGCGCCCTACCCTGCTTCGACGTCTCCCTGGTGGACGACTCCTTCACCACCGCGCCTTCGAGTGCCGGCCCGATGGGCGACCTGCGGCTCGTCCCCGACCTCGACCGGCTCACCCCGCTCGCCGCACAGCCCGGCTGGGCCTGGGCCCCGGCCGACCGGTACACCCAGGACGGCACCCCGCACCCCGGCTGCCAGCGCGGCTTCGCCCGCCGGGCCACCGAGGCCGTCGAGCGGCGCGGGCTCTCGGTGCGCGCCGGGATCGAGATCGAGTGGGTGGTGGCCGATGCCGCCGGAAACCCCGCAACGGTCGGGCCCGGATATGGGATGACCCGCTTCATCGAGCACTCCGACTACCTGCGGGAGGTGCTGCGCGCCCTCACCAGGCAAGGACTGGACGTGCTGCAGCTCCACCCCGAGTACGCCGCCGGCCAGTTCGAGGTCTCGGTCGCCGCTGAGGGGCCGGTCGAGGCGGCCGACACCACGATGCTGGTGCGCCACACCATCCGGGCCGTATCCGCCCGGCACGGTCTCCGTGTCTCGTACGCGCCTGTCTTCACCGAGGGTGAGATCGGCAACGGCGGCCACCTGCACCTCAGCCTCTGGCGACAGGACCGAAACCTCGGACACGGCGGCCCCGGCCGCCACGGGCTGCACCCTGACGCCGAGCACTTCTTCGCGGGCGTACTGACCGAGTTGCCCGCTCTCCTCGCCCTCGGCGCGCCCAGCGCCGCCTCCTACCTGCGCCTGGTCCCCTCCCGCTTTGCCGGGGCCTACCGCTGCTGGGGCCTGGAGAACCGTGAGGCGGCGCTGCGTCTGATCGCCGGCTCCACCGCCGGGCAGGCCAACGCCGAGTTCAAGTGCTTCGACGCCACCGCCAACCCGTATCTGGTGATCGGTGGCGTGCTGGCCGCCGGACTCGCCGGTCTCGACGCAGGCCTGCCCCTGCCTCCCGAGACCCGGAGCGACCCCGCAGCCCTCGGCAGCGTCGAACGCCTCCCGGCGAGCCTGCCGGAGACGACCGACGCGTACGAGAAGTCCACTCTGCTTCGACAGGCACTCGGCGCCGAACTGTACGAAGCCGTGCTTGCCGTCCGGCGGGCGGAGGCAGAGCTGTTCGCGACGCGTACCGACGCGTACGTCATCGAGGCGGCGCGCTGGCGGTACTGACGCGCGGATCACGCGACGGCCCAGGGGAACCCGGAGAGGAAGGACAGCGCCCCGGTGGCCGGTCAGGATCGGCGGACCACGCCGGGGACGGAACCATCCGCGTCAGCCCGCTTCTGCTCTGGGAGAGGACCCGAGACGCGGCTCGTGACAGCGATCTCCACGGGCTTCACCATGTAGACCGCCTCGGTGCCGTAGCTCGCGGGCAGCCCGATCCCGGGCTGGGTGCGGTAGCCCAGCGTGGTCCACAGCACGGGCGATCCGTTCACGGCGACCAGAGAGAGCGTCTGGTACGAAGCTGCCCGTCCGGTCTCTTCCAGGCGCTCCTGCATCCGGCGAGCCAGACCCCGACCGCGCGCCCGCTCGGCGATCACGAGGTCGTGGAGGTGCAGGTTGCTCCCCTGCACCGCGCCTTCCTCGGCCAGGCTCAGGTCAGGGCAGCGGAAGAGCGGGTACGGCAGGGCGAGCAGGTAGCCGCCGAAGCCGCCCGCGTGCTCCAACACGAAGCAGGTCGAGGGCGAGGCACGGTGCCGGGAGCGCAGCGCCACCTCTCCCTCGGACAGGCCGCTCGCCGCGTAGGTGCGTTCCTCCAACGCCACCAACTCGTCCCAGTCGCCCTCCTGTAGCAGCCGGATCCGGGTGTCGGTCATGCGCCGTCTCCTTCCGGAGCCGTGCCGCCGATGCAGGTGTACGGCAGCGGCGAGAAGCCGTTGAACCCCTGGGTGGCGTAGGCGGCGGCGTACGCACCGCAGGAGTGGACCCAGACCGGGTCGCCGGACGCGATCGTGCGCGGGACGCGCACCATGCCGTCCTGTGCGTACGCGTCGTCGCTGTCGCAGGTCGGACCGGCCACCACGGCGTTGACGAACTGCCCGTCGGGGCGGGCCGGGAACTCCAGCCGGTACTGCAACTGGTCCATCTCGTAAAGGCCGTTGAACTTACCGCAGCTGAGGTAGAGCCAGTCCTCACGGGTGCCGTCGAGCCGATGGCGGGACGTGAGCCGGGCGACGTGGGCACGGATCGCGCCGTGGTCGGCGACCAGGTGGCGGCCGGGCTCCAGCAGGAAGTTCAGCGGAGCGGCATTGACGGCGCGCAGCCGTTCCATGCCTTCGCGGATCACCGTGAACATCTTGTCCAGCGGCGGTTCCAGTGGCCGGCCGCGCCGGTCGAGGACACCCAGGGCGGGCAGCCCACCACCGAGGTTGACCCGGTCCGGAACGACGCCGTGCCGGTTGAGCCGCTCCAGTAAGGCGGCCAGTGTCTCGATCGCCTCGCCCCAGGCCTCGGCTGTCATCTGCTGGGAGCCGACGTGCACAGACAGACCGGAGGGCACCAGCCCGGCGGCCCGGGCGGCAACGAGCACCCGCAGGGCATCCTCGGGTGAACAGCCGAACTTGTGGCTCAGGCCCCATAACGCGCCGTCGCCGGTCGTCGCGATCCGGCAGAACACCCGCGACTCAGGGGCGTGTTCGGCGATTGCGGCGACGTCCTCCACGCTGTCGGTGGCGAAGTCGCGCACGCCCAGCCGGTAGGCCTCGGCGATGTTGCGGTCGGACTTGACGGTGTTGCCGTAGTGGACCGCTTCGGGGGCCACCCCGGTGCGCAGCGCC
Source organism: Streptomyces sp. NPDC056169 (assembly GCF_042268445.1). NCBI lineage: Bacteria > Bacillati > Actinomycetota > Actinomycetes > Kitasatosporales > Streptomycetaceae > Streptomyces > Streptomyces sp. NPDC056169. Next base: position 267,482 of record NZ_JBHJUO010000009.1, on the reverse strand, counting down.
TGGGTGATCTCCTGCGGGCTGGCCGCGTCGAAGCCGGAACCGAGGCGGGCGAGGTGGTCGAGCACCTCCTCCACGGGGCAGGCCTTCATCGCGAACCGGATGGCGACGCCGGGTAGTTCGGCGCGCAGCGCGGTGTACTGGCGGCCGATGCCGTCCAGGTCGTAGATGATGACGTCCTCGGTGGCGGCGGCGAGGGCGGCGCGCAGGCCGGGACGGTCGTGCCGGCCGGGGTGGCGGGCGGGGGGCTCGTGCACTGGGGCCGACGCGGTCAGGGTGCGGTGGCCGGTGCTGCTACGGTCGGCCGTCCGGCGCTGCTCGGCGATATGACGCGTGTCGGTGGCCTGAGGCCTCACGTGTGAACTTCCAATCCGATGGTCTGATCGATGCCAGGGGCTTGCCGGCATCCACAGGGGAAACGAGACGGGCGAAGGTCGGTTATGACGCCTGCCCCGGCTTTTCACCTCGCCGCGCTCCCTGCGCCACCGCGTCATGGAGAGCGTGGTATCTGCGCGAGACGGTGCGAGCGAGGCCCGGTACCGCCAAAGTCGACGACTTTCAGATGGCCTGTGAACTCAGCGGCCTTTGCGTGACCGTCCTCGATGCCTGACAGCGGACGCGCGGGCATCCTCATCCCGGATCGAGGACTTCGGGGGCCGATCCCCCTCTGCGGAGGCTAGGGCCTGTCCGGCGGATCGTGGCCGGGGTCGGGGCAGAGGGGGATGACGCCGGGTTCAGCAGGTGGTGGGTGCGGTCCTGTTGACGAAGCGGTCCGCGAGCCAGGGCAGTCCGTCGGCGCTGGTGGCTTCGGTCGCGGCGATGTGGCCGGGGACGATGTTGCCGGAGAACTTCACCGTCGTACCCAGGCGGCACCAGTCGGCGGCAAGGGTCTTGGCGACCTGCTGGGGGATGACGTCGTCCAGGGCGCTGTGGGAGAGCAGGACGGGCACGGCCGGCCTGCGCTTGCCGAGCTGCTGCTCGGCCACGATCGTGTCCCACGGGACGCGTCCGAGGCGCTCGGTCAGAGGGCGCCCGTCGACGGTCAGGAAACGCGAGTTGAGGAAGGGGTATTTGGCGAGGGCCTGCGTCGTGCACAGGTTGTCCCGCAGGTCGTTCGTCACGCGCTTGCCGTGGGCGGTGAGATACGGGCCGATGTCGATGCCGTACGAGGTGGCCAGCCCCGAGAGCGCGTAGTTGAAGAACGCCCCATAGGCGGAGCCGTCCATGCTCGCGGCCACCTTGTTCATGTCCGCGGGCGGAGCGCCGACGACCGCGCCCCTGATCTTCAGCTCGGGCGCGTAGGTGGGGGCCAGCTCGGCTGCGGATGCTGCCGCGGCGCCACCCTGGGAGTAACCGTAGAGCGCGACCGGACCGGCGTCCGGCAGATCCACGGCGTCCAGACGCTGGGCCGCCCGGACCGAATCCAGGACCGCGCGGCCCTGCGCCTCGCGGTCCAGGTAGGTGTGGACTCCGGGTGTGCCGAGCCCCTGGTAGTCGGTCACCACCACGGCATAGCCCTGGTCGAGGAGCTTCTTGATGGGCAGCGCCTCGTACTCGGTGCCTTCGGCGAGCTGCCGGGAGGGGGCGCACTTGTCGGCCAGGCCCTGGGTGCCGGGGGCGAAGGCGATGATCGGGCGCTGGCCGGCGCGGGGAGTCGTGGGGCTCAGCACGGTGCCGGTGACGGCGATGGCCCTCCCGGTGCGGTCGGTGGTGCGGTACATGATGCGGTGCACGCTCGCCTTGACCTTGATCGCCTTGAGCGGGTCCAGGTAGAACACGGCCGGCTCCGAGCTGATCGCGTCGCCGTTCGCGGCGGGCCGGCTCGTCGGACGCAGGGTACGCGGCTGGTCTGCGGCGGCGGCCGCCTCGCCGGAGGGCACGGTGAAGGTGAGTACGGCGGAGGCTGCGGCGGTGAAGGCTGCCACGGCACGCCCGCCCAGGGCGCGACGACAAAGCACGAGGGCTCCTCGGTCAGGGAAGAGGGAAGATCCACTACCTATCCGAGGTCGGGCGGTCGACCGTGTAGATATACCTGAGTGTCGCGTTTTGCTCTGAACTCCTTTTATGCGGTAATCACCCCTTTGCGACCACACGTTGACGTTCTTTCAGATGCCCTTGGCGGCCGGGACGGACTGGGTCGCGCCGCGGCCCGACGAGTAGACCCCCGGCGCGGCCCTCGTTGGGGGGCGGCGGGCCGGGGGTCCTGTCCCTGTCGGTTCCGGTCAGCCCGTGCCGAAGGAGAGCCATGTTCCGACAAGCCCCTGCTGCCCCGCCCCGGGAACGGACCAGTCGCAGACGCCGTACGGGAAGATCACCTTCAGTGCGCTCAACTGCACGTCAGTCACCGGTGTTTGGTAGTCATCGGGGGTCACGGGACGCTTGCGGCACTTCACGATGTCGTTGGCCACATCGGCGCCGGCGACCATCCGAGGCGAGGTCCACACCGGGTAGAGCGTGTTGCACGCCGTATTGCCGATGCCCTCGACCTGCGGCTCCTCGATCTTCTGCGCGCCGATGCCACGCGTCCAGCAGGCATCCGTGAGGCCCGTCGGCCGATTCCGGACAATCTTGTCGATGGGGGCGCCGTCCCCCGCGTCCCCCTTGATGGCGGTCAGCCACCGGTCCATGTCGGACACCATCCCGGCGAGCGTGAACCCGTGGCCGCTGGAGCGGGTCAGCATGACCTGGTTGGCGTGGGTGCCGTTGGCCTTGTCCAGTCGTGCCCGGGTGGAGAACGAGTGGAAACGCATGTGCATGTCACCGGTCGCCGCATCGTCCACGTAGTCGCGGTAGTCGATGATCGGCACGTTCGCGAGCCCGCCACCGCCGTTGAGCAACCGGCCCGTGCGATAGGCGAGCCGCACCGCCGCGAGATCGGCGGCGGTACGCGCGGCGACTGGCTTGGCGTCGGAGTCGAGTCCGCCGATACGCCGGTTCAGGTCGATGAACTGGTCCATGTCGATGGTGCCGTCGTTCAGGGCCTGGAGCCCGTACTGGATCCCCGTGTTGTCCAGCGGCCTGCGCGCCTTCCCGGTCTCCGGGTCCTTGCCGTACACGTTCACGGTGTGGCTGTAGACGTCACAGCGCGCACCGCCCGGGTTGGTCGCGGGGTCGTAACGCTGTGCCGCGGGCAGCTGGGCCGGGCAGTACACCGTCGGGTCGATCCGTCCGGCCGCCCTGGCCAGGCTGCCGATGCTCTCCCACTTCCCGAACCCGGAGACCGCCCGCTGCTGCTCCTGGGTGAACGCGTCGGGCGCGACCTGAGTGAAGTAGTGGTTCAGGAGCTGCGCGTCGCTGAGCGTCTGGACCGTCCCGAAGCCGACGTCGGGGAAGCTGCAGCCGGAGAGGATTCCGTCGAGCAGCCCCGGGTAGTTGTCGGCGATCTGATGGGTCTGGTACGAGCCGCCGGAGCAGCCGTTGCCGATGGTGAAGGCCGGTTCGCCGTACGTCTCCACGAAGTGTTCCTTGACCATGCTCATGGTCTCGGCGGCCAGGACGTCGTTGCAGTTGTTGCCGAAGACGTTGAGGGAGGACGACGCGACGCCGTACCCCTTGCTCAGATACGCGTCGTTCATGATGCCGACGGTGTTGCGGCCCTGGACGTACCAGCCGCCCGCACAGCCCCCGCCGAAGCCGTACACCAGCCGCCCGTTCCAGCCCGGACCGCGCTGCAGCGGGTCGGGGTCGGGGGACTGCGGATCGTGCAGTACGGCCGTCTCGTAGATGGCGCGGTTGATGGTGCCGGTCTCGACGCGGACGATGTACGGGACCTTCACGCCGGTACTCGTCGTGGCGGTCGCGAGGTCGGCGGGGCGTACGGCCGGGTCGGGCAGGGGGACGAACTTGCCGGCCGTGGTGCGGTACATGTAGTCGACGCGGGTCTTGATCGAGCAGTCCTGGTCGAGCGGCGGCCCGAGGGTGACGCCGGTGATCGTCTTGAACTCGGCGGTGTCACAGACGAACGGCTGTTCGTGCGGTCCGGAGAAGATCGGGCCGGTGACCGGGTGGTTCTTCAGGGTCAGTTGCCCGGATTCCGCCCCCGGGGCGCTCGCCGTGAGGAGGTTGTCACCTTGGGACAGCTCCTTGACCACGCCCGTCAGCGCGTTGTCGCCGGAGGGCCGGAAGGCCGAGGTCACATCCCGGCCGCCCACCTCGACCCGTACCGTGCCGGCCGGTGTCGACGCGGGCACCTCGACGCGTATCAGGGCGTCGTCGCCCGACACCGTGCCGGGCCGTGACGACAGGGCCGTCACCTGGAGCTGCCCGCCGTCCAGGCTGCTGGCCGGCGTCGCCGCCGCGCCGACCAGTACGCCCATGATCGCCAGACCGGCAAGGCCCAGCCGGGCCGGTCTCCTCGTGGCTGCGGTGAAAGTCACGATGGAATTCGCCTCACTTCCTGAGTGGGATTGCGTACTCGATGTCCGGACGCGGCAGGTCACCAGTTGGTGAACGCCCCGTCCGCCGCGCGCAGATGAGGCCGCTCGGCCGCGGTGGCCTGGTAGCGGCGTGCGGCCTCCCGGTCGATGTCGACGCCGATGCCCGGGAGTTCGCTCATCTCCACCCGACCCGGAACGATCGTCGGCCGCGCGGTGAACAGCGCGGCGATCTCCGGATCCGGATCGGTCTGGTGCTCCTGGATCGCCACATTCGGGCAGGCCAGATTGAGCTGGAGCGACGAGGCGGCGGTCACCGGCCCGAGCGGATTGTGGGTGGCCAGCTTGATGTGATGGGTCTCCGCCATCGCCGCGATCTTCTTCGCCTCGGTCAGGCCCGCGGCCACCCCGACGTCCACGCGGGCGTAGTCGATCAGGTCGCCCTCGATCAGGGTCCTGAACTCCCATTTGGAGCCGTACTGTTCGCCTGCCGCCAGCGGTACGCCGGTACGCGCCCGCAGCATCCGGTAGCTGTCCGGGTTCTCGCAGCGCAACGGGTCCTCGACGAAGTACGGGCGGGCCGCCTCGATCTCCCGGCACAGCGTCAGCGCCTCCGGCGGATCAAGCCGCGTGTGGACGTCGAGGATCAGCTCCACCTCGTCGCCGACCGCGTCCCGCACCTGGTGGAAGAGGTCCACCGAGTCCCGCAGGCAGCGGCGGGCATCGAGGGTGTCGTCCGCGTCGTGCGGCGAGGCGAACCGCAGATGGCGCCAGCCCTCGGCGACCAACTCGCGGCAGCGGTCCAGGAACCACTCGCGGTCGTGGTAGCCGTCGCCGACGTGCACATAGGCGGGTACGTGATCACGTACCCGGCCGCCGAGAAGTTCATGGACCGGTACGCCGAGCGCCTTGCCGCGGATGTCCCACAGGGCCACGTCGACCGCCGCGATGGCGGCCCCGAGGATGCGGTCGGCGGGAAAGAAGCCCCGCCGGAACATCACTTGCCACAGATGCTCGATCCGCCGCGGATCCTCGCCGACGATCAGCTCCGCGAGATGCTCCAGGCCCCCCGCGACCGCCCGCTGCCGCGATCTGATGCCGACCTCGCCCAGACCGTGGATGCCCTCGTCGGTGTCGACCACGACCAGCATCATGCTGTCGCCGTGGTCGGGGAGGGTCAGCACTTCCAGGCCGGTGATCTTCATTCCGCTCCTCTATGAAAACGTTCCCGCAACGTCAGCATCATTCTCGGGAACGCATCATTGGGGGCAGTCGAGCCCCAGCGCAAGACCCTTGCAGTGAGTGGGATTCTGTCGACGATCAAGTCGTGTCACACGTCTTGACACTTCCCGGGAACGTTCGCAAGCATCAACCGCGTTGGCAGGATTCAGACGACGAGGAGGCCGTCCGTGGGAGTCACGATCCGGGAGGTGGCGAGTGCCGCCGGTGTCTCCGTCTCGACGGTGTCCCGTGCGTTCACCGCGCCCGACCAGGTGCAGCCGGCGACCCGGCAGCGCATCCTCGACGCCGCGGCCGAGCTGGGCTACTCCGCCAATCCGGCGGCGCGTTCGCTGCGCGGCGGCTCCACCGGAACGCTCGGCCTGATCGTCCCGGACATCGCCAACCCGTTCTTCCCGCCGATCATCAAGGCGATGCAGGCCCGCGCCCGCCGTCTGGGCTACACGGTCCTGGTCGCCGACAGCGACGAGCGCGAGGCGGACGAACTGGCCGTCATCGCGGCCGTGTCCAAGCGGGTCGACGGCCTGATCCTGTGGGCCTCGACCCTCACCGAGGGGCGCCTCCATGAACTCGCGGGCCGGATGCCGCTGGTGGTGGTGAACCGCCACGTCCCCGGGATCCCCGAGGTCCGCATCTCACTCTCCGCCGGGATCGCCCAGGCCGCCGAGCTGCTGAAGGCGTACGGTCACCGGCGCTGCGTCTTCGTCAACGCCTCCCGCGCCGAACTGAGCCGCGGCAAGTCCATCCAGGAGTCCTTCGAGGCGCTCGACCTCTCCCTGCACGAACTCGGCCCGTACGAGCCGAGGTTCGAGACGGGTGTGCACGCCGCCACCCTGGTCGCCGCTCACGAGGCCACCGCCGTGATCGCCCACAACGATCTCGTCGCCCTCGGCGTGCTGCACCAGATGGCCAACCTCGGCATGAGCGTGCCCCGCGACGTGAGCGTCATCGGCATCGACGACACCCTGCTGGCCTCCGTCTCCACCCCCGGCCTCACCACGATCAGGATCGACCCCGAGGAGATCGCCACCCGTGCGGGTGACCTCCTGATCGAGACGATCGCCAGCTCAAGGGAGCGTAAGGCCAAGGGACTTGATGCCACGTCCCCCATCGTGGAGATCGGCTCCCGCCTGATCCCCCGTGCTTCCACGGGCCCCGCGCCCACCCGCTGATCCCTAGCGAACACAACACCGCACCGAGCTCACCCCTGCCCTTCTTGGAGCCGTCATGCCCAGAACCTTCCGCTATGCCGCCATATGTGGCTCCATGGCCTTGACCGTGACCCTCGCGGGCTGTTCCTCCCTCACCCCGACCGGCGCCGACACCTCCGGCGATCTCGTCCTCCGGGTGCAGGGAATGCCCCCGGCCACCGACAAGCCGGGCCTCGCCCTCTTCAAGAAGCAGGTCGCCGACTTCGAGAAGGCCCACCCCGGCATCAAGGTCAAGGGCTCCACCACGGTCTTCGACCCGCTGACCTTCTCCGCCAAGCTCTCCGGCGGCAACGTCGAGGACGTCATCAAGGTGCCGCTGACCGAGCCGCAGCGCCTCATCCAGCAGAAGCAGGTCCAGCCGATCACCGGGCAGCTCAAGGAGTGGCAGCACTTCAAGGAGTTCAACCCGCAGGTCCTCCAGCAGCTCACCGACGACGGCGGCGACGTCTACGGCGTACCGCAGAACCCCTACGCCCAGGGCCTGGTCTACAACCGTGAGCTGTTCGAGCAGGCCGGCCTCGACCCCGACAAGCCGCCGGCCACCTGGGAAGAGGTCCGCACCGCCGCGCAGGCGATCAGCGAGAAGACCGGCAAGGCGGGCTTCGTCCACGAGTCCAAGGACAACCAGGGCGGCTGGCAGCTGACCATGCTCTCGTACGCCTTCGGCGGCGAGCTGCAGAAGCAGGAGGGCGGCAAGTACACCGCCACGCTCACCGGGGAGCCGACGAAGAAGGCGCTGCGGCTGCTCAAGGACATGCGGTGGAAGGACGACTCGCTCGGCAAGACGCTGCTGGTCAACCAGAACGATGTGATCAAGCAGTTCGCGGCCGGACAGGTCGGCATGTTCATGGGCAGCCCGGGGACGTACCGGCTGGCGAAGATGCAGTTCGGCATGGAGAACATCGACGCCTTCGGGGCCGCCCCGATGCCGCAGTCCGGCGGCGACGCGACCCTCACCGGCGGCGACATCTACATGGTCCCGAAGTCCGCCGACAAGAAGCACGCGGCAGCGGCCGTCGACTGGCTGACCTTCGCCTACGCCAAGCCGCAGTACAGCACCGAGATCGCCGCCGCCCAGGCCAAGGCGCTCTCGGCCGACCCGAAGTCCGCGGTGGGCGTACCGACCCTGCCGGTCTTCGACCGGAAGCGGCAGACCGAGATCAACGCCGCGATCAAGCCGTACGTGAACGTGAAGCTGGACCACTTCAAGCCGTACATCGACGGGCTCACGACACTGGAGCTGAAGCCGGAGCCGCCGTACCAGGCGCAGAAGCTGTACACCGCGCTCGACCCGGTGGTCCAGGCCGTGCTCACCAAGCGCGACGCCGACATCGACTCCCTCCTCGCCTCGGCCGAGAAGGACGTCAACGCACAGCTCGCCGCGGACCAGAAGTAGCCGGCCGATGACTCTGCTCACTCCCTCCCGGAGCACCGCCGCAGTGTCCAAGGAGCCCGTGCCGAAGTCGCCGCCGATGCGGCGGGAGCGTGGCACCGGGGCCCGCAAACAGCTCACGGCCTGGCTGTTCCTCGTCCCCGCACTGCTCGTCTTCGGGCTCTTCGCCTGGTGGCCGATCGTGCGCAGCCTGCTCCTCAGCTTCCAGCGCACCAACCTCGTGGAGCCGGCCGTCTGGGTCGGCCTGGACAACTTCCGTACGCTCTTCGACGATCCGCTGCTCGCCACCGCCGTCGGGAACACCCTCTTCTTCGTGGCCCTCGGCCTGCTGATCGGCTTCCCGGCGCCACTGATCCTCGCCGCCGTCATGTCGACCGTGCGACGCGGCGCCGGCGTCTACCGCTTCCTCGTCTACCTGCCGGTCGTCATCCCGCCGGTCGTGGCGATCCTGCTCTGGAAATGGTTCTACGACCCCGGCAGCGGCCTCTTCAACAACATCCTCGGCAAGATCGGCCTCGGCCCGTACCCCTGGCTGGAGTCCTCCGACAGCGCCATGCTCTCGCTCGTCCTGGAAGCCACCTGGGCCGGAATGGGCGGCGCCGTCCTCATCTACCTCGCCGCCATGGTCTCCATCCCCGGCGAGCTCTACGAGGCCGCCGAGGTCGACGGAGCCGGCATCTGGCGCCGCATCTGGCACGTCATGCTGCCCCAACTCCGTTCCGTCATCGGCCTGTTGCTTCTCGTCCAGCTGATCAACACGGTCCAGGTCTTCACCGAGCCGTACGTCTTCACCGGCGGCGGACCCGACAACGCCACCCTCACGGTCCTGCTGTTGATCTTCCGATACGCCTTCCAGGACGGCGAGTACGGCCAGGCCGCCGCCCTCTCCTTCCTGATGGTGCTCGCCCTCGCCCTGCTTTCCGCGGTCTATCTGCGGGCCACCCGCAGCTGGAGCACGTCATGACCACAGCACTCACCACGTTCGTCTCGACGAACGACCGGCAACGGCCCGGCGTCCGCGCCGCCGTGCGCTCCATCCAGGGGTTCACCCTGATCCTGCTGCTGCTCATCGGCATCGGACCGCTGTACTGGATGCTCAAGGGCGCGGTCTCCCCGCCCACCGAGCTCACCACCCAGCCGCTCGCCCTCTGGCCGGACCGCGCGGCCCTCGGCAACTTCGCCACCGCGTACACCGACCTCAGCGTCGGCCGCTATCTGATGAACACCTTCCTGGTGGTCGGCGGATCGTGGTTCGTGCAGCTCTTCGTCTCGGCCACGGCGGGCTTCGCGCTCTCCGTGCTCAGGCCGAAGTTCGGCAAGGTCGTCTACGGGGCGATCCTGGCCACCATGTTCGTGCCGTACACGGTGAACATGGTCAGCCTCTTCATGACCGTGATCGACGTGCCGTTCCTGCACCTCAACCTGGGTGACACGTACTGGGCGATATGGCTCCCGGCCGGCACGAACGCCTTCACGGTGCTGCTCGCCAAGCAGTTCTTCGACGCCCTGCCCAGGGAGCTGTTCGACGCGGCACGGGTCGATGGGGCGAACACACGGCAGCTGCTCACCAGGATCGTGCTGCCGATGAGCAAGCCGGTGATCGCCGTGATCAGCCTGCTCGCGGTGATGCACTCCTGGAAGGACTTCATCTGGCCGCTGGTCGCCATCACCGACCCCGAGAAGCAGCCGATCAGCGTCGCGCTGGCGCAGCTCGCCACGCAGGCCCCGCAGGACCAGCTGATCGCCGCGATGGTGCTCGCCGTCGCCCCGCCGGTCCTTGTCTTCGTCGTCTGCCAGAAGTACATCGTCGCCGGGCTCGGCTTCACCGGCGTCAAGGGCTGAGTCCCACCACCCGCACCCGGACACAAAAGAAGGGCACCTCCATGTCAGTCGCCCGACGCAGACTCCTCCAGGGCACGGCCCTCACCGCCGGCGCCGCACTGCTGCCGAACGTTCCCGCGTATGCAGCCGCCGACCCGGTCACCGTCGAGGCCGACGGCATCAAACTGGTCGGCCGCAGCGACGGCAGCGTCCTCGTCCAGGACGGTGCGGGAACCGACCGCGTCCTCCTCAGCCACTTCATGATCAAGGACACCGCGCTCGGCCAGCAGCGCACCTTCGGCGGCAGCCCCGCCCTGATCACGCTCGCCGACGGACGGCCCGCGATCCAGGTCACGTACACGATGGGGAGCAGCGCGCCCGGCGTCACCGTGCGCGGCACCTTCGACGTCACCGCGCGCAAGGCGCACCTGAAGTGGGAGGTCGCGGGCTCCGGCACGCTCACCCCGTCCGGCTTCCAGTTCTCCCGCACGGTGTACGGGGCGAGCGCGCCGGAGTCGTACGAAGCGCTGACCGTCTGGGCGCGGGACGCCCGGGGCGGCATCCCGTACGAGGTGAACGCGGGCGGGACGTACGTGGAGACGTGGGAGGGGGCGAAGGGCTTCTTCTGCCTCTCCTCCACCAACCCCGCCAGCACGAACGCCACATGGATCCATGCGCCCGGCACCACGACCGGCGCGGGCACCGCCGTCACCGAGGCCGATCTGGTCCTCGGCGACCTGCGGCCGCGCGCGGCGGGCACGATCGCCGCCAAGCGGCCGCTCGGCGTGGAGGTGTGGACCGACCAGCCGTTCAACCTCTACACGTCGGCCGGGCAGACGATGACGCTCAAGGCGCAGGTCGTCAACGGGTCGGGAGCCGCCCGGAAGGTGACCCTGACCTGGTGGGCGCGGGACTTCGGCGGCAAGAAGATCGGCGGCGGGACCCTCTGCAAGGACCTCGCGGCAGGCGCCGCCTGGAACGCCTCCTTCCCGCTGACCTCTCCCTCGCAGAACATCGTGTTCACCGGTGTGGAGGCGGTCAGCGGTGCTGACACGGCAATCGCCCGCACCAATCTGAGCGTGCTCCCGGAGTTCGCGTACCAGGCCGGCAAGGAGTCGATGTTCGGCCTCGCCAACTACCCCTGGCTGCTCCAGCCCAGCAAGGAAGCCGTACTCGGCCTGGTCAAGACGCTCGGCATCAAGTGGATCCGGATCGCCTACGCGGGCGCCCCCGGCATCGACATCGCGACCCTCGACGCCAACGGCATCGGCCACAACGTGCAGCTCAGCGGCATCCCCGTGGGCGGCAGCCCCGAGCAGATCGCCGCCTGGGCCGACACCAACGTCGCCAAGGCCCTCGCCGCCGACGCCGCGTACTTCGAGGTCAGCAACGAGGTCAACCAGCCCTGGATGTCCGGCCGCGGCGCCGACGCCTACGTCCGCGACGGCCTGCGCCAGGTCACCACCCGCCTCGCCGCGGCCGGCTCCACGATGAAGGTCATGAACGCCGGCCTCGGCGGCATGGACCACATCTGGACCAAGAACTTCCACGACGCGGGCGGCTGGGACCTCATCGACGTCTTCGCCTTCCACCCCGGCCGCGGCAACTTCACGCCCGACTTCGCGCCGCCGCCGGAGGAGTGGACCCAGGGCTCGTCCGGCACGTACTGGAACTTCCTCGGCGCCCTGCGCAAGGCACGGCAGGTCATGGCGGAATACGGCGGCGACAAGGAACTCTGGCTCACCGAGGCGTACGCGCCCACCCGCCCGAACGTCTGGTGGGGCGACACCTACCGGCACGCCGCCGAGAACACGCTGCTCTCGCTCGCCCTCGCCAAGTCGGAGAACGTGCGCGCCGTCAACTGGTACCAGCTGCACGACTCGATCATCCACCACCCGCAGGAGGCCGACCCGGCCAACCCCGAGTACCACTACGGCCTGATGAACCGCGACACCAGCGCCAAGCCGTCGCTGCTGGCCTTCGCCACGGCCGCCCGGGTCCTGGACCAGGCCGAGTTCGTCCGCCATCTCGCCTTCGCGGACCAGGACATCAAGGGGCTCCTGTTCACGACTCCCGATGGGCCGGTGTCGATCATCTGGAGCCGGAAGGACGGCTACATCCTCAACTCCGAGCACGGCGAGGACCCTTGGTACGCGTCGCCGGAGCCGTGGGTCGACACCTGGACGACCAGGACCGAGGTCGTGGCCGAAGCGGCCGCCGGCACCGTGCGCGAGCTCGACTGCATCGGCCGGGAACGCTCCCTGAAAGCCTCCGGCGGCAAGATCACACTCACCGTCGACGGCGCCCCGCGCATCTACTACGGCCTCGCCGCCGATCCCGACCGCAAGCCCGGAACCAGGGGACGTACCGCATGAGGAACGAGACCGCACGGCACGACATCACCGTCGTCGGCGGCGGCCTGGCCGGGGTCTGCGCGGCCATCGCCGCGGCCCGCCTCGGTCGGAGCGTCGCACTGATCAACAACAGGCCGGTGCTCGGCGGCAATTCGAGCAGCGAGGTCCGCGTCTGGGTGTGCGGCGCGACCGGCCACGGCAAGAACCACCACGCCCGCGAGGGCGGCATCATGGGCGAGTTGCTCGTGGAGAACCAGTACCGCAACCCGGACGGGAATCCGTACTACTGGGACGCCGTGGTCCTGGACGCGGTACGCGCCGAGCCCGGCATCACGCTCTACCTCAACACCGATGTGCGCGAGGTCGAGGCCGAGGGCCCGGACGACGCCCGGCGGATCACCTCGGCCACCGGCTGGATGATGGGATCCGAGCGCCGCATCCGCTTCGAGAGCCCCGTCTTCCTCGACTGCACCGGAGACGGCCTGATCGGCCACCTCGCCGGCGCCCACCACCGCATCGGCCGTGAGGCGCGCGACGAGTTCGAGGAGGCGTGGGCCCCGGAGTCGGCCGACGCCATCACTCTCGGCTCCACGCTGCTCTTCTACACGAAGGACGCCGGGCGTCCGGTGAAGTTCGTGCCGCCGGACTTCGCCAAGGACATCAGCACCACCTCCATCCCGCAGCGGCGGATCATCAAGGCGGGGGACAACGGGTGTGCGTACTGGTGGATCGAGTTCGGCGGCGAGCTGGACACGGTGCACGACAACGAGCGGATCCGGGACGAGCTGTGGTCGGTGATCTACGGGATCTGGGACCACATCAAGAACTCGGGCGAGTTCGACGCGGCGAACATGACGCTGGAGTGGGTCGGTTCGGTGCCCGGGAAGCGGGAGTACCGGCGCTTCCTCGGTGACTACGTGCTGCACCAGGGGGACATTCTCGGGCAGACGGAGTTCGCCGACCGGGTCGCCTTCGGAGGCTGGTCGATCGATCTGCATCCGCCGCAGGGCATGTACGCCACCGAGTCGGGGGCCAAGCAGCTCTACGCGGACGGGATCTACCACATCCCGTACCGCAGCCTGTACTCGGTGAACACCGAGAACCTGCTGTTCGCCGGGCGGAACATCTCCGCCAGCCATGTCGCGTTCGGCTCGACCCGGGTCATGGCGACCTGCGCCACGATCGGGCAGGCGGCGGGCACGGCGGCGGCCCTGTGCGCTGCCGGGAAGCTCGCGCCGCGCGAACTCTCCGTACCCGAGCTGCACCGGGTGCTGCTGCGTCAGGACGCCTCGCTCATCGGGCTGGCTTCGAAGGACCCGGAGGACCTGGCGCTGCGGGCGACCGCAATCGCGTCATCTGCCCTGTCCTGCCTGGCAGTCGAGGACTCCGACGAGCCGTGGCCGCTTACGGCGGACGCCGGACTCGTCCTTCCCGCCGACCCGGACCTCACCGGCCTTGAACTCCTGGTCGACGCCGACCGTGAAACCGAGCTCGTGATCGACCTGTACGACCCCGAACTCGGCCAGAACTACGTCCCGCGCCGCCTCGTCACCTCCACCACCCTGCCGGTCGCCGCCGGCCGCCGGCAATGGCTCAAGACCGGCCTGGACTGGTCCCCGGACACCCCGCGCAACGCCTTCCTCGTCATCCGCGCGAATGACGCGATCGCCCTGCACCGCGCCGACCGGCCGACCCCCGGCGTCCTGTGCTTCACGCGTGTCCCGCTGCGTCCCCAGGACGAATCCCCACAGCTGCTGCGCGAGTGGACGGACGCCGGTCTGCTGCGCCGTACCTTCTGCTTCCGTGCGGGAGAGACGGCGGCGTACGCCCCGGCCAAAGCCGTCGACGGCTACGCCCGCCCGTACGCGGGACCGCACATGTGGGTCTCCGCACCCCTGGCGGACGATCCCTCGCCCTGGCTCTCGCTCACCTGGCCCGAACCGGTCACCCTGGGCCGCATCGAGGTCATCGCCGACGACGACGTCAACGAGGACCTGATCAACCTGCACCACCACCGCACCCCCTTCGACACCCTCCCCACCCTCCTGTGCGACTACCGCGTCGAGGCGCGGGACGCGGACGGCACCTGGCGCGTGATCGCCCGCGCGGAGCGGAACCGACGACGCCGCCGGTCGCACACGCCGTCGGAGCCGGTCACCACATCGGCCGTCCGGATCGTCGTCGAAGCCACCAACGGCACGGACTCGGCGCACCTCGTCGCCGTACGCGCCTACGCGGCGGGGGAGTGACGCGATGGTCGCGAGAGTGCTGGTCACCGGGGCCGCCGGACGGATCGGGCGAGCGGTCCTCACGCTGCTCGCCGAGCGCGGGGTCGAGGCGAACGCCCTGGTCCTCGACGACCCCGGCGACCTCCCGGCCCGCCTGGTCGTCACCGGCGACGCGGCCGACGCGAAGACCGTACGGGCAGCCCTGGAGGGCACCGACGCGGTCGTCCACCTGGCCGCGATCCCCACTCCGGAACGCAACACCGCCGTCGAGGTCTTCACGGCCAACAGCCTGACCACCTTCACCGTGCTGGAGGAGGCCGGTCGGGCCGGGATCCGGCACGTGGCACTGGCGAGCTCGTGGGGTGTCACCGGTCTGCCCTGGACGGCGGCCGAGAATCCGCATCCGCCGTACGTTCCGGTCGACGAGGCGATGGACTCCCAGGTCGCCGACGCCTACGGCCTGTCCAAACAGGTCGACGAGCTGACCGCGCGGATGATGGCGCGACGCCACGGCATGAGCGTGGTGTGCCTGCGCTATCCGTACGTGGGCGGCTTCGAGGAACGGCTGCTCGCGCACGCCGCCCGGCTCACGGCCGACCCGGCCGCCGGCGCCAGGGACCTGTGGACGTACCTCGAGGTCCACGACGCGGCGAGGGCGGCACTGCTCGCGCTGGACGTGCGGGGCAGCGGCGCGCACGCGGTGCACCTCTGCGCCCCCGAGATCATCGTCCCGTACCCGACGGAGGAACTGCTGCGCCGCTACCACCCCGGCACCGTGCTGCGCGGCCCGCTGCCGGGCCGCGCGGCCCCGGTCGACACCTCTGCGGCGCGCAGGCTTCTGGGGTTCACGGCCAGGAATCTCGTCGACCGCGAGGGTCTCCCTTCTTGCTGAAGGGACCTCTCCAGTGACCCCCTCAGGTGGGTAGGACGAGGCCACGACCGGGTGGTGGAACGGGCGCCGGGCGGCCCTGTAGGAGCGCTGCGGCCGCCTGGTCGGGGACGCGGGACAAGCGGTAGAAGGTGGCCCGACTGGTACCGACGGAGTCGGCTTCCTTCCCCGTCTGCCAGCGCCACACGGTGTGCCTGGTGGACGTGACCTCGAAGGCCCGTCCCGCCAGGGCGTCGGAGATCAGGATGTTTCCGCTCGGGAGCCGTTCGCAGCCACCCGCCACCTCGGTGAAGAACTGCTCGCCGGGCCGCGTCCCGTACTGCCACACGATCGTGCGGGTCACCGGATCCACCTCCAGCACGCGAGAGCGACCAACGGTGCTTCCGTTGTCCAGGACCAACAGGTTTCCGTTGGGCAGGATCGAGGGCTGGTGCTGCCCGGACACCTCTCCCGGGCCCCACCACCACAGCACTCGAGGAGCGTTCAGATCGACTACGGCGATCAGGTCGAGATCCCGCATCGAGACCAGCAGCGCGCCGTCCGGCCACAGCCCGGCCGGGTGCTCAGCCAGGACTTCGAGGGTGTTGGCGTGCAGGACGTCGCAGGGCGAGCCCGGCAACTGCCGCAGGTGCGCAATCGCGCGAGTGACCGGGCCGCTGAAGGAGCCGGTGGAGAACACGTCACCGGCCTCACCGGTCGGCATCTCGCCTGTGCGGGCGAACACGGCCTGTCTCAGCGAGATCTGTTGGCGCAAGAGGGACACGACAGCGTGTTCGGTGGCCAGGACGTCGAACAGAGACACCTCGCGGAGCAGACACCCAGTGGCATCGAGTTCTGCGATGGTGTTGTCCAGCACGGTGGCGGCGAGCCCGTCCAGCACGATCCGACGCGGCGCCCCGGCCAGTGTCAGGACCCCGCCGCCGGGCAGCAGGGCCAGATCGTGATGGGCGGGGATGTCGGCTTGCCACAGCAGCGTGGAATCCGGCGCCAGCTTGATCAGTGCCCGCAGCGGCACCATCGCGAACAGACAGCCGTCCGCGTCGACTTCGACGTGGCTCCAGCCTCGCAGGAAGCTCGGTGGGTCGTCCGACACCGGGTGCTGGGCGGCAGTGTGGCTCCAGGTGTGCACCTCGGCGCCTGTCCGGTCGATGAGGGTGGCGTAGGGGACGGGGTACGAGGAGGCGGGCGAGTAGACGAAGTAGTCCCCTCCACGGCCGGTCGGGAACGGACGGCTGATCTGTTCGGTCACGGCGTGCTCCAGGGCCGGATGGTGCGCCTCATCCTCGTCGCTCCTCTGGAATGTCCCAGGCGATGAGCGGTTCGCCACGGACAGCCTCGGAGGTGAAGCCGTCCGGGCCGACGGGGCGGTCGCCGAGGACGGTCACCCGGTAGAGGGTGCGACGGTGGTCGGTGTGGTGCAGGTCGGACGGTTGCAGATGGGCGACGGCGCGGTTGTCCCAGATGGCGACGTCGCCGGGTGCCCAGCGCCAGCGGACGGTGTGTTCGGGCCGGCCGACGTGTCCGTGGAAGAGTTCCAGCAGGTGGCGGCTCTCCCACGGCAGCAGTCCCAGCAGGTGGGTCACCGAGGCGGGCGGCGCGAACAGGGCCCGTTCCCCCGTATCGGGGTGAACGCGCACGAGCGGGTGGACGGAGAGCAGGGTGTCCTCGGTGAGGCGGCGCAGGACCTCCACGTCCTCGTCGTCGGACAGCAGCAGCTGGCAGGCGGCGTACAGGGTGTGTTCGGCGCGCAGCCCGTCGGCGAGCGAGCGCAGCGGCTGCGAGAGGCCCTGGTAGGCGGCGACCAGGTTGGTCCACTGGGTGTCGCCACCGTACGGGGGGACCACCTCGGCCCGCAGTACCGACATGGCCGGCGGGTTGACGGCGGCGGCCAGGTCGACGTGCCAGCCGGAGTCGGGACGCAGTTCCTTGGGCCGCAGCCGTTCCTCGAACCGGCGCCCGAAGCGGGTGTCCTCCACGTCCGGGTCGACGGTGAGGATCTCGGGATATCCCTCCGGATGCACGCCGTGCTTGCGGCCCGGACGCCGGGTCAGCCGGCCGAGGCGCCGCCCGAAGGCGACGTGCTCGGCGTGGCCGAGCCGCTGTCCACGGAAGAAGACCACCTTGTGGCGCAGCAGGGCCGCGCGAACGGCTGCCAGGACCGCGTCCGGCAGCGGGGAGGCGAGGTCGACCCCGCTGATCTCGGCGCCGATGTGGCCCGAGACCTGTCGTACGTCAATCCCGGCGCGGTGCGCCGTTGTCGAGATCATGCTGTTCCCCCTCCGCTCGCTCATCCGTCAGGGTCAGGCCCACTGCAGGACGGTCCCGTCGGAGAGCGGGCCGGTGATCCACAGGGCCACGGTGCGGCGTACGTGTTCGGTCCCGCTGGGTGCGACGGCGTGCACGTTGCCGCCGTCGAAGATGTACATGTCTCCCGCGTGGATCGGCAGCGTGATCCGGTCCACGCCGCTCAGCGCTTCCAGCGGGTAGCCGTAGCTGTCCGGCCGGATCCCCAGCGTCTTGCGGTCCTCCTGGCTGAACGCGGCGTTCCAGTAGAGCAGTTCACCGCCCGGGCCGTTCTCCAGGCAGACGAGCGCGTTGCAGACGCGCTGCACGTCCTGGATCTCGAAGCCGACGAGGTGAGGGAGCAACCAGCTGTGCATGGCGTCGTCGTGGGGCAGCAGGCCGAAGGACTCGCTGTCCGCCCGCGAGCGGATCTTGAACGCGCCGGCCTGCCGGCCCTCGTGCTGGGCGAGCCGGAAGCGTACGCCGCGGCCGGCCAGATGGGCGCGCCACTCGTCCAGCAGGGCGGGCAGGGTACGGCCGCGGTCGCCGCAGATGTCCGCCAGTCCGACGCGGGTGCGCTCGGACTCGGCCAGGTAGCCGTCCAGGGTGTCGGAGGCCAGCAGGAGGGGCCCCACGGCACGCTCGGTACTGCGGGTGGCGTTCGGGCTGGTGAGCAGTGGGCTGCTCCAGAACCTGCGGCAGGTGCGCTCGCAGACGTCCGGCGACAGTGCCCCGCGGAAGACGGCGCCGGCGACGCGCCCGCACAGTACGTCCCACCACGCGTCCCAGTCGACGCCGTCCCGCTCCACGAAGCGGAAGTACTCTGCGCTCTTCTGCCGCCCGGCCGGCGATGTGGCGGAGCCCGATTCGGTCATGAGCGTGGTTCTCCCTTGTCGGGGGTTTCGGGACGGCCGTCAGTAGGCGATGCTCACCACGGTCTGCGGCGACCCGTGGACCTTGCGGGACCGCTCCTGCATGGCCAGCACTCCGACCAGTCCTTCGGGGGTGTAGAAGCCGCTGAACTTGGTGTAGGCGTCGATCTTCAGTTCGTTCCCCTCCCTGGTCACCGCGGTGGCCGACTCAGGGTGCATCCGTGCGTCCTGCGCCACCCAGAGGTGCCCCGCCGCGGTGTCGGCGAGGATGCGGTCGAACAACTGCCGCAGGGCCACCGCACTGAAGCTGCCGGAGTAGTACACGGCGCGGCTGCCCCAGTTGAGCGTCGGGTGATGGCTGCCGAACTTGAAGTAGTACGTGCGCTTGCGCTCGCCCAGGGTGCAGTAGTCGTCCAGGCTGATCCAGGAGCCGTCGGGCAGGTGGAACCCGTCGGGGGTGATGAGCTCGGTGTGCGGGAAGAGCCCGCGGATCTCGTCCGAGTAGTACGCGCGGGTCTTGTCCCAGAAGGGCCACGCCATGGCTACCTTGGCGTCGTACAGGGGGAGCGGCGGATGGTCGAAGAAGAGCTCTCCCTTCTCGCACTCCTCCATCCACTGGTCGAACAACCCGTTGTACCGCAAGTCGTAGAACTCGTGGGCCCGGACGAAGTTGCAGTCCTTCCAGTGGACCGGGTCCCAGCCGAAGTGCCGGATGCCCGCCTCGCGCAGTCGCTGCACGGTGTAGTGAACCCCGTGGGGCCGGGAGGCGTTGTTCGTCAGGTGGTGGGCGACGGGGTCGGGGCCCAGCCGGCTGTGCAGGGAGGTGGCGAGCCCGCCGATCAACGAACCGAAGCCGTGGGTCGGGGTGCCGAAGTCGGCGGGGAACTCCTGGTACATGCTGTGCACCTGCTCGGCGATCTCCCAGCCGGAGGCGGGGCATTGAATCTCGGCGATCGCCCCGGGGGCGGCCTCGTCCGTGCGGAAGTACACCGGCAGGGCGAGCTGACGCTCGGTGAGGTTGCGGTGGTACTCGAGGCCGCGCTCGGGCGGCTGGCCGGAGAGTACGGTTGCGGCGATGGCGGGATCGGCTTCGCCGTGCACGCTCGCCATGAACAGGTCGCGGGTGATCCGCTGGTAGGTGCGGATCAGCGCGTTGCGCTCGACGAACCCCTGAAGCGTCGGGGCATCCAGTGAGTAGGGCCGGTCGGAGATCAGGTTGGTGAAGCCCGGTGTCTGCCTTGTTCTGTTCTCTATGTCCTCGTCGATGAACAGGTACCAGGGGTTCGTGGTCCGCTCGCCCATTTCGGCTCCCTCATTCGGCGTCCAGTGCCGCCAGGTCCAACCCGTAGAGTCGTGCGCAGTTGCCGGACACCACCTGGCGCCGGTCCTCGTCGGGAACCTCCCGGAAGGACCGCGCGATGAGGTCCTGTGAGTGCGGCCAACTCCCCTCGTAATGCGGGTAGTCGCTGCCCCAGAGGAAGTTCCCCGAGCCGAGCAGGCGCATCGTGGCGATGCCGATCCCGTCGTCGGTGAAGGTCGCGTGGACCTGGCGGCGGAAGTACTCGCCGGGCGGCATGGTCAGCGTGGTGTCCAGGACTGGGCCGAGCTTGTCGTAGATGCGGTCGGCGTGCAGCAGGTGGTAGCCGATCCAGCCGATGTCGTTCTCGGCGAGGACGAGCTGGAGGCGCGGGAAGCGTTCCAGTACGCCGGAGAAGATCAGGTCGGTGAGTGAGTGCTGCATCTCCTCGGGATATGCCATGTTCCGCTGGATCCGCCCCAGTGGCGTGCTGTAGTCGAACAGTTTGGGGCTGTCCCGGTACCCGGTGAGGCAGTGCATCGAGACCGGCATCCCCAGCTCCTGGGCCGCCTGCCAGAAGGGCTCGTTCGCCTCACCCGTGAAGTCCCGCTCCGGTGCCGGAGAGGCCCAGATCGAGGCCCCTTTCAGCCCCATGGCGCGGCAGCGGTTCACCTCCTTGACGGCTTCCTCGGCATCCCACAGCGAGATCAGCCCGAGGCCGACGAGCCGGTCGGGCGCGTGGCTCACGAACTCGGCCAGCCAGTCGTTGTACGCGCGGAAACAGGCACGCTGGAACTCCGCGTCCCGCAGCCAGAACAGGCTCATGGCCAGGCTCGGATAGAGGACCTCCGCGGAGACTCCGTCCTGTGCCATGTCCTTCATCCGCGCCGCCGGGTCATTGCCGCCGGCCCGGGCCGCTTCGATGCCCGACTCCAAGGTGTCGGCGAACGCCTCCGGAGACTTGTCCGTCGCGTAGAGCGAGTTGATCAGCGCGGGCTGGAGCCCGTCGCACGAGAAGAACCATCCACGGCGCTCGGCATCCCAGTGGATCCGCGGCGCTCTGTCCTGGTACTTGCGTTCGAGTCGATCGGCCCATAGCCGGACAGGCTCCACGACATGCGAGTCCGCCGAGATGACAGGTGAGGTCATACGCTTGCTCCAGCGTCGGGGTTGGAGGGCGACAGCGAGCGCTCTGGTCGATTGTGGGCGCACCTGACGCACAGTCAAGGGCCCCTCACCGCGCGGAGTCCCGATCCGGACACCCGCGGCGTACGGACGGGGAGAGGGATACGGACAGCCTGTCCGGGACCCGCCTCTTGTGACCGGCCAACCCCTTCGGTATCCCTGATATCCCCCTATCGGCCATCCCGGCAGAGCCACCTCATGCCCCCCGAAGGACGGCGACCCATGTCGGTCGAGATCTCGGAGACCGGTCCGCGGACCAGCGTGGACCTGCTGCTCCTCAGCGCCTCGAACTACCCGGCGGTGCCCATCTATCCCTACGCCTTCGTGCAGGTCTCGGCGATCGCCGCACGGCACGGTCTGACGGTCGAGCGGCTCGATCTGCTGCACACGCCCAAGCACCGCTGGGAGGACGTGCTGCGCGGGACCCTGGACCGCCACAGGCCCCGACTCATCGGGATCCACCTGCGTCAGGTGGACTCCATCTTCATCTGGAACTACGCCGAGAGCGACCTGCCGGGCGCGCCGCAGGTCGTGCGCAACAGCTATTGGCCGGTAGACGACACCGAACAACTCATCACGCTGGTGCGCTCGTTGACGGACACACCCGTCATGGTGGGGGGCTTCGGCTTCTCCACCCAGGCGCCGGCGCTGCTGAGGCGGCTGCGCCCGGACTTCGGCGTCGTCGGCGAGCCGGACGAGGTCATGGCCCGCCTCGACGACGTGCTGGCCCACCGGGATCTGGACGGCATCGCGAACCTGGCCCACCCCGTGGGCGACGACTACGCCGTCGGCCCACGGGTGTTCCTGCCGCCCGCGGACCACACGGAGTACTCCGACGCCGTCCTGGACGACCTCCTCGCCTTCTACGGCCCGGAGGGACTCAGCGGACCGGACGCCGCCCACGTCCCGGTGGAGATCCAGCGAGGCTGCCCGTACCGCTGCTACTTCTGCACCGAGCCGGTGGTCAAGGGCCGGCAGCACCGGATCAGGGACCTCGACGTGGTGATGGCCGACATCACCTTCCTGGCCGATCGCGGGGTGACCCGGGTGTGGCTGGTGTGCTCCGAGATCAACATCGGCAGCAACGCGCTGCTGTTCGAGATGGCCGAGCGCATGCGGAAGCTCAACCAGGGCCGGACCAGACCCGTCGACTGGACCTGCTACCTGCTGCCCAACCCGGCCCTGGACCGCGACGAGATCCGGACGCTCCTCGACGCCCACTTCGAACCCAGCTGGAACCAGTTCGCCTCCTACCACGACGACAACCTGAAGCAGACGCGCGTCCCCTACCGGGCCCGGCACGCCGTACAGGCGCAGGTGTACTGGATGGAGGAGGAGGAGCGGTTCCGGCGCGAGCGCGGAGAGCCCGTACCTCCCCGGCGCCTCGACATGTTCCTCGGCAACTCCTACGCCACCGCCGAAACCGTCTCGACCACCCTGCACGCGGTGAACGAGCTGCGCCTGGGGGAGCGCTTCGACGACTCCCTGATCACTCGTGCCACGCGCGTCTTCGACCTCGGCCATGGGCTGATCGGCGACTCCGCAGAGTCCACCTACTCCATGAGCCCCCGCGGCCGGCTGGCCGACGTCGACCTGCTCTACCCCACGTTCAGCTATCCGCCGGCGCTCGTGGCGGAGCTCGGCGACAACCGGGCGGTCGACGAGTTCTTCGCCCACGTCGAGGACACCTTCCTCTCCCGGGCCTATCGCACACGCCGCGACTGGCGGGCCTTCCTCACCCGCCAACTCGACCGAGGCACGCTCACACGGCCGCTCGCGGCCGACGCCGAGGACATGCTGCGGCGCATCTTGGCCGCTTCCCCCGCCGATTCGTCCGCCCCCCTCGGGGAGCTCACGCGGTCCCTCGTCGAGCTGGTCGTGGGGACCCGACCGGACCGCACACGGACCGTGCTCGCGGCCATCGGGCTGCCCGGCTACTGGGACGAGCGGCCGCGCTGGAGCCCGTACGACGTCGGGGCCGCCCTGGCCCGCCGGTTCGACTCCGCCGAAGACCTGACGCGCGCCGTGCAGGAACTGACGGAACCCGGGGACGGCACGGTGCCGCTGCTGGCGATGGAGTACTGCCTGTACGACAACAACGTGGTGCTGCGCCCGGACTACGCGCGGCTGCTGTTCACGGCCTGATCGCGGCCCGCAGAAGGACGGTGGCGAGGGCGGCGCCCGCGCCACCGCCGGGTCAGCGCTTCTTCGCCGCGGAGGCCAGGTACTTCGCGGATCCCCCGTCGCGCACCGTGTCGAGGGTCACGCAATGGAACGACCCGCCGAAGCTGTAGACGTGCCGGAAGTCCACCGGCACGCACCGGAAGCCCCAGGCGGTCAACGCGTCGATGAGCGGCTGCTCCTGGCGCTCCACGACGACGGTCTCCGGATCGAGGGACAGGACGTTCATGCTCACCCACGGGCTGCAGAAGTACATCGGCCAGTCCGACGGCAGCGTCGGCGCCGGAGCCGGCAGGATCTCCCAGCCCTCGAACAGCTCGTGGGGCACGTACCGTTCGGGATTCACCAGCAGCTTCCCCGGGGCCAGCGGGGCCAGGGTGGCGTCGATGTGCATGGCGTGGGGGTCATCGGTCTCGACGACCGAGACGGTGAACCCCGGTCCGAGAGCGCGCCGGACCCAGTCGATGCCGAACTCGTTGGTGACATGACTGCGCTGTACGACGATGTCCTCACCGAACCGGAGGAAGTCTGCGGCGTCGAAGACCGGTTCGAACTCGGTGACGGCCCACCGCTCCCCCTCGGGGGAGGCCGCGTCGCCGGGCATCCGGTAGAGCTCGTCCGTCAGTTGCGGGCGGGGCGCCGGCATCCAGCGGGCTCCTCGCCGGAACCAGGACTTGAGCAGCGTCCGGAAGGCGTCCCCTTCGTGGTACCGGCACCGCCAGGACATGGGCGCCTCGATGACGGCGTCCCCCACCACCATCAACAGGTCGCGGGGCATGCCCGCGTACAGGCCGCCCGCGGACTCCCAGTGCGGAGTCCGGAAGGGCCGCTGGTGACTGACCGCGTCGGGCCGCACCACCCGCACGCCCTCGGCCTCCAGGACCTCGGCCAGGGTGTCCAGTTCCTCCTCGGCGGCCTTCAGGTGGGCGGCCGGGAACGGCAGCCCACCCTCCTCCTGGCTGTTGCGCCAGGCCGACTCGGGCAGCGTGTGCGCCATGGACTCCTGCCAGCTGGGGAACACCCCGCCCGAGAGGGAGCCGACGACGACCTCGCGCAGCGGGTCCCACTCCGTGTACGAGTTGAGCGCCACGGCGGACAGGTCGACCTCCCCCTCGGGTGCGTCGGTGGCGCGACGGGTCGTCTCTGCCCACGTGCGTGTCCGTTCCAACGGATCCTCCGTATGTCTTCTCAGGCGGAACCCCGGCGACCCGTGCGGAGGCCGCCGTTCGGTGAAGTCGTCTGTGCGGTGCGCGATGTGTGCGCCGCGGCATGTCTACTGCGCGCTGGCCAGTCCTCCCGCCGTCTCGCCACCGTCGATGACGAAGGACTGACCGGTCACGAACGCGGCGTCGGGGGAGGCGAGATAGTGGACCAGGGAGGCGATCTCCTCGGGTGCGCCCAGGCGTCGCAGCGGAACGACCCCGGCCTGCTCCGCGAGTTGGCGCTCGGTGTACTCGGCCCGCTGCATGGGCGTCAGCACGTAGCCGGGGCACACCGCGTTCACCCGAACGAGGGGGGCGAGTTCCAGGGCCATGGTCCTGGTGAGTTCGATGACGCCGGCCTTGCTCGCGTTGTAGGCGGCGTAGTGGGGCATGCCGACCATGCCGCTGACGGAAGCGGTGTTGACGATCACGCCGCCCGCCGCGTCGGTCATGCGGCGGGCCGCTTCCCGCGCCACCAGGAAGACTCCGGTCAGGTTGACGCGCAGAGTGCGCTCCCACGTGTCGAGCGTGGTGTCGAGGAAGGGGCTGCGGATGCTGACCCCGGCGTTGTTGCACAGCACGTCGACTCCGCCCCACTCCTTGTCGACGGTGGCGAAGGCCTCGGTCACCTCCTCTTCCTCGGCCACGTCCGCGGGGAGCAGCAACCCCACTCCGGGATCGGACCCGCCGAGCGCCGTGAGCCCGGCGCGGTCGCGGTCGATGACGCCGACCCGGTCACCGTTCCGAACGAAGCGCCGGACGATCGCCGCACCGATGCCCGAGGCCCCTCCGGTGATCAGCACGCGGCGGGGCTGTTCCGTAGCCGACATGTGGCCTCTCTCCCCTCAGAGCTGTCGGGTGGTGCTCGGGTCGTTGCCCTGGGAGAAGTTCCCCGAGCGCAGCGCGTCGTACAGCCGCTTGCCGGTGGACGCCGGGCTGAAGAAGAAGCGGGTGGACTCCTCGCGACGCAGGAGTCCGTGCACGACGAAGTCGCGGGCGGTGCTCTTCCAGTAACCCGGCCCGAGCACGGCGAGCAGTCGCAGGTACTGGGCGAGTCCCAGAGGCTCCCCGAACCAGTGGTTGATGGACACGGACGCGGTGCGCGAACGGATGTCGTGCCACCAGCCGCGCGGGATGTACAGCAGATCGCCCGGCCCCATCCGTACGTGGTGGAAGCGTGCCCGGCCGAGGAGGGGGAACCGCTTCAGATCCGGAGTCCCGAGGTCCACCTGACTGTTCACCAGATTGTCGGGGAAGGGGTACGCGGCTCTGCTGTCCTGCCACGCCAGCAGGGTGACGTCCTTCTTCCCCCAGACCTGGCAGAACAGATTGTCCTTGAGGTCCGAGTGCAGCATCGAGCGCGTGCCGGCCGAGCCGATCCACACCCGGGTGTCCGTGCCGTGCCGCCCGTCGGGCGGGACGAGGGAGTCGAAGTCGAAGTCGGCGGGGTCGAAGAACTCATGGGCGCGGCGGTAGGCGAGGTAGCAGGGCGTGGACGGAGTGGCCGCGAGCATGGTGTCCACGAACGCGGCGAAGCTGAGTTCCTTCTCGTAGAGCTGCTGGTCCTGGGGGAAGAGCACGCCCGTGGGCGGCAGGTCGACCAGGGCGGTCACCCGCCGCTCCCCGTGGCGGCCGCGCAGCTCGGTCGGGCTCCACGCGTGGCGCGCGCGCCAGCCGTCCATGAGTCCGGTGCACAGCACGGGCCCGGAGCGGTCGGCGACGGCACGGCGCAGGACTTGCGGATCCCCGGTGGCGATGCGCGGCACCGGCAGCACGGTCATTCCGGCCGCCCGCATCCGGTGTCCCACGGCCTCCCCGTCCTCGGGTGTGCCCGGGCCGTTCCGTGCTCGATCAAGTCGACTCATGACCCCTCACCATTCGCGCGTGCTCGATACGGGCATCTCGCTGCTCGACAGGGCAACCGGGCACCTGCGCCGATGGGCGCTCACCGGGCGCAGGCCTCTACTTGGTAAGCGACAGCGGTGAGGTTTGCATAGGGGAGCACGCGCCTCGTCGAGCACGGACGGCCACTTCAGGCCAGGGATCAGACGCATCGTCACCGGCGTCAACCGGCCATCCAGGCTGATGCCCCGTCGGCCGCCCGTGCAGGGACGACCAGGTAATGGCCCCGGGGCCACCCCGACCCCCTGCGCCCGAATCAGCCCCTCCGCGACCGCCCGCCCCACCGACCCTTCCCGGGACGCCGATGATTCCGGCTGAGTGTGATGTCCCTGAAAAGCACTCGGCGTCGATGCGGGATCCCCTGTCCACTGCCGGTTGTCCTCGGGATGTGGCGGTGATCACAGCGCGAAGCCGTGATGATCCCTGTTCGCGTTCCGCTGGATTCCGCGAGGGCCACGAAGAACCCAGTGCCCTCCGAGGACCACGGAGGACCGGGCACCGCGCCGGTTCGCGTACGAGGGGTGGGAATGATGGACCGCGACAGTCGGACGCTACGAGCCTCCGAGATGAGTGGGCATGCCGCCGAGTTCGTCTCCCGCGCGACGGCGAGGGCGCGTTTGCCGCTGGACTACTCGGTGACCAGCCTGCGCATCGTGGACCGTGTGGTGGACGGGCTGCGACGGACGACCGACGACCCTTCCGCCGTCAGACAGACGCTCCAAGGGCTCGGCGCGTACGCCGGCGAGGTGTTCGTTCGCAGATACGGCGCGCGCTGGGTCGACTTCGACGAGGAGACCTACGGGCTCTTCCAGCAGCCGGTCGGCGTCCGTAGCACGGACGGGCGGGCCTGGAACCCGCTGGGCAAGGTCGTGAACCGCTTCGAGCGGGGCGCCGCCGAGTCCATGCACGAGCTTTCCTTCCTGTTCCCGGGGCGAGCCCGGACGTCCCCCCTCACGGGGTGCGCCGCCGGACGCGTAAGGTAGCGGGCCGGGAGCGGTCTGACGGCGCTGTCAGCCGCCGCGCTCCTAGACGACGTCCGGCAGGAAGATCGACTGGCACCGATGAAGGCTCACGATGCTGCGCTGGGGCATGCTGTCGAGCGAGCCCAAGCCGGCGACGAGGCGGCGTTCGCCGAGGCGTACCACATCCTGCACCCGGGGCTGTTGGGATACCTGCGGGGGATGGTCGGCCAGGACGCCGAGGACGTCGCTTCCGACGCCTGGCTGGAGATAGCACGTGACCTCGGACGGTTCCGCGGTGACGGCGCGGGCTTCCGCGGCTGGACCGCGACCATCGCCCGTCACCGGGCGCTCGACCACCTTCGGCGAGTGCGTTCCCGGCCGCGCCACGACCTGTTCGACCAGGACGTGCTGGAACTGCCCGCGCAGCGGGACACCGCGGGCGATGCCATGGAGACGCTTTCCACCGGACGGGTGTTAGAGCTGGTTTCCGGCCTCCCCCGGGAGCAGGCGGAGGCCGTGCTCCTGCGGGTGGTGGTCGGACTCGACGGGCCGACCGCGGCGCGAGTGTTGGGCAAACGGCCCGGTGCGGTACGGTCCGCTGCGCATCGCGGACTGAGGCGACTGGCGAACCAGCTACGGGGAGGTGACAGATGAGGCGGGGCCGTGCAGGGGACGACGACCACGAAAGCGACGCGGCTGCGGCGGCGTTGAGGGCTGCCCTGCGTCCGAACCAGCCCATGAGCGAGAACGAGGCGCAACAGGCGGTCGCCGCGTTCAGCGCCGCTCGCGACGCGGGCATGCACTCCGGGTCGGGCGCGCCTCGGACGCGCCGCCGTGACGACTGGCGGCCGGTCGCGGATCGACGTACGGGACGTTGGCCACGAGCGGTGCTGGTCGCGCTGGTCTCCGGCATGACGCTGGGCGGCGTGGCAGTGGCCACGGGCCACCTCCCGAGTCCTCTTCCGGATGCGCCGGAACGCCGTCCCGAGCCGAGTGTCAGCGCGGTCGTGCCGACATCGCCCAAGGATGCCGTCGAGCCCGCACCGCCCTCGGAACCGGCTCCGTCCACGGCACCGGCTCCGTCCACGGCACCGGTACGGGAGACCTCCGTGCCGGGGCCGACGGGGTTGGAGCGGGTGCCTCCGGGTGCCGCGAAGAGCCACGAGGCGCTGTGCCGTGCGTACGAGCAGAAGGCCGGGCTCGCGGGCAAGTCCTCGGATTCCACCGCCTTTCGGCGCCTGGCCGAGGCGGCTGGTGGGAAAGAGGCCGTGCCTGTCTATTGCGAGACGCTCACGGGCCGATCTCCGGCCCGTGAAAAGGGCGTTCCCGAGGCGACACACGACGGCCGGGACCACGGCCCGGACCACCCCGAGGTCAGGAATGACCCCGGCCGTCCGTAGGCCCGGTCACGTCCGACGAACTGACGTCAAGCTCAGAACGTGCTCTCCGGAGCGGGCGCGAAGAAGGGCTCCGGTATCAGGGCCGCGATCGAGAAGGGCTCGAACTGCGGATCAGCCACCACGCGGTAGATGAACTCGGGTGTGGACATGTCGACCTGACGCCACTCCCGGTACCCCGATCGCAGCCTCGTTCTGGCCCGCTTCGTCGAGGGCCTCAGCCCCGACGACGAGGCCGACCTACGCCGCCTTCTGCGGGAAGAACGTCCATGATCGCCCTCCTCCTCATCCCCCTCCTGCTGCCCTGTGCCCTGCCGGCCCTGGCGCGCAGGACCGTCGAGCGCGTGCGGCCGGACATCGCCCTCGTGGCGATCACGGGCGCCGACGCCGCACTGGCCTTCGGTGTCGTCGCATGCCTCGGCGTCCTGCTGCTCCCGCTCGCGGTCCGTGTTCCTCGGCTCGCGGCCTTCCTGCACCTCCTCCAGCCGCTCCAGGCCGGTCCGGCGGTCCTCGTGTCCACGGCGTCCGCCGTGGCGGCCGGCGCCCTCGCCGTGACCCTGACGGCCGCCGTCCGCGGAGCACTGGCGGAAGCGGCCCGGCTGCGCACGGCCCGCCGCAGGGTGGCGGGGCTCCCCGAGGCCGGGGGGATGTGCGTCATCGACGACGACCGCCCGGACGCCTTCGCGCTGCCCGGCGGGCCTCGTGGCACGGGGCGGATCGTCGTCACCGCCGGCATGCTCCGGGCCCTCGACAGTCACGAGCGCGAGGCGCTCCTCGGCCACGAACGCGCCCACCTGGCCGGCCGGCACCACCTCTTCCTCGGGCTCGCGCGGCTGGCCGGCTGGTGCCACCCGGCCCTGGCGGCCGTCGTCCCACACGTCTCCTTCGCGGTCGAACGGGCCGCCGACGAGACCGCCGCCCGGGCCTGCGGGGACCGCCGCCTGGCGGCCCGTGCCGTCGGCCGAGCCGCCCTTGCGGTGAGCGCGCGTCCGGCGGGACCGGCACTCCCCGTCCTCGCCGCACGGGCTACCACCGGACCGGTGCCGGCACGAGTCAGGGCGCTCCTCGCTCAGGCACCCACGCGTCGCGTGGCCCCTGCGCTGCCGGCCGTCATCCTGCTCTGCTCCGCGGCGAGCGTCTCCTCCGCCGCCGGGGCCGTCTGGCTGCACCGAGGGGTGGAGATCGCCCAGGGCGAGCACCCCTCCGAATGACGGGCCGGACCGCAGCGGGCCCTGCTGAAGGCAGGGCTGCGCGGCGGGTCCTCGGCCCGTGATCCGCCCGGCTACGAGCCGAGCAGCGTGTCGAGCGCACTCCACAGGCCGGAGGGGCCCGAAGGAGCGCCGAGCAGCTGACTCGCCGAGTACTCCACGTACTCGTGCAGCCCGTACGCCAGAGCCAGCGAAACGAGCGCCACGGCGGCCACCGTCGCAGCCATCCCCAGGGCACGAGCCCGCCGCGCGCCTCCCCGAGGTGCGGCAGGCTCCGGCAGCAGCAGAGCCTGTACCCGCTGCGGCACCGGGCCGCTCGTCACCGAGAGCAGCGGATAACCGTCCGCACGGCCGCGCGACGCCCTGGCCAGTGCCGCCCGCGCGATGGCCGCGGCAGTCACCCGCCGGTCGCCCACGACCGCCGCGGCCGTCTCGTCCGCCCACCGCTCCAGGTGGAAGGCCAGCGCCTCACGCAGGCTTCGCAAGGCGGGGTGCACCATGGCGGCCAGATCCACGACGGCCGACAGCAGGTGGTGACGCCCGTCCAGGTGGGCCCGCTCATGCGCCAGCAGAACCTCCCGTTCGCCATCCTTCAAGACCCGGACCATCCCGGACGTCACGACGATCCGGCCGCGGCGGCCCCGGTACCCGGGCAGCGCGAATGCATCCACGTCAGAACCCGGAACCACCAGCAGATCCCCGTCTCCGGTTCCCTCCTCGGCAGTCAGCCAGGCACGCTTGAGCAGCGAACGGTGCGTGATCCACCGACGCATCAGCAGCACCGACTGAACGAGCAGCGCCACCCCGGCCATACCGGCGAACGGAATCGCCGCGGGCCACACTTCCACCACCCGCCGCAGAGGCACCTGCTCCTGGGATGCCAGGAACGGCACATGGAACAGCCCCATCAGGGCGGCGATCGTCCCGCCGGCCAAGAGCACCGCCGCCCCCGTCAGCTCCCAGCACGCCCAGCGGGGCGGCAGGACCGAGGCGAGACGCCTGGCGATCGCCGCTCCGCCCCAGGGAAAGACCAGGACCAGCAGCACAAGAACGAGGACGAACGTCACGACGGTCCGTCCTCGGCCTCGAGCAGCAGACGCCGCAACGTTTCCTCATCGCTCTTGGTCAGCGACGACACGAACCGCTTGAGCACCAGATCACGCTGCGGCTCACTCTCCAGCACCCGCCGCATCCGGCCGGCGACGAGCCCGGCCGCGTCCTGCGCCGGCTCGTAGGCGAATCCCCGCCCGGCCGGGACTCGGCGCAAGGTCCCCTTCTCGTACAGCCGCGTCAGAATGGTGGCCATCGTCGTCCTGGCCAGGCCCTTGTCGAGGGCGGCGTTCACCTCCTGCGTGGTCATCGGTTTGCCCGACTTCCACAGCGCCGCCAGCACGTCCGCGACGAGCTCGCCGCTCGGCCGTCTCTCGTCCTGACCCTTGCCCGACATTCTCGGCCCGATCTCCCCGCACCCTTGCTCCGCGCAGTCGGCCCCGTGCGGCTCTCGGACCGCCCGTTCGGGCAACTGTGATGATGTACGTAGATATACGTATTTCTCAGGTGTACCTAATCTATCGCTGCTGGTACGCACCGGCAGGGTTCAGGTAGGGGCCTGGAGGTCCGCCGGCGGCGGACACCACGATGTCCAAGGCGCTGAGGGCCACGGTGGCGGGGGCCGGCCCACCGTCGACGGGCGTCACCCGGGGTATCCGGGCCGCCCAGCGGTGATAGCGGGCCCACCATGCCTCGGGCGATCCGGCCGCGTCGTCCCAGCCGCGACGCTTCAGGGTCGCGGGCGTCGTCTCGACGAGGAGCGTCACGTCGTAGCGGTCGGCGAGCCGCGCGAAGTAGACGGCTGAAGGAAGTCGCGGTCGGAGATCGAACTTGACGAGTCCGTCCAGCGGTCCGCGATCTGTCACCACGGCCATGGGGCGCCCCCTTGCCCGTCTCGCCACCGCCATACGCGCGACGCGCGTTCGCAGGTCCAGCTCGCCCGCGTCGACAAGGGCGTGGACGCGGCGCAGCCACGGCCAACTGCGGGTGCGTCCGCGCGCGCTCGACGTTCCCTGGCCCTCTTGCGTGGCCCGCGGGGGCGCACGGAACCGGCGGCAGAGGAAGCAGCCGTAGCAGTACGTGGTTCCCACGGCCCAGCCGAGCTCGCGAAGGAGGGCCTCCTCCCGCCGGACCAACGAGGACTTCCCTGTCCCGTCCGGACCGGAAACCGCGACCAGAAGTGGATCCCTGTTCCGGGATTGCATCGACCCTCCTTCGCGGCGCCCTGTCCGATTCGGCCCGTCTGGTGGCCCGCGAACACAGCCGCTCTCCGTAGGGGAGGGGGCTGATGGTTGCGACTGCTCCAAAGCTCGGGACACATCGCCTTCATGGGGCGTTCTGTGCGAGCCGCGGAGAAGGGAAGCGGAGTCGATCGCCGCACCCGCGAGCGCGAGTGTCGGGATGCCGGGCGAATGTGTCCGGCGCGCCGCGCATCATCTCTACCGTTTGTCTACATCACTGTAGTCGGTGTCTGCGCGGCACGCGAGTCGCACCCGTGCCGTGCACGAGACCGGCTCGATGCCGCTCGCGCATGGTCGTCCGGCACGCGGCCGAAGGGGTCAGCGGCGCAGGGCCGTTCGCAGCGTGAGTCCGTGGTTGCGCCGCAGCCGGTACAGCTCCCAGCACGACAGGGCCGTCACCGTGACGGGGGCGCCGAGGATGAAGATCATCCGGGCGCCCGTCGGGACCTGGGCGTAAGCACCGGTGATCACATCCAGCAGGGCCATCTCCCACACCAGGACGCCGGCGAGGATCGGCGGCAGCACTTCGTGGATGTCGGCGGTGCGGAACACGTGCACCAATGACAGTCCGATGCCGTAGAGCGCGAAGGTGATCGACCACAGGCACAGCACGATGATGACGGTCCTGCCGGGAAGCCCCACGGCCTCCCGCAGTCCGGCCAACTCCGGGGCCATGGCGAGGGCGGAGTTGCCCATGGACGCCATGATGGCCAGTACCGAGCCGAGGGGGCGCAGGGCCCGGCGCAGGTACACCCGGCGCAGGCCGTCCCGTGCGGCTGCCACGAAGGCGCCGACCACCACGGGGAAGGTGCAGACCAGCACCAGCACACTGGACCAGCTCTGGTCGAGGCGGTCGCTCGCCACGCCCTGGACGTCGTCGGCGCTCGCGATGGCGTTGTAGGTGAGCATCAAACCCACCCAGGCGACGAGTCCCAGCCCGGTCCGCCACAACTGGAGCTTGCGGACCTCCCGATCGTCGACGATCCCGGGACGTGAGGGACGGAAGGTCCGCTGGGCGGCGTACAGGGGGTTGTAGAGGCCGCGCAGGATCTTCCGGGCCCGTGAGGGCTCTGCGCGCGGCGGCGGGACCGGTGTGTAGGTCGGCGGGTACGGGTACGCGTACGGGTACTGCGGCGGAGGGCCGGACTGTGCGTACGGATATCCCTGCGGCGGACGGGGGTGGGCGTTCGGGTGTCCCGGCGGGGGGACCGGAGGAGCGTGGGGGTGTCCCTGCCGTAGGTACGCGCCGCCGCTGTCCGCCGGGTCACCGTACCCACCGCTGCCGTAACCGCTCATGCCACTTACCCCCGATGTCCTGCACGTCCGAACCCGGGCATCCTAGGTCCTGGACGTCCGGCGGCGGGGCGCCCGGTCGAGAGGTGCGGTGACGCTCGTGCTGCCGTGCTCCTCGCACCACCCCGTCGACGCGCCGAGGTGAACCCTGATGGTGACAGACCAGTACGGCAACCCGTTGCACGCATGCACCCAGGAGACGGCCACACACCTGGACCGAGCCGTCGAGTCCCTGCTCCACTTCAGCCCCGAGGTGGAGCAAGCGGTCGCCGACGCTCTCGAAAGCGCGCCGACCTCGCCCGTCGCCCAGTCCTTCGCGGCCTATCTGGGGGCGTTGGGCACGGAGCCGGGCGACGCCCTCGCCGCGCGGCGGCGGTTCGACCGGTACGCGGCCGGCGTGGACGTCTCGTCCTTGCCCGCGCGGGAGCGCCTGCACGTCGCCGCGGCCGGGGCGTGGCTGGCCGGAGATCTGCTTCGCGCCGGCGGGCTGCTGGAGGAGCTGTCCCTGGCGTACCCGAGGGACGCGCTCGCCCTGGCCGTGGGGCACCAACTGGACTTCTTCACCGGTGACTCGGTCCGCCTGCGTGATCGCATCGGTGGAGCCCTCTCGGCCTGGGACGCCGCCGATCCTCACCGTGGCCTGGTGTTGGGCATGTACGCGTTCGGGTTGGAGGAGTCGGGTCACTACCGCCTGGCCGAGGAGGCGGGGCTCGCCGCGGTCGAGCAGAACCCTCGCGACGTCTGGGCGATCCACGCCGTGGTGCACACCTATGAGATGCAGGGACGGGTGCCGGAAGGCATCGGCTACCTCGATGCGCGCCGAGACGACTGGGCGCGGGGCAACTACCTCAACGTCCACAACTGGTGGCACTACGCCCTGTACGCCTTGGAAGCGGGCGACACCGGCACCGCCTTGAGCATCTACGACGCCGCCCTGCACAACGACTCGTCGGCCGGTCAGGCCATGGAACTGCTGGACGCCGCAGCGCTGTTGTGGCGGATCGGACTCGCGGGAGGGGATTCCGGCCTCCGCTGCGGAGCCCTGGCAGACGCGTGGGCTTCGCGGGCCGATCCCCCCTTCTACGCGTTCAACGACGTGCACGCCGTCATGTCCTATGTGGGTGCCGGGCGGCTGGGGGAGGCGGAGCGGCTCATCGCCGACCGGCGGCGATGGCTTGCCCAGGGAGGTCCGGACTCCGTCACCAACCGGCGGATGACCGCGGACATCGGTCTGCCCGTGTGCGAAGCGCTGGTGGCGCACGGGCAAGGGAAGCACGCCACCGTCGTGGAGCTCCTGTGGCCGCTGCGCCGTAGGCTGCACGCGTTCGGAGGGAGTCACGCGCAGCGCGACGCGCTCCAGAAGACCCTGCTCGACTCCGCGCTCAGCTCTGGACGGCACGAACTGGCCCGTGCGCTCATCAGCGAGCGGATCGGGCTTCGGCCCGACAGTTCGTACAACTGGGCGGCTCGGGCTCGCCTCGCCGATGCCCTGGGCGACGCAGCCCTGGCCGCCGTCGCTCGCGACCACGAGAGGGACGCGGCCGCGGCAGCCGCCGAAACCCTCCTGCCGGGCACCGATCTGTGAGGCGTCACTCCTCGTCCTCACCCTGGACGCCGGCGCCGGCGCCGGGCTCGTAACCGTCCCGCTCGCCGCGCAGCGAGCCCGGCCCGGCGGGGGCGGTGAGAACGTGCCCATTTCAGGCGGGAGTTCGCCAGACCACGTGTGCGACGTGGAGACGGTGCGGAGAGATCATTAAGAAACCTTGTTGAACAAGTCCGAACCCCGGGTACGCACTTGATTTGCTCCTGCCAACCTGCACAGGGTTCTCTCGAACGTTTGACGCCCCACACGTCAACACGAGGAGAGATCCCCTTTCATGGCAACTCACAAGCGATCCCACGGTCTTCGCAACGCGGCCATAGCCACTGGTGTGGCAGGCGCCGCCGCCGCGGCGCTGTTCGCGAGCAACATCGCCGGAGCGGCCGCCCCGGCCGAAGGGACCGTGCACGGTCTCGGCGCCCCGGGCGCCGTCTCCGGCAGCTTCGTCGTCATCCTCGACGCATCCGCGAACAAGGCGGACCTCGCGAAGAAGTACGGCGGCACCCTCGTTCGCTCCTACGGCTCCGAGGTCAACGGCTTCTCCGCGTCCGGCCTCAGCGTCGAGGAGGCCAAGCGCCTCGCCGCCGACCCCGCCGTCGGAACGGTCGTCCAGAACAAGCGGTTCAGCATCAACGCGACGCAGGAGAACCCCCCGTCCTGGGGCCTGGACCGGATCGACCAGGCCGACACGGCGGGCGACCAGAAGTACAGCTACCCCGACAACGGCGGCGAGGGCGTGACCGCGTACGTCATCGACACCGGCGTACGGATCTCGCACCAGGACTTCGGCGGCCGGGCCAGCCACGGCTTCGACGCCGTGGACAACGACAACACCGCCGACGACGGCAACGGCCACGGCACCCACGTCGCGGGCACCATCGCCGGCACCTCCCACGGCGTCGCCAAGAAGTCCAAGGTCGTCGCCGTGCGCGTCCTGGACGACAACGGCTCCGGCACCACCGAACAGGTCGTGGCGGGCATCGACTGGGTTACCCAGAACCACTCCGGGCCCTCGGTCGCGAACATGAGCCTCGGCGGCGGCGCCGACGAGGCGCTGGACGCGGCGGTGAAGCGGGCCATCGACTCAGGCGTGACCTTCGCGGTCGCGGCCGGCAACGAGTCCTCCGACGCCGGACAGGGCTCGCCGTCCCGGGTGCCGGACGCGCTCACCGTGGCGTCCAGCACCAAGGACGACGAGCAGTCGGACTTCTCGAACTTCGGCGCGGTGGTCGACCTGTACGCGCCGGGCTCGGACATCACGTCCGCCTGGAACGACAGCGACACCGGCACCAAGACGATCTCCGGCACCTCCATGGCCGCCCCGCACGTGGCGGGTGCCGCCGCCCTGTACCTGGCGGCCAACCCGTCCGCGACGCCCGCCGACACCGCCGCCGCGCTGACCGGCGCGGCCACCGCGGACGCCATCAAGAACGCCTCCTCCGGCACCGCGAACAAGCTGCTGAAGGTCGCCCCGTAACGGCACCGTCGCACCACGGCCCGGCGTGACGGCCGCACGCCGGTGAACCGACCGACAAGAGGTGGCCCTCCGCGCCATGGAGGGCCACCTCCTTGTGTGTCGGCCACCATGGGTGATCTCCCGACCCTCCACTTTCGGGGACCGCTACCTCTGCTGCGTTGCGTCCCGGGCCTGCTGGGCGATGTGTTCCAGGACGGCCTTCGGGTCGGCGGAGGGCGCGACGGCCTTGCCGATGTTCCGCTTGATGGTGTCGCTGACCTGCAGCCAGGACGGGTCGTCGACCGGGTAGAGCCGGGCGGTGCGCAGTGCGCTGAGGAACTGCTCGGCGCTGGGGTCCGTCGCGTACTGGGACGTCTCGGTGGCGGACACCGTCGACGGCAACAGGTGGTAGCGCCCGGCGAACTCGCTGATGTTCTTGTCCTGGTAGACGAAGTTCAGGAACGAGCCCACCAGTTCGCGATTGCCGTCGTGCTTGAAGGCCATCATCCAGTCGGCGACGCCCGCCGCGGGCGGGGTCTCCCTGACGTCCAGTGTGTCCGACACCGGCATGCGCAGGGTGCCGACCTTCATGCCCTTCGCCGTCGCCTCGTGGAGGAGTGAGGGATAGCCGTTGACCATGCCGACGTCGCCGCGCAGGAAGGCGTCGAAGGCGTCCTGCCGGTTGAGCTCGGCCGGCGGGACCGGGCCGGTCAGGGCCGGCACGACCAGGTTGTCCTTGATCCAGCGGAATGTCCGCGCGTTCTGTTCGGACGCGATGCTGTACCCGCCGCTGTTGTCGTCGGTGTACCCGCCGCCGTTGCTCAGTTCCCAGATCAGGGCTTCGGCGTGCGCCTCCTCGGGGCCGAGCGGGAGGGCGTACGGGTAGAGCACGCCCTCCCGCTTCAGCGCCTGGGCCGCGTCCTTCAGCTCCGACCAGGTCTTCGGCGGCTTCGCGCCCGCCTCGTCGAACAGCTCCTCGTTGTAGAAGAGCAGTCGGCTGCTTGCCACGAAGGGCAGGCCGTAGAGGTCGCCGTCGAACGAGCCCGCCTCCGCGAGGGGCGGCAGGAAGTTCGCCTCCGTGCTGACCGACATCACCTCGCTGGCGGCGTAGAGGCGGCCCTGCGCGGCGAAGTCGGAGTACGCACCCATCAGCGCCACGTCCGGGGCGTTGCCGTCCTGCACCATGCGGGTGACCTGGCGGTCGATGTCGGCCCACGGGTGGATCGTGACCTCGACCTTGAAGCCGGGATGAGCGGCGGTGAAGGCCGTGGTCAGCTTGTCCCAGTACGCCTTGGAGGTGGTCGCGGGGCCGGCGCCGTACTCGGGTGCCACCAGGCGCAACGTCGTCGCGTCGCTGTCGGACGAGCCGCAGCCGGTGACGAGGGAACCCAGTAGTCCGAACGCGGCCACGGAGGTCGTCAAACCGGAGAGTCTTCGTCGCATGGGTCTTTCCTTTGGATCTTTTTGGACAGTGCGGCTGAAATTCTCTCCTGGTCAGAGGGTGAATTGCGCCCCCTGCCGCACGTTGTGGTCATAGCTCCAAGTGACGGGATTCCGCATGGTGTTTTCCGATATGCCGGGGCCCGGTGGACGCGCGTAGAAGACCTCGTTTCTTCAGGGAACCCGGCGGGGTCGCGGAGGGGGTGCGGCGGACGGTGGGTCAGAGGCGCAGGACGGCCGGGAGTTCGTGCACGCCGTCGAGGAGGTGGGTGGGGCGTTCCGCGGTGAGTTCGTCGCGGGACTGGGCCCCGGTGAGGACGCCCGCGACGATGCCCGCCCGGGCCGCGTGCCCGGCCCGGATGTCGAGCGCGGTGTCGCCGGCGACCACCACCTCGGCGGGGTCGGTGACCCCGGTCAGCTCCATCGCGCGGTGGATCATGTGCGGCGTGGGGCGGCCCGCCGCCACCTCGGAGGCGCAGACGACGGCGTCGAGACGGTCGCCCACGCGCCAGCCGACCGCCGCGAGCAGCGGGTCGGTGACCTGTCGGTCGAAACCGGTGGTGAGGACGACGCGCACGCCCGCGGCGCGGAGCGCGGCGAGTGCCTCGGGGACGCCCGGCAGGGGAGCGGGCCGCACGGTGGCGTAGACGTCGTGGAGGCGGTCGACGAACGTGGAGTGCAGGTCCTCCACCGAGTCGGGGTCGCCCGTCAGAGCGGCGAGCGCCTCGCGCTTGTCGGCCCCCATCCAGCGCCGGATGTCGGCTTCTTCGACCCGTGTGCCGTGGTCCGCGACCACGGACGCGAGGACGCCGTACACCGCGTTCTTCTCGTCGATCGTGGTGCCGGCGATGTCGAGTACGGCCAGGCTGATCATCGTTGTTCCTTCGGAAGGGGGGTCAGGACAGACGGGTGCGGACGGCGGCGGACAGCCGGTCGACGGCCACGATCATGACGACGACCACGAGGATGTGGGTGAGCATCTCGTCGAACTTGAACAGCCGGATGGACTGGTTGATCAGGAACCCGATGCCGCCGGCGCCCACCAGGCCGAGCACGAGCGACGACCGTACGTTGACGTCGAAGCGGTACAGCAGCAGCCCCGCGAGCTGGGGTGTCACGGTCGGCAGCAGCGCGTGCGCGGCGATCTGGATCCGGCCGGCTCCCGCCGATCGCAGGACGCGCGACGGCCCGGGGTCGGCGTCCTCCAGCGCCTCGGCCCAGAGCTTGCCCATCACGCCCACGTTGTGGCAGACGAGGGCGAGCACGCCGGGGAACGGGCCGAGACCGACGGCCGTGACGAAGATCAGCGCGAACACCACGTCGGGCACGGCCCGCAGGAACGAGAGCACCGACCGCGCTCCCTGGTAGACCCCGGTGGACGGCGAGGTGCCGCGCGCCGCGAGCAGGGCCAGGACCAGCGAGAACGGTATGGACAGCGTCGTACCGAGCAGGCCGATCCAGAGCGTGACGAGCGCGCCCGACAGGCTGGGTTCGAGGACCTCCCACGAGAGGTCCGGCGGGAAGGCCTCACCGAGGAAGTCGGCCATGCCGCGCCACCCCTCGACCAGCGCGGCGAAGGACACGTCGGTGGCGTTCCACGCGATCACGTGCACGGCCACCACCACGGCGGCGACGATCGTGACCTTCACGTCCCTGCGGGGACGGCGGGGTCGGGGCGGCACCGGCAGACGGCGTACGTCGCGGTCGGCCGGGCCGTCGTCGGCCGGGGCGGCCCGGTCGGCTGAGGTGTCGGGGTCGACGAGGGTCATGACGCGGCCTCCACGACCGTCGGCTGGTACAGGACGTCGACGCTCTGCCGGGGATCCCCGTCGAGGACCACTCGGCCCTCGCGCAGACCCACGACTCGGTCGGCGTGCCGGGCGGCGAGCGAGGGCTGGTGCAACACCGCGAGGACGGCCAGCCGTTCCACCCGGGCGAGTTCGGCGAGCAGCGCGAGGACCTGCTCGGACGCGGCGGGATCCAGCGCGGAGACCGGCTCGTCGGCGAGCAGGACCCGGGGCCGCTGGCACATGGCCCGGGCGACGGCGACGCGCTGCTGCTGGCCTCCGGAGAGGCTGCCGGCCCGGTCGTGGGCACGGTCGGCCAGGCCGACGCGGTCCAGGCAGGCCATGGCCTCCTCGCGCAGCTCGCGGGGGAACAGCGCGGGGACGAGCGACCGGCGCAGCGACAGCCGGCCGAGGGCGCCGGCGCACACGTTGTCGAGGACGGTGCGACGGCGGACGAGGTGGATGTGCTGGAAGATCATGGCGATGTCGAGCGGGCCCGCGGGCTTGCCGTCCACGGTCACGTGGCCGGACTCCATCGGTTCGAGACCGGCGGCGGCGCGCAGCAGCGTCGACTTGCCGCAGCCGTTGGCGCCGAGCACGGTCAGGAGCTCCCCGCGGGCGACGCGGACGTCCACACCGTGCAGGACGCGGCGTTCGCCGTACCGCACGGTGATGCCGGACAGGGCGAGCATCAGACGTCCTTCTCGGAGAGCTTCAGCGTCTCGGCGAGATCGAAGAGCGGCTGGTACGTGGACTTGTCGACGGCGACCAGAGGGCCCGGCGGGTCGACGTCGAGCAGCGCGCCGATCTTGGCGACCTTGTCGGAGGGGAGCTTCAGCAGCGCCTCGCGTACGGCCTTCTTGAACTCGGGGGAGTGGTCGCCTCGGACGGTGATCGGGTCGTTCGGAATGGGGTCCGAGGTCCAGATCCGGCGGAACCCGCTCTGGTCGAACGTCCCCGCGGCGGTGGCGCTCGCCAGCTGCTGGGAGTTGATCTCGGCGGCCTCCACGGCGCCGTTCTTGAGGGCGAGCAGGGCCTCGGGGTGGCCGCCGGCGTAGTTGACCTTCACGTCGTCCGCCGCCAGGCCGGCGTCCAGGAGGGCCTTACGGGGCAGGGCGTCACCGGAGGTGGAACCGGGCGCGCCCAGGGCGAGGCTGTGGTCGCGCAGGTCCTTGATGGAGGTGAGCGGGGAGTCCTTGGGGACCCAGATGCCGGCGGTGTAGCTGGAGAGCTTGCCGTTCGCGTCGCCGAAGGAGGCGACCGCCTCGGCGTGCGCCCGCTTCTCCGCGAAGACGTAGCCGAGGGGGCCGAAGATGCCGATGTCGAGCTTGCGGTTCTGCATGGCGAGGACTTCGGCGGAGTAGTCCTCGGTGATGGTCAGCTC
This sequence comes from Streptomyces sp. NPDC056169, assembly GCF_042268445.1. Taxonomy (NCBI): domain Bacteria; kingdom Bacillati; phylum Actinomycetota; class Actinomycetes; order Kitasatosporales; family Streptomycetaceae; genus Streptomyces; species Streptomyces sp. NPDC056169. The sequence goes on along the minus strand of NZ_JBHJUO010000009.1, from coordinate 226,237 downwards.
GACGGGGCAGTTCAGCTTCTCGCCCAGCGCGTCGGCGAGGATCTTCGCGGCGGGCGTGAGCCGCTCGGGGTCCTCGAAGGGCTCGACACCGAAGCGGACCTTGCCGCCGGGACAGGTGGCGGACTCCGCCCCGGCGGAGTCGTCGCTCCCGCAGGCGGTCAGGGTGAGCGCGGCGACGAGGGAGCCGACGACGGAGCCGACGAGGGCGAGACGACGGACGGACACGGTGTACTCCGGGATGAGTGCGGGCTGGCGAGAAGAGAAGGGGGGCAGGGAGAGGGGAGGGGGGGGAAGCAGGGAGGGGAGGGGGAGGGGGGAGGGCGGTGCTGCGGCGGAGATCTCGCCGGGCCGGCCAGGACGAAGGTCTCAGCGTGGGCCGACCCGGGTCAAGAGCCTGTATCTACAAGTCATCGGCTGTTCATCTGGGACGCGGCTGCCGTACGGGTCAGGTGCTGACATGCCCCAGGTCGGCGGCCGTGCGGCGCACCTCGAAGAGGCGGCGCCCGTCGCGATTGATCCACGTCGCGGTCAGGGTCGGCATGGCGCCGGTCGTGTCGGCCACCAGCTTCAGGAACACGTGCGGCTCGACCGCGCTGTGCACGAGGTACGGGCTGGGCACGTTCAGGCTCGGGATCGTGCTGCTGTGCAGGGGACTGACGATGAACTGCCACAGGTCGTAGCCCACGCGCGGGCCGTAGTTCAGGGCACGGGAGACGTGGATGTCCCCGCCGATGAGGAAGCAGCCGGGGATCCGCTCGGCGGCGATGAAGTCGAGCAGCGCTTCCTTCTCGTGGGCGTAGGTGCCCCAGTCGTCCGACTCCCCGTTCTGCTTGTCGTCCCAGATCATGCCGCTGGCCAGCGCCTTGAAGGGGGCCGTGCTCCGGAGGAGCCGCTCGCGCAGCCAGTCCCACTGCACCTGCCCGAGGCAGCCGGGCTTGGCCGGGTCGGCCCAGCTGGCCTCCGTACGGCTGAACCAGCGCGGGTCGAGCAGGAAGACCTCGATGGGGCCGCGGCGGAAGGAGGTGTAGACGCCGAGGCCGTCGGCGCGTGTGGTGAGGCCGGCGCCGTCGGCGTCGTGCCCGAACGTGGCGTTGGCGCGGTAGTCGACGAACGCGGTCCGGTTGTTGCCCTTGCCCGGGTGGTCGCCGTGCTTGTCATTACCACCGAAGTCGTGGTCGTCCCAGGTCGCCCAGACGGGCCGGGAGGCGACCAGCCGCGCCAGCTCCGGCTGCTGGAGGAACGTCCGGTGCTTGCGGCGGGCCACCGTCAGGTCCGAGGTGTCCAGGTAGGGCGTGTCGCCGAGCAGGACGAAGCTGTCGCAGCCCTCGTCCATGATCCTGGTCCACACGTGGTCCGGGGTCGACGGCGCACAGGAGCCCATCCCCATCGTGACGACGGCCGGCCGGCCCGGGGCGGGAGACGTCGCGAACGAGCCGGTCAGCGGGGTGAAGCCGGCCACCGGGGTGGCGGGTGCGATGACGATCTCGTACGTCGTGTCCGGGTTCAGACCGCGGAGGTCGAAGAGCAGGGTGTTGTCGTTGGCCGTCGACAGCGCCGCCTCGACGGAGTGCGGTACGCCCTTCTCCTTCTGGTACGTACAGGTCCAGCGGGCGTGCAGCGTGGGATCGAGGCCGGGGCGCGCCCAGACGCGGGCGGTCGTGAAGTCGACGTGTCCGACGAGCGGGCCGGTCGCCGGGTCGGGCGGCATGGGCGTCGGCGTGACGGGGGGCGCGCTGCCCTCCCGTACGAGGCCCACGTAGCCGGCGAGCGCCTCGAAGAACGCGACGCTGTCCGCCACGGCGAGCTCCGGCTGGACCGGTGCGCCGGTGGCGTCGAAGCACTTGTCGATCGTCAGGCTCGTGATCAGGAACCGCCCGGCGCCGTGGGCGCCTTCGAGCAGGGCGGGCGGGTGGCCGGTGGCGGCGCAGGCCATCAGGACGCGCAGGGACCGCCATGTGCCGACGGTCTCCCAGCTGACCCGCATCGAGGTGCTGCGACCGGTGAACAGCCGGCCGCCGCTGGTGCGAAGCCCCGCGACCAGGGGATGGTCGGCGACGACGGGGTGGATCGTGTCGTAGTCGGCATCGGTGCGCACCGCGCCCAGGGAGTCGGGGAGGTACGAAACCTCCGCGCCGAACTGGTCGGACTGCGCCAGGTCCAGGACGACCCGGCCGCCCTCGGCGAAGCAGCGCAGCGAACCGCCGTGGGCGGAGAGGTAGGTGGCGTAGCGGGGGTCGTTGTTGGTGAAGCTGCCGAAGGCGATCAGGTCCACCGGCTCGGGCTGGTCGACGGCGGACCGGGTGAGGTCCAGCGGTACGACGGTGAAGCCGGCCCGCCGCAGCAACTCGGCCAGCCCCGTGGCCTTGGTCCACTGGTCGGCGTACTCGAGCACGGCGGCGCGCAGCGGGCCGGCCGCGGCGGAGGTCGTCGCGGTACCGGTGGCGGTCGTGGTGGCGGCTGCGGTGGCGGTCGCGGTGGTCGGCGTGGCGGCGACGAGCGCGGCGGCGACACCGCCGGTCAGCAACAGCCGTCTGTCGAAGCCCTTTTCGGTCATGTCTCGTCCCCTCGGAGGCGCGGGTGGCGCGGGTGGCGCGGGTGGGTGTGCGGACGGTTCCGTCCCGGGAGGAACGCTGGCAGAGGTGGTGGACCGGATTCAATAGCTTGTATTTACAAGTCATCTGAAGTTCACCGGTTCAAGGAACCCGCTGATCGGCAGGGGGGAACCAGTAAGGTCACGTGCATGGCGACACCCCTGCACCGGGCCATTGAGGCGACGCTGCGTCAACGCATCCGCAGCGGAGAGATCCGCATCGGCGAGCCGCTCCCCTCGGAGTCGCAGCTGTGCGAGGAGTTCTCCGCGTCGCGCGGCCCGGTGCGCCAGGCCCTGGCCTCGCTGCGGGAGGAGGGGCTGATCGGCGGCGGGCAGGGCAAGCGGACCGTGGTGCTCGACGCCGTCCCGGCCCAGCCCTTCGAGTCGTTCCTCTCCTTCACCCGGCGCGCCGAGATGACGGGGTACGCGCCGGGCCAGCGGCTCCAGGAGATCGCACGGCGGCGTCCCGAGCCGGAGGTCGCCGCCGCACTTCAGATCGACCCGGACGAGCTCGCCGTCCAGCTCCTGCGGCTGCGGCTGCTCGACGGACGTCCGGCGATGCTGGAACGCATGACCTACACGGCGCCCGTCGGACGCCTGCTCATCGACGCCGACCTCGACGCCGGGTCGATCTACGCCCTGCTCACCGGGCAGGGCGTGGATCTGCACTCCGCCCGCCACACCTTCGACGCGGTCGCGGCCGACGCCGTCGACGCCCAGCTCCTCGACGTGCCGGAGGGTTCGCCCTTGCTGAGGGAGCGGCGGCTGACCACCGACTCCCAGGGCGTCCCGATCGAGTGGTCCGACGACCGCTACCGCCCCGACGTCGCCACCATCACGGTCACCAACACCCGCAGTTCACGCACCGCCATGCTGTGACGGACCCCTAGGGCCTGTCCGGCCGTGATCCGCCGGGCAGGCCCTAGAGGGCGGGCGCGATCGCCTGCCGCGGCTCGGCCGCGTGGCGAGCGGCCTCCACGGCCGCGTCCAGCGCGTGCAGGGGGTAGGTCCCGCCGATCAGCTCGGCGAACGGGTACGTGCGGTGGTGTGCGGCGAGGAAGTCCACCGCGGTCTGGAGGTCCTCCGCCCGGTAGTTGTGGACACCGACCACGGAGTGCAGGCCGCGTACGACGCGCTCGGGGTCCAGGGCGACGGGCCTCCCCGGCGACACCGAACCCGCCAGGACGAGCCCGCCTCCCACCGCGAGGGCGGCCAGGCAGGTCTCCACGGCCTCGGCTTGTCCGGACAGCTCCAGGGCCACGTCGACGTCGCCGGGTACGGCTCCGGTGTCCCGCGCCTCCGCGGCCCCGAAGCGCAGGGCCTGTTCCCGCCGGCGCGGCTCCGGGTCCATCGCGACCACGTGCGCCCCGGCCTCCCGTGCCATCGCCACCGCGCTCAGCCCGAGCATGCCCGCGCCGGTCACGAGCACGCGCCGCCCGTCGAGCGGTCCGGCGGCGCGGAGCGCGGCGGCGACGGTGGCGGTGGCGCACGAGGCGGGGCTGGCCACCCCGTCCGGCAGGGCGTCGGGGACGGAGACCACGGTCGTGCCGGGGAGCAGGACGCAATGGGTGGCGAATCCGCCGGTCAGCGGCGCGCTCTCGTCCCACGGCTCGTGCCCGTACTTGAGCAGCCGTCGGCACTTCTGGGGCATGCCGCGTCCGCACCGGTCGCACGTCCCGCACGACGCGGTCACGGACCACACCACCCGCATGCCGGGGGCGACAGGAGTCCCGTCGGCGCAGCGCGGACCACCTGCGCCGACGGCCGTCACCGTGCCCACCTGCTCGTGCCCGAGGAGCGCGGGCACGGGGGAGGCCCGCCGTCCGCCGACGGTGTGCAGATCGCTGCCGCACACGGTCGCGAGATCGATCCGTACGAGGACTTCGCCGGCGCCGGGTGTGCGGGGTGTCCCGACGGAGACGACGGAGAACGGCCGGCCCACACCCTCCCAGCGTGCGCAGCGGGCGTGGACGGTGTCAGGGGGGAGTGTCAGAGGTGTCACAGCGCTCAACATGGCACGAGACGGCCCGGCGGGGCAAGCACTTGTCTTGACAAGTTGCTCTCCTGTGCCGGAGTGGAGCCCTCGGCCTCTGCCCGGGCTCCACTGGATGGCCGGGCTTTCCTTGCTGGAGTGGAGTGGAGTGGAGTCGGCTGGGCGGTCGTGCTGGTCACGTCGCGGGGGTGTCCCTCCGCGGCCCCTCGATCGCGCGGCGCAGCAGGGTGAGGAACTCGTCCCGTTCGTGCGGGGAGAAGTGCGCCAGCATCTGGTCGCTCACCGCGATGGCCGCGGGCGCCAGGCCGGTGGCCAGTTCCCGGCCGGCCCGGGTGATGCTCACCAGCTTTCGCCGTCGGTCGGCGTCGTCCTTGGCCATGTCCACCAGCCCGCGCTTCCGCAGGCGGTCCAGGAGGGGCGCCATCGTCGACTTGTCGAGGTTGGCCAGGGCGCCGAGCATGCCCTGATCCATGGTGCCGCGGGCGTCCAGCAGGCTCAGGACGGTGAACTGCGGCCCCGTCAGATCCTGGTGCACCTGCTCGTACCAGAGGCGCGTGTGCACCTGGTTGAGCTGGCGGACCAAGGGGCCGAGACCGCCGATCGCGGTCAGCAGGTCGTGGGGGTCCTGGCTCTGTGCCGGCATGGTCCGCCGCCGCTCCGTCGAATTGATTAGGACGTACACGTACTATACCGTCCAGGAATTAGGACGCACACGCCATAACTGTGTGTGGTCCGGAAGAGAGAGGAGGTGGTGGCGTGAAGCTCGTCGTCGCGATGACCGGGGCCACCGGCACGCCCCTGGGAGTTCGCTTGCTGGAGTCCCTGAGGGAACTGGGGGTCGAGACACATCTGGTCGTCAGCCGCTGGGCGCGGGCCACGCTCGCGCAGGAGACCGACTACACGCTGCGTGACGTGCAGGCGCTCGCCTCGGTGTGTCACAGCCCGGACGATCAGGGGGCGTCGATCTCCAGCGGCTCGTTCCGGGTGGACGGCATGGTGGTCGTGCCGTGCAGCATGAAGACACTCGCCTCGATCCGTACCGGCTACGGCGAAGGGCTCATCGGCCGGGCCGCGGACGTGACGCTCAAGGAACGGCGCAAGCTCGTCCTGGTCGCCCGGGAGACGCCGCTGTCGGCCGTCCACCTGGAGAACATGCTCGAAGTGACGCGGATGGGCGCCGTCGTCATGCCGCCGGTCCCCGCGTTCTACAACCGGCCCTCGAAGATCGCCGATGTCGTCGAACACGTCGTCGCTCGCATCCTGGACCAATTCGACCTGGACATGCCCACCGCCCGGCGGTGGCAGGGCATGAAGGTGCCCGCGCACCGCACGGCGCCGCCGCGCCGTACTCCAGACCCCACCTGACTCCGGACCCCTCCGTACTCCGGACTCCGCCTGACTCCGGACCCCTCCGCACTCCATACCCACCGGACTCCGGACCCTCCGGAATCCGGACCCCTCCTGACTCCCCGGCAAGAAAGGTTCCGTCATGACACAACGCGGCAGCGCGCTCAACTTCCGTGACTTCGTGGAGGACGCACTCGCCTCGGGCGACGCGATCGAGATAGGCAAGCCGGTCAGCCCCACGCTGGAGGTCGGAGCCATCACCCGGCGCGTCTACGAGACGAGGAGCCCCGCCCCCCTGTTCGGCAATCTCACCGAGGGCGAGGCCGGCTGCCGGATCCTCGGAGCGCCCGCCGGCCTGACCGGCATCGGCAAGGGACAGTACGGCCGACTCGCCGCGCACTTCGGACTGGGACGCGAGACCGAGCCCCGTCAGCTGCTGGAACACCTCATCCGCGCGATGCACGCCGACCCCGTCCCCCCGCGGGTGGTGGAGACCGGGCCGTGCAAGGAGAACGTCCTGACCGGCGACGACGTCGACCTGGAGCGCTTCCCGGTGCCGTTGCTGCACCAGGAAGACGGCGGCCGGTACGTCGGGACCTACGGCTTCCACGTGGTGCGCTCACCCGACGGGCGGTGGACGAGCTGGTCGGTCAGCCGCACCATGCTCCACGGGCGCACCACCCTGGTTGGTCCGGCCATGGCGCAGCAGCACCTCGGCATGATCCATGCCATGTGGCGCGAGAAGGGCCTGCCCACCCCCTGGGCGATGGTGCTCGGGGCCCCGCCGGCGGCGCTGGCCGCGGCGGGTATGCCGCTTCCCGCCGAGGTGAACGAGGACGGCTACGTCGGAGCCCTCACGGGCAGTGCCGTCGAGGTCGTCCGCACCGAGCTGCACGACCTGTTCGTGCCGGCCAACGCGGAGATCGTGCTGGAGGGATACATCAGCCCCGACGAGACCGCCCCCGAGGGGCCGATGGGCGAGTACCACGGATACTCCTTCGCCGAGAGCAAGCAGCAGCCCGTCTTCCACGTCGAGGCGGTGACCCACCGTGACGACCCCATCCTGCCCGTCTGCGCGGCCGGCCTTCCCCCGGAGGAGAACCACACCGTCTGGGGCACCATGATCTCCGCCGTCAGCCTCGATCTGCTGCGTTCCCACGGCCTGCCCGTCGATCTGGCCTGGTGCTCGTACGAGGCCGCGACGTGCTGGATCGTCGTGTCCGTCGACATCGAGCGGCTGGCCCTGACGCACCTGAGCGAACGACAACTGGCCGACGCGGTGGCCGACGTCCTCTTCGGCTCGCACACCGGCTGGCTGGTGCCCAAGGTCCTCCTGGTGGCGAACGACATCGACATCACCGACATCGATCAGGTGGTGTGGGCCCTGGCCACCCGGTACCACCCCGGCACCGGCGAGTACGTCTACCCCGAGGCGCCGGGCATCCCCATGGTCCCGTACCTGACTCCCGAGGAGGTGCGTACCGGCCGCGGCGGGAAGTCCGTCACCAGCCTGTTGCTGCCGGAACAGTTCGCAGGCACCACCCGTGGCCGCACCGCGTCCTTCCGGCACTCGTTCCCCGACGATCTGCGAGAACGGGTCGTGGGGAACTGGGCCGCCTTCGGCTTCCCTGCGAGCGAGCCGACAACGACCTGAGCCAGCCGTCCGGCGTCCGTCGTACGCCGTCGGGCGTCCGTCCTACGCCGTCCACCGCCCATCACTCATCACCCCTCACCCAGCGCCCACCGTCCCGCTGCTCATCCGATCTCGAAGCCGAAGCTCGCCCAGACCACCTTGCCGTCCTCCGAGTACCGGACACCCCAGCTCTCCGTGAGGCTCGCGCAGATGTAGAGGCCGCGGCCGCCCTCGTCGCTCTCCCGGGCGTGACGGAGGTGCGGAGCCGTCTGCGCGGCGTCCGACACCTCGCAGGTCAGCAGGCGCGGCTCCCTGATCAGACGGAGGGTGATCGGCGACGTACCGTAACGGACGGCGTTGGTGACGAGTTCGCTGACGACGAGCTCCACCGTGAACGGGTCGACGGGAGTGCCCCAGCGGTCCAGACAGCGGTCGACCGCATGGCGGGCGTCCGCCACGGCCGCCGGGTCCGCCGGGAGCTCCCAGGTGAACACCTGGTCCGCGGGGAGATGGCGCGTACGGGCCGTCAGAAGGACGTCCTGGGGGCTGAGCAGGCGCTCCAGGGCGTCCGCCATAGTGTCGGGGCGGTGCGAGGGATGCGACAGGGCCTCCGCCAGGCTCGCGAGGGAGAACCCGGGGCCGTCCGTCCCCCGCGAGGAGAGACAGACCGTGCTGCCGGCTTCCAGCGTGTACGAGGCGCTGGGGAACGGCGGCTGCTCGGCGCCGAGCAGGGGGCCCACCGGTACGGGCGAGGGCTCCACCGACCCGTCGGGGCGGACGAAGGCGAGGAGACAGTCCCCGGCGCGCGCCACGTCGAGCCGCCCGCTCACCGGGTCGTACACCGCGATCGTGCAATCGGCCGAGGGTTCCTCGACATCGGAGAGTTCACCCTGTTCCCGCGCGAGCCGGCGCACGGTCAGATGGAGCCTGGCCAGCAGCTCGTGCGGTTCCACATCGAGACCGGTCAGGGTGTGCACGGTCGTGCGCAGCTGGCTCATCGTCGCCACGGCGCTGACTCCTGACTGCTCCACCCGGCCCGCCACCAGCGCGACGCGGGCGGAGGGGAGGGCGATCACGTCGCACCAGGTGCCGGCGCCGCTGGCCTCGGAACGCTGCCGCTGGGCGACCTCGACGGCGTTCTGCGTCCCCTCCGGCTGCCGGCGCGGCCAGCCTTGAAGGGTGGTCATGACGATGTGCTCGCGAGAGAACAGGAGGGCGTTGTCGAGGCACGTCGCCGTGCGCTCCGCGACACCGGCGGCCAGCGCGAGATCCTCGTCCTCGAAGGGATCGGAGTTCGGGAGCCGGTGCAGGGCGACCGCCCCCAGCAGGGCACCCCGCACGGTGAAGGGCGCCACCAGGACCTGGGACGCGGACGCCCCCGCCGGCGCGGGCAGCAGCGTCGGCCGCTCCGGCAGAGGCTCGCCGAAGAGTCCGGGCAGCAGGACGGCGCCGACCTCCGGCAGGTGCTCCGACCGGTCCGAACCGGCGGTGGCGGCGCAGCGCAGCACCGGGGGAACGGTCCGTACGGAGAGCGCCGGATCCTCACCGCGCAGCACGTCGTCGGTGAGGGCGACCACGGCCCAGTCTGCGAAGCCCGGCACGGTCACGTCGGCGAGGTCGCGGGCGGTGCGCAGCACGTCGAGACTCCGGCCGACGCGCTCGCGCACGGCGTGCAGCAGGCGCAGGCGTCGCTCGGTCCGGTCGTTCTCGGTGACGTCGATCGCCGTGGCCACGAGCCCGATGGGCCGGCCGCGAGGATCCGTCAGCCGGAAGACGGACGTCGAGAACACGTGGTCGCGGTCCGGATCCGACGGCGGCCTGCCCCGGAGGGGGACGTCGCGCCTCGGACGCCCCGTGGCGAGGACCTCGCGCAGCGCTTCCTCGTCCAGGTACGGCGCGAACCGCGCGTACGCCTCGGACACGGGCCGCCCGAGTACGTGCTCCTCGGGGACGCCGCGCATCCCGGCCGCCACCGTGTTCACCCGGACGACCCGCAGGTCGAGGTCCAGGACGTGCAGCCCTACGGCCGATTGGGTGAAGACGGCGTCCAGGACGGCCTCGTCCAGGCCCTCCCGGTCATCCGGCCAGACGCCCCACGCGGTGGGGCCCGGCCCGGGCACGGGGCCGATGCGCCAGGCCGTGCCGTGATCGGATGCCTCCAGCAGGGCGAGGGCGGACGTCCCCAGTATCTCGGCGCCCTGAAGACCGAGGACGTCCTTCGCCCGGTCGCTCCAGAACCGCAGCACCCCGTCCGAATCCATCACCAGAAGGGGAGCGTCGTGGTCGTCGGACGACTTGGGGGAGGACATGCCACCTCGCCTCTCCGGACGGTGTTCGTTCCCGGGATGCTCGCACGCCGACCGCCGCCCCGCATGTCGTCACCGGGCGGTACGGCCGGTGACGACGGTACGGCCGGTGACGGCGTGGTGACGGCGTGGTGACGGCGATGTGGGTCGGCGGTTCATGCCGGTGTTCCCGTCAAGGCGTGCGCGAGGTGGTCGCCGAGGTGGGGCAGCCAGTCGGGTCGCGCGTTGCCGAGGAGGTGGTCGCCGTGCGGGACGGACAGGTAGCGGCCGTGCGGTGCCAGGCCCGCCAGTGGCTCCCCGTTCGTCACGCCGGGGATGACGTCCTGGCCTCCGTCCACGACCAGCAGCGGGGCCGCGATGCGGGGTGCCAGGGCGGCGAGGTCCATGTCATGGACGAACGCCTGGGCGGCGTCGGCGCTCCCCGCGCGTCGGGCCATGATCTCCCGTACCGGCGGGGGCAGTGCCTCCCAGTCGAGGCGGAAGGGGCCGCTGACGGTGGCGACGGCCGCCACGCGCGGATCGAGCGCCGCGCTCCTGGCCGCGAAGTAGCCGCCCAGACTCAGACCGACGAGTCCGATCCGTGCGACGCCGAGAGCGTCGATGACCCGGCCCACGACCCGCTCGTAGTCCCGCACGAAGGTCGTGGTGGCCGCGAGCACGCCCTGCCCGGGGCCGTCCATCGCGAACACCGCGAGCCCCCTGGCAAGGAGCGCGTCCACCAGATCGAGGAACTCCTCCTTGGCCGAGTCCAGACCGGGGACGACGACTACCGTCCCCGGCGCGTCGGAGGGGCCGCGCAGCCAGCCGGTGAAACCCTCGCCGCTCACCCGCCGCGCACCGGGCTCCAGCACCGCGAGCGCCCGGCCCAGGGCCCGGTCCGCCTCGGCGGCAGCGCGATGTGCCTCCGCGTACGGCGCCAGGGTGGCCAGGTGGAACCACCGGGCCGCCGTCAGCAGGTACTCACCCGCCGAGCGGGACGATCCCGCGTCCTCCGCGCGCCGGAGGTGGCCGTGTCCGGTGCGCAGGAAGGACGGGCCCCAGTCGGCGACGGAGGCGAGGCCGTCGGTGACGCGCCGGTACTCGTGAGGGTCCACGCCCGCGCCGAGGGCGCGGGTCCACTGGGCGGCGGCGAAGTCGGCGGTGCTCATCGTGCTGCGCTCGCTCCTCGTGCCCCTCGTACCGCTCCTACTGCTCGTACCGCTCCTACTGCTCGTACTGCTCGTACTGCTCGTCCTCGTATCGCTCATCGTGCTCCTCCGGTCAGCAGGACGGCCTTGCCGCGAATCCGGCGCTCCCGGAGGTCGACCAGGGTGTCGGCGGTCTGCGCCCAGTCGGTGACGCGGTCGATCTCCGGGTGCAGCCGGCCCTCTTCCACGAGGCGTACCAGTGCCGAGAGATCGGAGCCGTACGGGGCGCCGGCGTAGTGGAAGTGCCGGATCGTGACGCGCTCGGGCCCGCCGAGGAGGTCGAAGAAGTCGAGGGTCACCGGGGTGCGGCTCGCCTGGCCGAACCACACCAGGGTGCCGCCCGGGCGTACCTTCGACAGGGCGAGGGGCAGAGCCGACCCACCCGTGGACTCCAGCACGACATCGAACGGTCCCTGGGCCGCCTCGACTTCGTGCACCACCTTCGCGCCCAGCTCCGCGAGCCGTTCGCCACGCGCCGGCGTGGCCGTCACGGCGGTCAGCTCGGCGCCCGCGCCGACGGCCAGCTCGGTGACGTAATGGCCGACGCCACCGGAGGCACCAGTCAGAAGCACCCGCAGGCCGGCCACGGAACCGGCCGTGCGCAGCAGCCGCAGGGCGGTGATCCCGGCCAGGGGGAGGGCCGCCGCCCGTACGCTGTCGATGCCGTCCGGGAGCACCGCGAGCGAATGCGTGGGCACGGCGGCGTACTCGGCCCAGCCGCCCTGCGCCGGATGCCCGACCACGCGGGCGCCGACGCCCGGGCCGGAGCCGTCGGCGGCCGCTTGGACGACGAGCCCCGCGAGGTCCTTGCCCGGGAGCAGTCCCGGCCGGGGGCGTTCGAGAAGGAACGTCTCGCCCCGGTTCGGCGCGAACGCCTCGACCTTGATCAGCGCCTCTCCGGGCTCCGGCACGGGCTGGGGGAACTCGGCGAACGCGACCGGCTGCGCCGCTTCTCCCGTGGGAATCAGTCTCTGCATGGAGGTGATGCAACCCGCGCGACCGCCCCGCGAGCCAACAACGAACAAGCAAAGCCGACAACTTTTGGATGTCACCCATGGTGGCACCGTGAACGCAGGGGGCGTTTCCTGTGTGACTACATTTATGTAGACTCCGATGGGCCTTGGGTGCCTTGCGCTCAGGAGTACGTGTGAGCGGAGGACCGTGTACGAACCGGGAGAGTCCGGAGCCACGCCGGAGCAGGGACTGCCGGAGGCCGATCGGGTGGTCGCCTGGCTGAAGGACGCCGGCGCCGTCGAGCACGCGCTGCAGACCTCGCTGGGCGGACTGCCCAGCGAACGTGATGTCACTCTGGCGCGGATGGGGGATGTCCTCCAGGCCACCGCCCAGGGGCTGGGCTCACCGGCCGCGGCGGTGTGGGCCGGCGTTCCCGAGCACGTGCTCCAGGGCTGGATCGACAAGGACCCCGCCTTCGCGTCCGCCCTCTACGCGGCCCGCGCCCTGGCATCCGCGCACGAGGTCGAGCCGGGCGGCGGACACCCCACACCGGCCATGGTCCGCACCGTGCTCGTCGCGGTCGGCAACGGCGCCACGACGCTCGACGCCATCAAGGCGGCGGACTTCCGCGAGCGCCGGTTCCGTACGCTGCTGAACTCCTCCTCCCTGCTCAGGGCCCTCCTGGAAGCGGCGCGCCGCGTACGGCCGTCGAAGACGCACGGCACCTACGTACCCGGCTCCTACCGGCCGCGCCAGCCCGGCAGGAAGCCCCCGGCTCCCTCGGGCTTCCGTCTGGTCCGGCGTGGCGCGCACGACGCCCCGGAAGGCGATGCCGGTCGGCGGTGACGTCAGGAGAACGCCGCGACGAGGCGTACCCGCCCTGTCGGGGACGTGCGTGCGCTGTCGGGGGCGCTAGCGGGTCGCGAGCCGCTCCAGCAGGGCGGCGCTCCGCGCCAGCAACACCCGTTCCTCATCGGTGAGTTCGGCCTCGATGGCCTGCGCGAGCCAGCCCGCCCTGCGGCCGCGCTCCGCTTCGAGCGCGGCCCGGCCCGCGTCCGACAGCTCGACCAGCGACTTGCGGCCGTCCGTGGGGTGCGCCCGGCGCGTGATCAGGTTCTGCTCCATGAGGAGCCCCACCGACCGGGCCATGGACTGAGGGCGTACGCGCTGATCGGCGGCGAGGTCGCTGGTGGTCATGGCGCCGTTGCGGTCGAGTGCGCCGAGCACCGCGGCCTGGCCCAGCGGAATGCGGTCCTCGTGCTTGACGCGTCGGGTGAGCTTGCCCATCGCGGTGCGCAGTTCTGCGGCGATGGCGGCGGCTTCCGAGGTGGGCATAGGGCACTTTACCCCGTTGACCAGCACAGCTGTACATCTGAGCTGTACAGCAATGCTGTACAGCAAAACTGAGCAGCATTGCTGTAGTGTTTGGGCTTGTCGGGCTCAGCGCCACCGCTGTCGCAGACAGGGCCTCGGCATACGACAACGGGGAGGAACTCCCATGTCCACGCAGGCAGTTGAAACCGTCAACGCCGTCATCGAGAACGTCACCGCCCGCCGGATCATCGACAGCCGGGGCAACCCCACGGTCGAGGTCGACGTCGTCCTGGCGGACGGATCCCTGGGGCGCGCGGCCGTGCCCTCCGGCGCCTCCACCGGTGCCCGGGAGGCCGTCGAGCTGCGCGACGGAGACGCCACGCGCTGGCACGGCAAGGGCGTCGACCGCGCGGTGGCCCACGTCAACGGCGAGATCGCGGCGACCGTGCGCGGCCGGGACGCGGCGGACCAGGCGGGTCTCGACGCCGCGCTGGTCGCCCTCGACGGCACCGCCACGAAGTCCCGGCTCGGCGCCAACGCGATCCTCGGCGTCTCCCTCGCCACCGCCAAGGCCGCGGCGGCGGCCCACCGTCAGCCCCTCTACCGCTACCTCGGCGGCGCCGAAGCCCACCTCCTGCCGCTGCCGATGATGAACATCGTCAACGGCGGCGCGCACGCCGACAATCCGCTGGATTTCCAGGAGTTCATGATCGCGCCCGTGGGTGCGGACACCTTCGCCGAAGCCGTCCGCATGGGCAGCGAGGTCTTCCACACCCTGCGCCGTGATCTCCTGGCCGCCGGGCACTCCACGGGCGTCGGCGACGAGGGCGGCTTCGCGCCCGCGCTGCGTACCGCCGAGGAGGCGCTCGACTTCGTGATGGCCGCCATCGAGCGCACCGGCTACCGCCCGGGCACGGACATCGGCCTGATCATGGATCCGGCGTCGTCGGAGTTCTTCCGTGACGGGGTGTACGACTACGCGGGCGAGGGGGTGCGCCGTACCCCCTCAGAGAACGCCGACTACCTGGCCAAGCTCATCGACGCGTACCCCATCGTCTCCATCGAGGACCCGATGGCGGAGAACGACCTGGACGGCTGGCGCGAGCTGACCGCCCGCGTCGGCGACCGCTGTCAGCTCACCGGCGACGACGTGTTCTGCACCAACGAGTCACTGCTGCGCGAGGGCATCCGTACCGGCGTCGGCAACTCGGTCCTGGTCAAGGTCAATCAGATCGGGACCCTGACCGAGGCGCTGGCCGCGGTGGCCACGGCCCACGAGGCGGGCTGGACGGCCGTCATGTCGCACCGCTCGGGCGAGACGGAGGACACCACCATCGCGGATCTGGCGGTGGCGACGGGCTGCGGCCAGATCAAGACCGGCTCGCTCTCCCGCTCCGACCGCACGGCGAAGTACAACCAGCTGATCCGGATCGAGGAGGAGCTGGGCACCTCGGCACGCTTCGCCGGCCGCTCCGCGCTGCGCCGGGCGTGAACGGCAGGCAGAGCTAGGGATCACGCGGGCCCCCGGTCACGATCGGGGGCCTGACCCGCTGCTTCGTGCAGGCGGGTGAGGAGGTCCATGACGCCGGTGGCAGTGGCAGTGGCAGTGGCAGTGGCAGTGGCGGTGGCGGTGTCGAGCCCGGCCGGGACGCGCAGCAGGGTCGTCATTCCGGACCCGGAAGGTCCGACGACGGCGCAGGCCGAGCCGGGCGGCGATGCCGGTGTCCACCGGCAGGCGGCACTCGGGGGGCAGGGCCAGGACCGTCTCGTCGTTCGGGTCCGCGGCGAGTTCGGCGACCGGGCGGCGGCCCCCTCGCCGGCCGCAGGCATCGCGGACGACGAAAGGGCCCCCGAATCGTCAGGCCGCGCCCGAGCCGAACAGCGTGTCCAGCGCACTCCACAGACTCGAACCGCCCTCGTCCGCGCCGATCAGCCGTCGCGCCGCGAACTCCACGTACTCGTGCAGCCCGTAGGCCAGGGCGAGCGCTCCGAGCGCCGCGGCGACCACCGTCCCCGCCAGGGCGGCGACGCCGGCACGCCGCGCACCGCCTCGCGGTGCCGCGGGCGCAGGCAGAAGCAGGGCCTCCACGCGCTGCGGTACGGGACCGCTCGTCGCCGACAGCAGCGGATACCCGCCGACGCGACCGTGGGACGCCCCGGCCAGCGCCGCCCGGGCGATGGCGGCGGCCGCCACGCGCCGGCTGCCCGTGACCGCGGCCGCCTCCTCGTCCGCCCACCGCTCCAGATGGAACGCCAACGCCTCCCGCAGGCTCCGCAGCGCGGGGTGGACCACGGCGGTGAGGTCGACCGACGCCGACAGCAGATGATGACGCCCGGCAAGGTGCGCCCGCTCGTGGGCCAGCAGCACCTCGCGCTCGCCCGCCTTCAGCGACTGCACCATCCCGGCCGTCACGACGACCCGACCACGGCGCCCCCGGTACCCGGGAAGCGCGAAGGCGTCCACATCGCTCCCCGGGATCACCAGCAGATCGCCGTCGCCGGTGCCCTCGTCCACCGACAGCCAGGCGCGCCTGAGCAGCGAGCGGTGCTGGAGCCAACGCCGTACGAGCAGCACCAGTTGGACGAGCATCACCGTTCCGGCCGCAGCGGCGGCCGGCACCGCGGCCGGCCACTCCTCCCGCACGCGCGACAGGGACAGCTGCTCCAGCGAGGCGAGGAACGGCACGTGGAACAGGCCGATCAGCGCGGAGACCGTCCCCCCGGCCAGCAGAACAGCGGCGGCCGATACCACCCAGCACGCCCACCGGGGCGGCAGCACCGTGGCAAGACGCCGTGCGACGGCCGCCCCGCCCCACGGGAACACGAGGGTCAGCACGACCAGGACCAGCACGTACGTCACTCAGAGCTGCCTTCGGCCTCAAGAAGGAGGCGCCGCAGTGTCCCCTCGTCGTCCTCGGACAGGGAGGACACGAAGCGCTTCAGGACCAGATCCCGCCGAGGGTCGCTCTCCAGCTCACGACGCATCCGGCCGGCCACGAGCCCGGCGGCGTCCTCCACCGGCTCGTAGGCGAAGCCACGCCCCGCCGGTATCCTGCGGAGCGTGCCCTTCTCGTACAGCCGGGTCAGGATGGTGGCCATCGTCGTCCTGGCCAGCCCCTTGTCGAGCGCGGCGTTGACCTCCTGCGCACTCATCGGCTTGCCCGACTGCCACAGCACGGCGAGCACGTCCGCGACGAGCTCACCGTGAGGACGTCTCTCGTCCCCACCTCTGGCCGGCATGTTTCTCCGTTCTCCGGAACCCCTGGGATGTAAGGCATACCTAATTTACCGTGCCGGGATGCCGAAGCGAGGAGGTCCGAAACCGCGGGGATCAAGCCGGGATCAAGCGGGGATCAATCCGGGCCACGGGTCATGCGGACTCCTGCCGGCCGGGCAGGGCGTGTGCCAAGAGGAACTCGGTCGCCCCGGCGATGGCCTCGGCGTAGGTGTGGTGAACGGCCCCGGACTCCGCCTCCTGCTGGTCCGCGCCGGTGGCGCTGTACCACCAGGCGTCGGCGTCCGGGTCGTGGTGAACCACCGCGGAACCGCCCGCGTAGTGGAGGGGGATGGACTCGCCCGCGGACTTCCTGACCACGGCGTGGGGCCACTTGAGGCGGGCGGACTGTCGCTTGATGCCGCCCCAGGCCGCACCCAGCTGGGCGTAGTTCGCCCCGCTGCGCCCGGCGACCGTGGCGGCGCTCTCCGCCAGCCGGTCGACGGACTGCTTGGCCTCGTACAACGCCCGCAGCAGCGCCAGCTGCACATCGGGCGAGGTCATGAGTGCGGGGTCGAAGGGCTTGTCCGCGGCGCGATAGGCGAGCGCGCGTGTCGAGATCCGCTCGGCCAGCGCGCGGACCGCGTCGAGGACCTTGTCGTCCATCGCGAACGTGTCGTCCTTGGTGGGCTCGCTCCAGGCGGGCTCCAGCAGGGTCATCACGACGGTCCAGAAGTTCTCGTCGCTCTTGTCGGGAGTCGGGATCCCCGTCACGTCATCCATGCGACAAGGATACCTGTCAGGGACTCCTTGCGACAGACAATACTGTCGCAAGGGGTTCGCTCGGTGTCCTCGACCGGCTAACGCGCTACGCGGTACCGGAGGTAGACGAACTTCGAGTTGAAGGTTCGGGTTTCGACGAGTTCGAGATCCACGTGGCGCTCGTCCTTGGGGAAGAACGGCGTGCCGCCGCCCACCAGCACCGGGTGGACGATGATCTGGTACTCGTCGATCAGCCCCGCCGCGGCCGCCTGGGCGGCGAGAGTCGCACCGCCGATCGCGATGTCGCCTTCTCCGGGCTCGGCCCGCAGTCGCGCGATCTCCTCCGCCACGCTGCCGGTGGCCAGGCGGGCATGGCCCTGCACGGCGGACAGCGTGGTGGAGAACACCACCTTGGGGAGCGGATTCCAGAGCGCGATCCACTCGCGCTGGGGCTCGTCGAGCGTGGGGTCCTGGTCGGCGGTCTCCCAGTACAGCATCGTCTCGTACAGCCGCCGCCCCAACAGGTGCACGCCGACGTGCCGGATCTCGTCGATCCAGAAGCGGAACACCTCCTCGTCGGGGGCGGTCCAGTCGAAGGAGCCGTCCGGCCCGACGATGTAGCCGTCCAGGGAGACGCCCATCGAATAGGTCACGTTGCGCATCAGAAGTCCTCCTCGGTGACGGGTCGACAGTACGACCGCCGGGCCGTCAGGACTCTCAGCGGCTCGCGGGACCCCTGGGTGCGACATGACAAGCGGCAGATCCAAACGGCAGATCCCCACGGCAGATCCAAACGGCGGTTCAGAGCGGAGCGGACTCCGAGGAGCCGGGCGCCGCGTCCGTGGTGTCGAGCAGGACGCACTGATCGAACTTCATGCAGCCGCACTCGGCTGAAGCCCGTACGTGGGCTTGGTCCGCGAGTTCGCCGATGGGCAGATACCGCATGCCCCGTCCCTTCCCCGTTCCTTGGTCCGGCCTTGACTTCAAGCGTGCTTGAAGGACGACGGTGACCTGCATGTTCACAGCAACACCGGGTCGCCTGCCGCCCGGCCCCTACCGCTCCCTGTTCGCCGACCGCACCTTTCGGCGGTCGATGCCGGTCTTCGCGTTGTCCGACCTGGGCGACGGCATGACCGTCGTCGCGGTCGTATGGCTCGCGTTCGCGCTGGGGCCCGACGGCGGTCAAGGCGCGCTCGCCGGCATCGCTGTCGCCTCCTACGTCCTGCCCGGTGCGCTGGGCGCGCTGGTCCTGGGCAGGTGGATGCGCCGGCTTCCCGCGCGACGGCTCCTCGTCACCGACTCCGCGCTACGGGCCGTACTGCTGGGGGCGGTCCCACTCGCACACATGGCGGGGCTGCTCACCCCGGCCGTGTACGTCGGACTCCTGGGCGCCTCCTCGCTGCTCCACGCCTGGGGCAAGGCCGATCGGCTTCGCTTTCGCCGGACTCGTCTACGGCCCCTACTCCGCGCTCTCTTTCACCCTGATCCAGGACCGCGCACCCGCCGACCGCTGACCACGGTTCTGGCCGCGCGCAGCGCCGTCCTCCTGACGGCCTCTCCACTCGGAGCCGCGCTGGGAGGCCTCCTCCTCGACCGAACCAGTGCCCTCGCCGTCCTCGTCGGCTGCGGGGTGCTGATGATCCTCACCGTGCCGATCAGCATCGTGGTGCTGAAGCTCCACGGAGCCCGTCGACGACGGTGCGCAGGCGGCAGAGGTAGCCGATTCATGCGGCGGGCTGCTTATTGACGGCGGCTGCGTTGGTGGTGCTCTTTCGACGTCTTCGGAGAGCGTGGGGGTGGGGGTCAGAGGCTGCGGGCGATGATGTCGCCGTGCGCCGTGGTGGCGTGGATGTTCAGAGCGGCGGCGGAACCCTCGGTGTTCTGCAGGGTGTTGGTGATGCGGCCGTAGGTGGTGCCGGCGTCGAGCGTGGCGGAGACGCCGGTCGCGGCGCCGACCTCCAGGTCGCCGGACTCGGTGCGCAGGACGACCGTGCCGCCCTGGGCCTCGCCGATCCGGATCCCGCCCTGCTGGGTACGGAGCTCGGCAGCGCCGCCGAGGCGGCCGATGGTGATGTCGCCGGCCTGGAGGGTGAGGTGCGCGGCGGCGGTCTCGTCGAGGTTGACGGTGCCCTGGGCGCTGTCGAAGGTGACGTCGCCGAGGCGTCCGACGCTGTGGAGTTCGGCGGCGGCGGTCTTCGCCTCGACGCGGGAGCCGGCGGGGAGGTGGACGGTGACCTCGACCTTTCCGGAGGTGCCGAGGATCTTGTTCTTGGCCTCGGCGGCCTCGATCCGCAGGACGCCGTCGGCGTAGGCGACCAGGACCCGCTCGGCGGCCTTCGTGTCGTTGCTGTTGGAGGCGTTGGCGGGGAGGACCTCGACGGTGGTGTCGGCCCGGTCGGCGGCGATGAACCGGATGAGGCCGGCGGGGATGTCGAGGGTGGTGACGATGGCGGCGGGGGTCTGGAACTTCTGCATGGCGTTCTCCTTGTTTGCGGCTTTCGGACTCGCTGTCCGCGCCGTTTCCGACAAGGGAAAAGCTACGTTGCGTTCAAAGATCGAGCAACATACACGCCGCACACAAACCTCATAATCGCAGGTCAAGGCCAAGATTTCATTGCAACCATGATGCGGCCTAACGCAACAACCAACACCTTGACGTTGCAATGGATTGAGAGTGAACGCGCCGTCGCCGCCACCCGGGCCGTTCAACCCCCGTACAGAAACATCACCCGGGCTCACCAGTCAGCGTCTTGAACAGGTGCACGTCCGCGTGGCCTCCCGGGACGCCCGGCGTCCGGCCGGTCTCGACGTAGCCGTGGCGCTGGTAGAAGCCGGGAGCCTGGAAGGTGAACGAGGAGACGGTCACGCGATCGCAACCGCGTCGCCGCGCCTCCGCCTCGGCTGCGTGCAGGATCCGGCCGCCCCAGCCGTCCTTGCGGCTGTCCTCGCGAACCCACAACAGGTCGATGCCGCACAGACCGCCCCACGTCCACGCGGTCAGCCCGCCGACCAGCTCACCCGTGTCATCCGCGACCTTGATGGAGATCGCTCCGCGCTCGCTCGCACCCGTGGCGGTCGTGTTGAAGGCGACCAACTCCTCGGTCAATCGGCCGGTGAGCCCGCTGTCTTGCTCGCCGATGGTCAGGGTCGGGCCGAAGCCGTGGTCAGTCGTCACGGCGCGGAGTATCCCAGTCCTGCCGGCTCCACAGCACGCGATTTCTCCGGCCCCAACCAGCGCTACCGGCCGCCGGCCTGCCGTTTCGCCCACCAGACCACAGTCGTTGGCTGACGGCCCGCAACACCCGGCGCGGCGCGCCGGATTGGGCCGGTCGCCGTCGAGGGCTTTGGCCACTCGGATCGGGGTGCGCCCGAGGTCGTCGGAGACGGGGCGCGCGCTGAGAGACCCGCTTCGGGCGGATCCGGGAACGAGTGCGGTGGGGCCGTGAAGCGTGTACGCGGGCACATGCTCCGCCGAGCACGCGCTTGCGAGACGCCGCCGTCCGGCGCGGGTGGGTTTCCGCCGCCAGCGGCGTACGAGGCCCAGGGAGGCGAGGTGGCGGGCGAGGCATCGTCTCCAGAAGCACGTTCGTAGCCAGATCGCGACGGGCACTGCAAGGGCGGTGCCGAGGAGGACGTCGCCGCGTTTGTCGTCGTGAGTCGAGCCTGCCCGGGACTGCTTCAGGCGGTCGATCGCTCGCTTGACAGTGTGGTCATCTCATCGGCCGGACAGGTCCTAGTCGTCCGAGCCGGTAGCCGTCGGTGGTACCTCGGCGACGAAGAAGAGGAAGACGGGTTTGGTCGACAGGTCGTGGAAGCCGTCGGGGAACAGCTCGCGGGCGGTCGGGTCGGGCTGGGGTTCGCTGATGGTGGTGACGCGGAAGCCTGCGGTGGTGAAGGCCTCGGTCATCGCGTGCAGCGGCCTGCGCCAGAACTTCATCGGGACGGACCGGCCGTTGAACGCCCAGTCGAAGGTATAGCTGGTCGTCGCGAAGTAGTCGGGCCGGGGGTCCTGGAAGGTGTAGGCCACGACCGGGTGGTCCACCGAGGCGATCAGCCGGCCGCCGGGCCTGAGGACGCGTCGTATCTCGGCCAGGGTCGGCCCCCAGTCCTCCAGGTAGTGCAGCACCAGCGACGCCGTCACGTCGTCGAACGCGCCGTCGTCGAAAGGCAGGCGGTCGTTCAGGTCGCCCACGTGCAGGGCCACGTCGTCACCCAGCCGCCGTCTGGCCAGCGCCAGCATCGCGGCGCTGGCGTCGATGCCGGTGACGACCGCACCGCGCTCGCGCAGGGCCTCGGCCAGGGGGCCCGAGCCGCATCCGGCGTCCAGGATCCGGCGGCCGGACACGTCTCCGGCCAGGGCCGTCATCGCGGGCCGCTCGTAGTACGCGTTCACGAGACTGTGTTCGTTCTCCGCCGCGTACGCCTCGGCGAAACTGTCGTAGTCGTTCACCCGGGCCGGATCTGCGGACTGGGCGAAGCTCTCGGATACGTCGGCTACTTGGTCCATCGCCGCAGCCTAGTCCCGTACCGGAGATGTCGAACGCCTCCTGTCAGGTCGGTGTTTCGGCGATGCGGTAGCCGACCCCGGGCGTCGTCGTGATCAGGGGCGGGCTGCCGAGTTTGCGGCGCAGGCGGCCGATGGTGACGGTCACGGTGTTGGTGAACGGGTCGGCGTTCTCGTCCCACACCTGTTCCAGGAGCTTCTCGGTACTGAGGAAGCCCGGGCCGGCCTGGAGGAGGGCCTCCAGGACGGCGAACTCCTTGACGGACAGGTCCAGCGGGCGGCCGTCGCGCAGGGCGGTGCGGCGTACCGGGTCGAGTTCGACGCCCGCGGCGCGCAGCGTACGGGCCCGGGCGGCCGGTCTGCGGCGGGCCAGGGCCCGGATGCGCAGGATCAGCTCGGGGAAGTGGAACGGCTTGGCGAGGTAGTCGTCCGCGCCCAGAGTGAGGCCGCTGACCCGGTCGCCGGGGGCTCCGGCCGCGGTCAGCATCAGGACCATCGGGCGGTCGTCCCGCTCGGTGACCATCTGGCAGAGCGTGTCGCCGTGGATGCCGGGCAGATCGCGGTCGAGGAGCACCACGTCGTACGCGTTCACGTCGAGTTTCGCGGCGGCGGCCAGGCCGTCGTACGCGAGGTCGACGGCCATTCCCTGGTCCCGCAGCCCTTCCGCGACGACCTCGGCGAGCGACCGCGCGTCCTCCACCACCAGAATCCTCATCGGGTCATCCTCGCGGACCGGTGGCCGCCGGCAGCGCTGCCGTGACGGACAGGCCGCCCTCCCGCCGGGCCCGGAGCGACAGGCGGCCCCCGTGGGCGGTGACGATCGCGGCGACGATCGACAATCCCAGGCCCGTACTCTCCTCCGATCCCGTACGGGCGGCCCCGAGCCGCTCGAACGGCCGGCCCAGCCGGTCGACCTCGTCCTGGTCCAGGAGGCGCCCGCCGCTCTCGACGACGAGGCGTGCCCCGGTGGCGTCGCGCGCGGTGGAGATCCGGATCCAGCCGCCCTGCTGGTTGTGCACGATCGCGTTGTCCAACAGGTTCTGCACCATCCGGGACAGCAGGACCGCGCTGCCGTGCGTCCAGGCGTCCGGCCGGATCGCGCTGTCGACGGTCAGGGTCCTCGCGGTGATGTCGGCGGCCCGGGCCGTCAGTGCCTGCTCGGCCAGTTCGCCGAGCGACAGGAGGGTCCGGTCGGTGAGGGCTTCGCCGTGCTGATGCTCTGCTCGGGCGAGGACGAGGAAGCCGTCGAGCAGGCGGTCCACCCGGTCCAGTTCGGTGCGCAGCCGACCGGCGAGCGCGAGGGTCTGCGCGGCGGGCTCCGGTTTGGCGACGGCGACGTCCAGGGACGCGCGCATCGTGGCCAAGGGGGTGCGCAGTTCGTGCGAGGCGTTGCCGACGAACCGCCGCTGGGCGACGAACGAGGCTTCGAGCCGCTCCAGGAGCCCGTCGACGGTGTCGGCGAGTTCCTTGACCTCGTCGGCGGGTCCGGCCACGGCGAGCCGCTGGTCCAGGCTCTCCGCGGTGATCCGGCGCGTCGCCGCCGTGATCAGCCGCAGCGGCCGCAGGACCCGGCCGGCCAGGAGGTGGCCGAGCAGGAGCGAGAGGCCCGCCGTCACCACCAGCGCGATGAGGGAGCCGACCACCAGCTGGTGGTCCTGCTGTGCGTGTACGGCGGAGAGCTGACCCTCCAGGTCCCGGATCCGCTGCTGGGCGGCGGGCAGGGTGGAGGGGCCGGTCGGGATCTGTTCGGGGGCGCGTGTGGTCACCTGGGTCCCGGACATGAGGTACGTGAGGGAGAGCAGCACCACGCCGGACACGAGGTACCCCGTCGCGTACAGGATGGTGAATCGCCGACGGACGGTCCCGCCCCGCAGCTTGACCATGGTCCTCTTCCCGTTCGTGACCGGTCTCCGGTATCCAGCATGCCCGTCCGGACCTAACAGGGAGGTGACAGGTGCGGTTCGGATGACGTTAGGGCCGGCTCCGTAGAACCGGAGTCATGCTTTCGACCAACGAACTACTCCAGCGGGAGTGGACCGGGTTCCGGCGTCCGGGACGGCTGATCGCGATGGCGGCCGCCGCTCTGGCCGTCGTCGTCCTGGGACTGCTCTACGCGTCCGGCAACCACGCGTCCTGCGACGGCCCGTGCCCGGCCGAGCCGATCGGGCCGGACGGCTCCCTCGTCAACGACCAGTTCTCGTTCCTGCACCGCGACTTGGGGGCCGACGGCAGCATCACGGTCCGGATGACGTCCATGACGGGTACGATCACGTACCCGCCGCCGCACCACGACCAGATCGTCCCGGGCCTGGTGCCCTGGGCGAAGGCCGGGATCATCATCAAGGACGGTGTGCGCCCCGGATCCTCCTACGCGGCGCTGATGCTCACCGGCAGCCACGGCGTGCGGATGCAGTACGACTACCGCCATGACATCGCCGGCAGCGGCGAGAGCACCGGCAGTGGCGGGCCGGTCTCCGCCGGGGCGCCGCGCTGGCTGCGGCTCACCCGGTCCGGCGACACCGTCACCGGCTACGAGTCCGCCGACGGTACGCGGTGGGCGAAGGTCGGCACCGTACGACTGACCGGGCTGCCCGCGACCGTACAGGTCGGGCTCTTCGCCACCTCTCCCGGCGACCTGACGCTGCGAGCGGCCGGCCTGGGCGGGGCGACGGAACAGGTGCGCTGGACGCAGGCCGGCGGCACGTTCGACCACGTCGCCCTCCGGGGTGCGGCCACGGCCGGGGGTTGGACCGACGACGGCGTGGGGGAGCGGAACCGTACGGACTGGGAGAAGTACCACAAGGCGTCCGGGGCGGTGGAGAAGGACGGCACCATCACCGTCACCGGCACCGGTGACATCGGGCCGGCGGGTACCGAGGACGGCGCCCGCCCGGTGGAGCGCACCCTGGGGGGCCTGGCTCTGGCGCTGCTCGTCGTGCTCGTCGTCGCGGTGCGGTTCGGCACCACCGGGCGCCGCGACGCAGAGCGCGACGCAGAGCACGCCGCAGAGCACGGCGTCGAGTCCGCCGCCGAGTACGCCTCCGGAACCGCGAGTGGCGCGTCGGTCGTCACCCGCCGCCGGCTGGCGGCCAAGGCGCTCGTCCTCGCGGCCGTCACGTTCGTCACGGGACTGCTCGCGACGGGCATCGTGATCCCGGTCGGCGCGACGATCCTGAAGGGCAACGGGATCCCCGTGCACGCGGTGTCCGCGCTCACCGGGGTGCGGGTCGTCGTCGCCACGGCCGCCGCCCTCGCCCTCGCCGCCGTGCTCGCCCTCGCACTCGGCTCCCTGCTGCGCCGCGCCTGGCTCGCGATCCTCGTCGCCGTCCTCACGATCGCGGTGCCGTACGTGGTGACCTCGGTCCCGCTGCTCGGCGACGACCTGGCGCGGTGGCTGCTGCGGGTCACGCCCGCAGCCGGCTTCGCCGCCCAGCAGACCCTCACCGAATTCCCGCAGGTCGTGGCCCACTACGCGCCCTCCACCGGATACTTCCCGCTTCCGTGGTGGGCCGGGACGGCGGTGCTGTGTGCGTACGCGGTGACGCTTCTGGGCCTCGCCCTGAGCCGCCTGCCGCACGGCGAGGAACCGACCCGCCGACGCTGACCTGAGGGGCTCCTCTCCGAGGGGCCCCTCAGGCTTCGTGAGCGGCGGAGGGGCGCGGCGGCGGTCCGGGCTGCGCCGGTATCTCCGAGGTGCTCGGGGCGTGAGGTGTGCCGATGATCGTCCGGAGTTCGGCGGCGGCCTCGGCCTGACGTGGGCTGTGGTGTTCGGTGAGGGTCAGTACGGCGGCGGTGACGGCGGCACGGGCTTCGAGGGGCCGGTCGAGGTGGCGCAGGACGCGTCCCAGGTCGAGTTGGATCGGTCCGGTCCACGCGGGCATGTCGAGTCGCGTGAAGGTGCCCAGGGCCTGCCGCAGGGGTGGCTCCGCGTCGGGCCAGCGGCCGAGGGCCGCGTAGTCGTCACCGAGGTGGCGCAGGGCGACGGCCTGGTAGATGGCGAGCAGGTCGGGGGCCTGCCCGGGGATCCCCTCTTCGCAGATCGCCAGACTGCGACGGTGATGTGCGAGCGCCTCGCGCACGTCGCCGCGGCAACGGAGCGTCTCGCCGAGGGTGTTGAGGGTGCTCAGCAGGGCGAGCCTGCCCTCGGGCGAGGTGTTCTCGCGGTGGCAGACCTCCGAGTCGCGGAGCCAGGCGATGGCCTCGTCCGTCCGGCCGAGGCGGCGCAGCGCGCCCGCTCCGTAACCCAGTGCCCAGCCCGTCTGCAGCAGATCACCGCAGGCGCGGGCCGCGTCGAGCGCGCCGAGAGCGGCCTCGAACGCGGCCCGGGGGTCGTGGGCACAGATGTTGTGGGCCCAGGCGAGGTAGTTGAGGTGGGTGGCCTCCTCGCGGGGGCTGCCGAGGGCGCGGGCCGCGTGGGCCGCGTACCGGAAGACGTCCACCCACTCCTCCCAGTGCTGGGTCCGGTCGGAGAACCAGTGCATCGCCTCGGCGGTGTCGACGACCCGGCGGTGCCATCCGGCGGCACCGGCGTGCGCGAGCGCCGCGAGCCACTGGGGCTGTTCGGCCTCCAGCCATGCCCGGGCGCGGGTGCGCCCGGCGGGGGCGGTCGACGGGTCGGGATCGCCCGTCGGCTCGTCGTGCCGCTCGGCGTCGAAGTGGAGGGCGGCCGCGGTCGCCCGGGAGAGCATCCACCGGGCAGTCCGGTCCACGGCCTCCCGCCGCGTCTCGGGGTCGTCCTCGGCGGCCAGGCGTTCGGCCGCGAACAGCCCCAACAGGTCGTGGAAGCCGTAGCGTTCGGCCGCCGGGTCCGCTTGGAGGAGCCCCTGGTCGCACAGCCCTTCCAGGTGGAGCCGTGTGTCGTCGAGCGGCGTTCCGGACAGGAGGGCGGCCGTCTCGGGGCTGAAGTCCGGACCCGCGGCGAGCGCGCTCCGCCGCAGCAGGAGCCGGGCGGCCGGATCGAGCTGCCGGTAGGACAGCGCGAAGGCGGCCCGTACCTTCAGGTCGCCGGCCTGGAGGGCGTCCAGTCGGCGTTCCTCGTCCTCCAGCAGGGCGGCCAGCCTGGCGAGGTGCTCCCGCGGGCGGGCGGCCAGGCGCTGCCCGGCGATCCGGACGGCCAGGGGCAGCCGCCCGCACAGATCGGCCAGATCCCGCGCGGCCTGCGCCTCCCGCGTCACCCGCTCGGAGCCCACGATCCGGGTCAGGAGCTCGACCGCTTCCTCGCGTCGCAGCAGGGGGAGCTCGACGCGGTGGACCGCCTCAAGGCCGGCCAGGGCGTGACGGCTCGTCACGACCGTGAGACCGGCGCCCGCGCTCGGCAGCAGCGGGCGTACCTGCTGCTCGTCCACGGCGTTGTCCAGCACCAGGAGCAGCCGGCGCCCGGCGACGAGCGAGCGCCACAGCCCCGAGCGGTCGGCGAGATCACGGGGCAGTGACCGCTCGGCCACACCGAGGGCGCGCAGGAGCCGGGCCAGGGCGTCGCCCGGACCGACCGGTCGCGGATCCATCCCGCGCAGGTCGAGCCAGAACTGCCCGTCGGGGAAGTCCGCGGCGAGCAGGTGCGCCGCGTGGACGGCGAACGCGGTCTTGCCGAGCCCGGGCGAGCCGGAGACGACCGCGACGGGCGGGTGGGCGGGATCCGCCGTCACGGCCAGGCTGCGCAGCGCCGCCACGTCCTGGTTCCGCGCGGTGAAGTCGGCGGCGTCCCTCGGAAGCGCCAGCAGTCCCGACAATGTCAGGTCGGTACGCGCGCGGGGGCGGGGCCGGCCGAGTGCGGCCGCCGATTCGAGGCGCGCCTCCTCGACGGTACCCAACTCCATCGCACGGGCCAGGGCCTGGACGGTACGGCGCTGCGGCCCACGGGTCCTGCCCCGCTCCAGGTCCGCCAGCGCCCGCACGCTCACCCCCGCGGCATGGGCGAGCCGCTCCTGGCTGAGCCCGGCACGGACACGCAGGGCGCGCAGGCACGCCCCGAACTCCTCGGGCTCCTCTGTGCGATTCATGACCCACCCCACGCGTGCGGCTCCGGATGGTCCGGCAGAAGTATCACGGGCCGCCATTCTGCCGGGTGTTCTGCCTGGTCACAGCCACCTCGCAGGAGGTGGACTCGACGTCGAAGTGTGCCTCGACGGCCCGCCGCGCGCAGCGGGCGGAGCCGCCCGAAGCCAAAGCCCCGACAGGAAAGGTGTGTTCCTTGCCGTTCGATGGACAACCCGCGTACGAGTCGCCCCCGGCGGCCGTGGCCGACCGCCGAAGGCGGATGCGCCGGAGCGCCGTGCTCGCGGGGGTGCTGTCGCTGCTCGCCGTACCGGCCGCCGCGCCCCCCGCCGTGTCCCCGCTCGCATCCCGGGCGGCGACGGCGTGGGCCGCCCCCGCCTCCTCGGCCTCCACCGTCCTGCCGCCTGCGGGACGGGGTGCGCCGGACGAGAGGAAGCCGCGTCCGGCTCGTGAAGCCTCGCCCCTGCCGGCGGGTCCGGTGTCCCAGTCCGGGCGTTCGAGCGGCTCGGTCCCCGCGCCCTACACCTCCTGGGGCCAAGTGCTGGACGTACAGCAGAAGATGAACGCGACGGCCGCGGCCCTCAAGTCGTCGCCGGGCCAGGGAACGAAGGGGTCGTTCGTCGACGTCACCGCCGGTCCTGACGACCGGCGGGTGGTCCTGTACTGGCACGGCGACCTGACGCCGGCGGCCGAGGCCGTCATCGCGGCGAGCACCGTACCCGTGGTCGTCAAGCCGGCGGGGCACACGGCGCAGGAACTGACGCGGGCGGCGGATCGGGTGGTCAAGGCCGCGGAGACCGCGAAGGTCAGAATGGTGGACGTCACCCAGGTCAAGGGCGGCGGCGGTCTGCGGGCCTCGATCGAGGGCGGCGCGTCGGAAGCGGCCAGGCTGCGTACCGCCGTGGCGACCGCGGGCGTTCCCGTCGAGGTGGTTCCGGGTGCGGAGCCCCAGCTCGCGATGGCCGACCGGAGGGACGGCCAGTTCGCGGGCGGCGCGGCCATCAGCACGCCGATCTGCAGCACCGGGTTCGCGGTCGTGTACCGGGGCCAGGAGATGATGATGACCGCCGATCACTGCTTCCCCGGATGGGCCGAGACGGACGAACGATTCGGTCTCGACGAGCGCCTCGGAGTGGATTCGTTCAACCTGTTCGGTGAGCTGGCGTCACCGCGGGACACCGTGCGCGAGAGTACGACGCGCGTCGATGTGGCGACCATCCGGCCCAGGTCCAACAAGTGGGTCAACCCGGAGATCTGGGCGGGGAAGTCGTACAACGACCCCGCTGGTCAGAGCGTGGCCAGCGTGATCGGCGCGGAGGCTCCCCAGATCGGGAACTTCGTCTGCCAGTCAGGGGCTCGGTCGGGCACGAAGTGCAACCTGAAGGTCGTCAGTTCACAGCTGTACTACTGGACCGCCGAGAACCAGGGTGGTGTCCAGACCCGCTACAACCACGGGATGGTCGCCGAGCTGATGTCGGTCGGCACTTCGGTGTGGGCCGCCATGCGAGGGGACAGCGGCGGCCCGGTCGTCTTCGGAACGGAAGACCAGGTCAGACTCGGCACCAAGGTGCACGCGGCCGGGATCGTCTCCGCGAGCCACGGCGGTGTCAAGGCCTGCCCGAGCGGGCCGCTCGCAGGCGTGAAGGTCTGCACGAGCGCCTTCACCTTCGTGCCGATCGACCGGGCTCTGAACTACCTTGACGCAGGGATCCTGTACCAGGGTTTCAACGAAGTGGGGATGCCCGAGGAATTGACCAAGAAGTTCGAGGAGATCCCGGCCAGGGACCCCTTCGGGAACCCCCCGGCGAAGGACGAACTCAAGAAGCGCGAGCTCCACGAGGTCCACAACGAGATCGCCTCGGCCAATGGCACCGTCATCGGCTACGCGGAGGCGAACGGCGGATTCTTCGGCACGCACAGCGGATCCGACGCGAGATCGCGATGGATCGCCCGGCAAGCGGCCAACGGAGGATGGAACTTCGTCAACGTCGCCGACCCGTACAAGGCCATGGGCGTATCGCCTGACGTCGGCCTCGACGTCGTGGAACTCACCGCCGGCTGGTTCCAGATCCGCCTCCCGGACGGGAACTGCGTCCACCTGGAGCCCGACGCCCCCGACGTGGGCGAGGTGATCGCGGCCGTCCAGAGCAGGCCGTGCGACAGCGGCGACATCGACCAGTGGCTGCACCTGGTCGCCTCCAGCAGCGATCTGTCCCTGGAGATCCCGGCCGATTCCGTCTGGCACGCGCCGCCCGCCGCGGGCTCGCCCACGACTGCCCGGCTGGCCGTCATGCCGCTGGGCGACTCGATCACCCTGGGCGTGGGCAGTACCACCCGCACCGGATACCGCCCCGAACTCGCCGGTCGCCTGGCCGGCGCCGCGGGCAGCGTGGAATTCGTCGGTTCCCAGGCGGATGCCGACGGCACGCGCCACGAAGGCCACTCGGGCTGGCGCATCGACCAGATCCAGGCCGACATCGAGACATGGCTGGCAGCGGCGAAACCGAACGTCGTCACGCTGCACATCGGCACCAACGACATGAACCGCGACCACATGGTGAGCACGGCCCCTGATCGCCTGGGCGCGCTGCTCGACCAGATCCACGCCGCGTCCCCGGACACCGCGATCGTGCTCGCCTCGCTCGTACCGGCCACCGACCCCGCCGTTCAGGCCCGCGTCGACGCGTACAACAAGGCGATTCCCGGGCTGGTCTCGGCGCGCACCGCCAAGGGGCGCCACATCGTCCAGGTCAGCATGGGCGAACTCACCACCGCTGACCTCAACGACAACCTCCATCCCGACAACGGCGGCTATACGAAGATGGCGGCGGCGTTCCACGGAGGAATCCAGACGCTGATCCGAAGGGGCTGGGTCAAGGAGAACGTCGTGGTCAACCCCGCGCCGCCGAAGCGCAAGGCGGGAATCGGCGACTACAACGTCGACATCAACGGCGACCGGCGGGCGGACTACCTGATCGTCGAGGCGAACGGTGCCACTCGTGCGTTCGTGAATACGGCGGATGCCGCCGGGAAGGTCAAGTTCACGGACAGCGGGTACATCGCGACGGGTTCGACGTCCTGGTCCGGCGACCAGGTGCGGTTCGCCGACATCAATGGTGATCTGCGCGCGGACTACCTGATCGTCGAGGCGAATGGTGCTACGCGTGCGTTCGTGAATACGGCGGATGCCGCCGGGAAGGTCAAGTTCACGGACAGCGGGTACATCGCGACGGGTTCGACGTCTTGGTCGGGTGATCAGGTGCGTTTCGCGGACGTCAATGCCGATCAGCGGGCGGATTACGTGATCGTCGAGGCGAACGGTGCCACCCGTGCCTTCGTCAACACCGCCGACGCCACGGGCAAGGTCAAGTTCACCGACAACGGCTACATCGCCACCGGCTCGACAACCTGGTCCGGCGACCAGGTGCGATTCGCCGATATCAATGCCGATCTGCGGGCGGACTACCTGATCGTCGAGGCGAATGGTGCCACGCGTGCGTTCGTGAACACGGCGGATGCCGCCGGGAAGGTCAAGTTCACGGACAGCGGGTACATCGCGACGGGTTCGACGTCCTGGTCGGGTGATCAGGTGCGGTTCGCGGACGTCAATGCCGATCAGCGGGCGGACTACCTGATCGTCGAGGCGAACGGTGCCACCCGTGCCTTCGTCAACACCGCCGACGCCACCGGCAAGGTCAAGTTCACCGACAACGGCTACATCGCCACCGGCTCCACCTCCTGGACCGGGGAACAAGTCCGTATCTGATCTGATGTATCGCGGGCGTATCGAGAATCGGATACGCCCGCGCAACGGACCTCCGGTTCTCATGGGGGCATGGATCACACCGCATCCCTGACGGCCCCGCCCCGCCCCCTCCGCAGGATCGTGCTCATCGGCCTGGCGGTCCTCGGCTTGGCGAGCGCTCTGTTCGTCGTGCGGGGGCCGCTGCTGATGTCCGCTCCGCGGTGCATGACAGGGCAGTGGCACGGCTGCCTCGACACCTTCAACGGTGTGGTGCTCATGACGCTGGTCGCACTGCCGTTGTCCCTGCTGCTGGTGTGGGCCCTGGCACGGCGTCGGCGTGCCGTCGGTGTCGCCTCGGCGTGGCGGCTGTCGCTGGCCGAGGTGGGCATGGTCCACGGGACGGTGCCGTTCCTCTGGATCACGATGATGCCGGGCGGCGGGGCCGGCATCGTTCCCGCCCGGGTGAGCCTGGTGCCGCTGCGGGACCTGGTCACGATGGGGCCCCTCGGGATCGTCGGCAACCTGCTGGTCTTCGCGTCGCTGGGGTTCTTCGCCCCGATGCGCTTCACCGCGCTGGCGACCGCGCCACGGATCCTCGCGCTCGGCGCGGGCTGCTCGATCCTGGTCGAGACCGCACAGTACGTCCTCCGGTTGGACCGGGTGTCCTCCGTGGACGACGTCCTGGTCAACGCCACCGGCGCCGTACTGGCCGCGCTGGCGTCCCGCCGCTGGTGGCGGACCAGGCCCTCGCATACATCGGCGATACGGAGTGCTGCTTAGGCTTCGGGCATGCGCGTACTGATCGTGGAGGACGAGCCCTACCTGGCCGAAGCCATCCGTGACGGCCTCCGGCTGGAGGCGATCGCCGCCGACATCGCGGGCGACGGCGACTCCGCCCTGGAGCTGCTCGGCATCCACTCCTACGACCTCGCCGTCCTCGACCGCGACATCCCCGGCCCCTCCGGCGACGAGATCGCCCGGCGCATCGTCGCGTCCGGCAGCGGCATCCCGATCCTCATGCTCACCGCCGCCGACCGGATCGACGACAAGGCCTCCGGGTTCGCGCTCGGCGCCGACGACTACCTCACCAAGCCGTTCGAGCTGCGGGAGCTCGTCCTGCGGCTGAGGGCGCTCGACCGCAGGCGCGCGTACGCCCGGCCCCCGGTCCGCGAGATCGCGGGCCTGCGGCTCGACCCCTTCCGCCGGGAGGTCTTCCGCGACGGACGCTACGTCGCCCTCACCCGCAAGCAGTTCGCCGTGCTCGACGTCCTCGTCGCCGCCGAAGGCGGGGTCGTCAGCACCGAAGAGCTGCTGGAACGGGCCTGGGACGAGAACGCCGACCCCTTCACCAACGCCGTCCGCATCACCGTCTCCGCACTGCGCAAACGGCTCGGCGAACCGTGGATCATCGCCACGGTGCCGGGTGTCGGCTACCGCATCGACGCCACCCCCGAGGCCGGCCTCGGCCCCGAAGCCGGTCCCGGCTTCGACGCCGGCCTCAGCCCCGGCGCCGGTCCCGGCCCCGAAGCCGGCCTCAGTCCCGACGCAGGTCCCGGCCCCGATGCCGGTCCGGACACCACCCGCCCCGGCCGTACGCATGCGTAGACGGCCAGGGCTCAGCGTCCGACTGAAACTCACCCTCAGCTACGCAGGGTTCCTCGCCGTCGCAGGCGCGCTCCTGCTGGCCGTGGTGTGGGGGTTCCTGCTGCGCTACGTACCCGACAACACCCAGGGCCTGCTCGGGACCTCGCCCAACCGCTACCTCCTCGTCCGCACCTTCGCCCCCGCCGCGGCCGTCGCGATGGCCTTCCTGCTCGTGTTCGGCCTCGTCGGAGGATGGCTCCTCGCCGGCCGGATGCTCGCACCGCTCACCCGGATCACCGACGCGGCGCGCACGGCCGGGAACGCCTCGCTGTCCCACCGGATCCGCATGACAGGCCGGCAGGACGAATTCCGGGAACTCGCCGACGCGTTCGACGGCATGCTCGAACAACTGGAGTCGCACGTCGCCGAGCAGCAGCGGTTCGCCGCGAACGCCTCCCACGAACTGCGCACCCCGCTGGCGATCTCGCGGACGCTTCTCGACGTCGCCCGCAAGGACCCGACGCGGGACCGGGGCGAACTCGTCGAACGGCTGCACGTCGTCAATACGCGCGCGATCGACCTCACCGAGGCCCTCCTGCTGCTCGCCCGCAGCGACCGCGGGACCTTCGCCCGCGAGAGCGTCGACCTCTCCCTCGTCGCCGAAGAGGCCGCGGAAACGCTGCTGCCCCTCGCCGAGCAGCGCGGGATCACGCTCGACGTCACCGGCGGAGCGGCACGGACCAGCGGCTCCGCGGAGCTCCTGCTGCGGATGATGACGAACCTCGTCCAGAACGCCCTCGTCCACAACCTCCCCGACGGCGGCACCGTGACGGTCCACACCGAGGAGCAGGGCGACGCGAGCGTGGTCCGGGTCGAGAACACGGGCCATCCGCTGCCACCGGAACTGGTGCCGACGCTCACCGAACCCTTCCAGCGCGGCACGGAACGCGTCCGCACCGACGAGCACGCCGGCGTCGGCCTCGGCCTGGCCCTCGTGCACAGCATCGTCCGCGCCCACGCCGGGACCCTCGACCTCGCCGCCCGCCCCGGCGGCGGTCTCCTCGTCACGGTCCGGATTCCCGGCGAGGCGTAGACGCCGTCGCCCCGCATCGGCAGGTCCCCGGGAGCCGTTTCAGGAAGCGGTCGCCTTTCCCAGCGTGTGCAGGCACTGGGTGAGGGCGGCGTGCCGGGGCGTGCCGTGGTCGCGGGTCCGGAGCCATGCCGCGTACAGCAGGGCCCACAGCACCTCGCGCATCCAGCCGGCGTCGGTGTGCGGATCGAGGGTGCCCTGGTCCTGGCCGCGCCGGAGCAGGGCGAGGATCGCCCGGTCGGCGGGGGTCTCCTGTTCAAACCCGGACCACTCGGCGAACTGCGGCACGTCGTAGAGGAGCATCAGCCGGTCGCCCAGCTCGAAGTACTCCTGGCAGAGGCGCTCCAGGGCCTCGGGAGCCGGTCCGTCGTCGAGCCGGGCCCGGTCGGTGGCCACCGCGACCCGTTCGGTGATGTCCGCGCCGATGGCGGCGATGAGGTCGGAGCGCTCGGGGAAGTAGCGGTGGACGGTGGTACGGCCGACCCCGGCGGCCTCGGCGACGTCGCCCAGCGAGGCGGCCGGGTCGGCGGAGAGCAGCGTGACGGCGGCGTCCAGGATGGCGCGGCGGGTGCGGGCGCGGGTGGCGCTCTCGCGGGTGACGGTGAGATCGGTCCCCTTCGGCATGGGGCAACGGTATCCGCTCTACCGAATAGGAGCTGTGTTTGCCTTTTATGGAACATCAATGTTCCCTTGTGGGTATGAAGCGCTCCGCTGCCTCCGTTGCCCCTGCTCTCTCTGCTCCGCGGCTGCGCGTGCTCTGGTCCTTCGCCCGCCCGCACCGGCGCACTCTCCTGCACGGCCTGGCCCTGGCGCTTGTCGCGTCCGCCCTCGGGCTCGCCACGCCCATGGTCACCAAGCAGGTCCTCGACGCCCTGGGCGACGGAGCCTCGCTCGCCGGCCCGGTGGCCGCGCTTCTGGTGCTCCTGGTGGCCGGCGGCGCCGTCGCCTACCGGCAGTGGATCATCCTGGGCGCGCTGGGGGAGAGGGTCGTCCTCGATGCCCGGGAGTCGATGGTCCGGCACCTCCTGCGCGCCGCCGTCCCCGGCGTGACCCGCCGTCCGCCGGGCGAGCTCGTCACCCGCGTCACCTCCGACACGGTGCTGCTGCGCGAGGCCGCCGCGGAATCCCTGGTCGGCCTCGTCAACGGCGGGGTCACCCTCGCCGGCTGCCTGGCCCTGATGGCCGTCCTCGATCCGGTACTGCTCGCCACCACGCTGCTCGCGATCTGGCTGGTCGCGGCCGCCTTCGTGTTCCTGATGCCGGGCATCGCCCGTGCGCAGGAACGGGCGCAGGAGTACGTCGGCGGGCTCGGCGGCACCTTGGAGGGAGCCCTGCGGGCGATCCGTACCGTCAAGTCCCACCGCGCCGAGGACCGGATGGCCGACCGCATCCTGACCGACGCCCGTGCCTCGGCGGAGCACGGCGTCCGCGCGGTCCGCCGCGAGGCGCTGGCCTGGACGATCGCCTGGACCGGGGTGAACCTCGCGATCATCACGGTGCTCGCCGTCGGCGCCTGGCGGGTCTCCCAGGGGCAACTGGAGGTGTCAGGCCTGATCGCCTTCCTGCTGTACGCGTTCGCCCTCATGGACCCGGTCACCGAACTCAGCAGGAACGTCACCTCCCTCCAGTCCGGCATCGCGGCCGCCGAACGCATCCGGCAGACCGACGCCCTGCCCCTGGAAGAGCGCGCCCAGGAGACCCCGGCTTCCGTAGGCGCGCGGGGCGACGACGCCCCCGTCCTGCTCTTCCGGGACGTCACCGCCGCGCACGCCCCCGGGGTGCCGCCCGCCGTCCGGGGCGTGGACCTGGCCGTCCCCCGGCGCGGTCATCTCGCCATCGTCGGACCCTCCGGGGCGGGCAAGACGACCCTGCTCTCCCTCGTCCTGCGCTTCCTGGAACCCACCGGCGGCGAACTGCTCCTGGACGGGCGTCCGTACCGCGAGCTCGCGCACGCCGACGTCCGGGCCCGCCTCGCGTACGTCGAACAGGACACCCCCGTCGTGCCCGGCACCCTCCGCGACAACCTGCTGCTCGCCCGCCCCGACGCCACGGAGTCCGAGCTCCGTGCCGTCCTGCGTGACGTCCGCCTCGACGACAGGATCGCCGCCCTGGACGCGGGCCTGGACACCCCCCTGGCCTCCGCGTCCGTCTCGGGCGGCGAACGCCAGCGCATCGCGCTGGCCCGCGCCCTGCTCGCCACGCCCGACGTCCTGCTCCTGGACGAGGCCACCGCTCAGCTGGACGGGCTCACCGAGGCGGCCGTCCAGGAGTGCGTACGGGCGCGGGCCCGGGACGGCGCGGTGGTCACCGTGGCCCACCGGCTCTCCACCGTCGTCGACGCGGACACCATCGTGGTCATGGAGAACGGGCGGGTCCGCGCGCAGGGCGCGCACGGGGAACTCCTCGCGACCGACGAGCTGTACCGCGAACTCGTGGAGTCCCTTCGGATGGACGCCGGGATCGTCCGCCCCCTCACCGGGAGGGCGTAGCGGCGTAGGGTTCGGCGTCGGCCGGGTGCTCCTTCCCGGTCGCGGCCTCCGGCCGGGCCTTCGCGATCGTGCAGACGCCGTCCGCGCACCGGCGCTCCAGACGGCCGCGGGAGACGGTCTGCGCCAGGCCCACCATCCAGCAGGTGGGGCAGCCGCGGAAGGCGATCAGGGCCAGCGGCGCCGCCAGCAGGGTGACCGGGCCGGCGACGGGCACCAGGGCGATCGAGCCGATGACGAGCCCGAATCCGACGGCGCCGCGCGCCAGGTGGCGCGGGACGGACTTGCTGGCGAAGTTCGTTCCGGGCGCCGCGGGTCGTGCGGCGGCCGGGGCCTTCGCGCTCGGCGCGGACTTCACGGAATGCAAGGTGTTCACGGTCGTGACTCTCCTCCGGCTTGTCGGTCGAGGGCATGATCGAGGGTCTGTGTCTGTGGCTATGGCTGCGTCTGCGTCTGTGTCGGTGCCTGTGGCTACGTCTGCGTCGGCGCCGGGTCCGTCGCCGCCAGTGCGTCACGCAGCGCCGCGCGCGCCCTGTGCAGCCGCGACTTCATCGCCGCGCCGCTAAGACCGAGCGCATCGGCGACGGTCCTGCCGGGCAGGCCCTGTACGTCCCGCATGATCAGGACCTGCCGCTGGTCGCGGGGGAGGGCGCTGACCGCCGCCGCGATCCGCTCCGCCTCCAGCCGGTGCAGCGCCGCGTCCTCGGCGGACGGTTCCGTGGACGCCTCCGGTCCGGCCGGCGCCTCGTCGCTCCGGGCGAGGAGCATCCGTACGTGCCGGAGGCATTCGTTGCGCACGATCCGGAACATCCACGAGGCGAGCGCGCCACTGGCCCGCAGCGTGCCGATCTTCCGGTAGAGGATGATCAGCGCCTCCTGCGCCGCGTCCTCCGCGTCCTGCGGCGAGGCGCACAGGGACAGGGCGAACTTGCGCACGTGCGGCTGCGATTCGATGACCACGGTGGTGAGCGACGTGACGTCGCCGTCCTGGGCGGCCTTGATCAGCCGCTCGTCCGGCCAGGGCAGGCGTCGGTTCATCTGGTCCTCATTCGGTACTCGTTCCGGGAAGGCGCCCCGCGCACGGGTTCAGGTCAGCTTCGGCTCTTGTAACGCCGCATCAGGTGCCAGCTGCACGCGCCCACGAGCAGCGCTCCGATCACGACGATGCCGGTGATCATCATGGTGTTTCCTCCCCATCCTGTCGGCCCGTTCGGCCGGTACGCACATAGGAGGCGGGGAGGGCCGGAAAGGATTCACCTCGATTCCGTGCCCCGGACTCCGTGCCCCGGACTCCGTGCCCCGGACTCCGTGCCCCGGACTCCGTGCCCCGGACTCCGGGTCCGGCCGTACGGGTCCGGACCGGCCGCGCAAGGTGTGGTGTTCGGCCAACTTTCCTTCCCTAGTGACTCGGTTGGGAATCCGGGCGACCCGTTCTCCGTTGTCGCGGGCATGACTGCGTCCCACACCGAATTCCTCCGCGGCACCGCCCGAGGAACCGCCCCCGTCCCGCTCTCCGTACTGGACCTGGCCGCCGTCGGCGAGGGCACCACGGCCCACGAGGCGCTCCAGGCCTCGGCTCGGCTGGCCCGACTGGCCGAGGCCCGGGGACTGCTCCGGTACTGGGTGGCCGAACACCACTCCATGCCCGGGATCTCCAGCAGCAGCCCCGCCGTCGTCCTCGCGCACCTGGCGGCCCACACCCGCACGCTGCGGCTCGGCTCCGGCGGGGTCATGCTGCCCAACCACGCCCCGCTCGTGGTCGCCGAGCAGTTCGGCACCCTGGAGGCGCTCGCACCGGGCCGCATCGACCTCGGTCTCGGGCGGGCCCCCGGCACCGACGGCGCCACCGCCGCGGCGCTGCGGCGGGCCGACGGAGTG
The DNA here is from genome assembly GCF_042268445.1 of Streptomyces sp. NPDC056169. Taxonomy (NCBI): domain Bacteria; kingdom Bacillati; phylum Actinomycetota; class Actinomycetes; order Kitasatosporales; family Streptomycetaceae; genus Streptomyces; species Streptomyces sp. NPDC056169. The sequence continues at coordinate 187,656 of NZ_JBHJUO010000009.1, read as the reverse complement.
CAGGCCGACGACTTCCCCGCCGAGGTCGCCGAGCTCCTCCGCTTCCTCCACGACGACTTCCCCGACGGGCACCCCTACCGGCGCATCCACGCCGTGCCCGGGCCCGTGCAGGGCGAGGTGGGGCAGCCGCAGGTGTGGCTGCTCGGCTCCTCCGGTTTCTCCGCCCGCCTCGCCGGCGAGCTGGGCCTTCCGTTCGCCTTCGCCCACCACTTCTCCGCGCGGAACACGCTCCCGGCCCTGGAGCTGTACCGGTCGAGCTTCCGGCCCTCCGCGACCCTGGCCGAGCCGTACGTGGTGCTCGGCGTCTTCGCCTTCGCCGGGGAGGAGGCCGAGGAGGCGCGACGGCAGGCGCTCACCGGGGCGCTCGCGACGGTACGGCTGCGCAGCGGCCGGCCCGGTCTCGTACCGACGCCCGAGGAGGCCGAGCGGCACGTCTTCACCGAGCAGGAGCGCGCGGTCCTCGGCACCTGGCTCGACAACGCCCTGTACGGCACGGCCGACGAGGTCAGGGCGGGCCTGGACGAACTGCAGAAGCGGACCGACGCGGACGAGCTGATGCTCGCGATGAACTCGCACAGCCCCGACTTCCGCGTGCGCTCCTACGAACTCATTGCCGACGCCTACGGCATGCCGGCCGACGTGACGGCCGGGTGAGGGGACGTCGGGGGAGGTGACCTCGGGCTGAGGTGACGTCACCGCGCAAGAGGCCCTGGCCCCCCACCGGGGCCAGGGCCTCTTCACCTGCCGTCAGCGACGGCCCGTCACGAACCCGCCGCCACCGTGACCCGCCACCCGTCGTCCGCGAGCCGGCGGCGGACCGCCTCGGCCGTCGGGGCGGGGGCCGCGAGGAGGGCCGAGAGCTCCGTGTCCGCGTCGGACCAGCTCAGCCGGATGCCGTCCGCGTCGATGCCGGAGCCCTCCGCCGCGTCGATCAGCCGGTCCACCTCGCCGGGCCCGCCGCCGAGCGGGACCGTCAGCGTCACCCGCTCCACGGGGGTCCGGCCGCCCGGCTCGTACACCGCCTCCCAGCCTTCCCGGCCGCGCTCCAGGAGGTCCACGAGCGAGGCCAGCGCCTCCTCCGACTCCGGCCCCGACACCTCCAGCGCGTTCAGCGCGCGCGTCAGCGCCTCCAGGTCCTTGCGTAAGTCGCCGAGGATCTCCGCGATCGCCGGACCGTTCGACCGGACGATGTCCGTCCAGAGCTCCGGGGAGCCGCCGGCGACCCGGATCACGTCCCGTACCCCCTGCCCGGCCAGGGCGAGTGCCTCCCGGGACGCCCCACCGAGGCGCGCCGCCATCAGCGTCGCCACGAGGTGCGGCGCGTGGGAGACGAGGGCCACCGCCCGGTCGTGCACGCCCGGTTCCATCACCAAGGGCACGGCGCCGCACAGCGCGACGGCGGCGAGCACCCGGTTGAGCGTGCCCGACGAGGTCTCGGGGCCGGGGGTCAGGACCCAGGTGCGGCCCTCGAACAGCCCGGCCCGGGCGGCCAGCGGACCGGACCGCTCGCTCCCCGCCATGGGATGGCCGCCCACATAGCTCGCGTGGTGCACCCCGGCCCGCGCCACCGCCAGTGCGGTGGTGGACTTGACGCTCGCCACATCGGTGTAGGCGTGGGCGAGCCCACGGTGCTGCTGGTCCGCGAGCACCTGCGCCACACGCGTCGGCGGTACGGCGACGACGGCCAGGTCCACCGGCCCGGGAGGCGGGCCGAAGACACCGGCCCCCCGCGCCGCGGCCACCCGCGCCGCCGACTCGTCCGCGTCCATCAGGTGCACGTGGACGCCGCGACGGGTCAGCGCGAGCCCGATGGACGTGCCGATCAGCCCGGCCCCCACCACTGCCGCATTGCGAATCACTGGATCCCCCTCATGGCCGGTTCGTCGACGGTCGCAGTCTGACCGCAAGCGGGTGTCCGGTTCTCGGCCGACCGCGCACGGCAAGTGACGCATCAGCGCACTTCGGGCATTCGCGAACGCGACAGAGCGCATGCGCGGGGACAGCAAAACCGCCCGGCGCCGGACCATAGCTTTCTGTCACCAAGGGGCCGTCAGCGAACGAAGGAGGAACGCCGTGGAACTCGATCTGCGCACGGTGATGCGGCACTTCGCCACCGGTGTCGGGGTGGTGAGCACCTGGACCGAGGATCAGGACAGCCCCGACGGGCGCCGCCACGACGCCATCACGGTCAACTCGCTCGTGCCCGTCTCCTTCGACCCCCCGCTCGTGTCGCTCTCCCTGCGCCACGGGTCGGCCTTCCTCGCCGACCTCCTCGCCTCCCGGCGGTGGGGCGTGTCGATCCTGGCCGCGGACGGGGCGGACACCGCCCGCCGCCTCGCCGGCTCCCGGGAGAGCCGGACCGAGGCGCTGACCGCCCTGCCCGCCGCGCCGGGGCCGCACACCGGAGCCCTGCTCTTCGAGGGACCCGGCTGGATGGAGTGCGCGCTCGCCGACTCCTTCACCGTCGGCGACCACCTCATGGTGATCGGCACCGTGCTGGCCACCGGGGTCGGCGCACCGCAGGACCCGCTGGTGTTCCTGCACGGGGCACTCACCCCCGCCACCAGCCCGTGACCCGGACCGTGACCTGGTCCGTGACCCGGACCCGGCCCGGAACACGGACCCGGACCCCGACCCGACCCCGGCCCCGTCTTCGTACCGCCACTTCGCCAGGGAGACCAGCATGACCGAACAGTCCAGGGCCCTCGACGAGCCCGCCGCGCCGCCCGCGCCCCGGAGCGCGTCCGGGAGCCCCGCGCTGCGCAAGGCCCTCGACGCGGCCGCCCGGATCCTCGGCGAGGACCGGGTGCTGCGCCCCGAGGGCGACGAGCGGGCGACCCGGCTCCTCGGCCCCAACGCGAGCCTCTTCCGGTCCCGCCGGATCGCCGCCGTCCTGCGGCCCGCCACCGCCGGACAGGTCCCCGAGCTCGTCGAACTCTTCTCCAAGGACACCGAATCGGGCAGCCTCCACGTGGTCAGCACCGGCCGCAACTGGGGCCTGGGCTCCCGCGAACCGGCCGACGACGACGTGGTCGTCCTCGACCTCGGCGGCCTCGACAAGGTCCGCGCACTGGACCTGGACGCCGGCTGGGCCGTCGTCGAACCCGGCGTCACCCAGGGCCACCTCTCCCGGCTCCTCGCCCACACCCCGCGCCTCGTCAACGTCACGGTCTCCGCCGCAGCGACCAGCGTCCTCGGCAACGCCCTGGACCGCGGCGTCGGCCTGCGCGGCCAGCGCACCGACGACCTCGCCGGCCTGGAGGTCGTGCTGCCGGACGGCGAGACCGTACGGGTCGGCTGGTGGCCCACGGCCGACCGGACCGCACCGGTCTACCCGCACGGCCTCGGCCCGTCACCGCTGCCGCTCTTCGTCCAGTCCGCCCTCGGCGTGGTCACCGCCGCGGTGATCCGGCTGCCCGCCCGGCCCGAGGCGCTGCGCGTGGTCCGCCTCGACTTCCCGCAGTCCGCCCTGAGCGCGGTGACCGACGCCGTGCGCCGCTGGGTCGCGCAAGGCCTCACGCGGGGCGTCCCGCGGATCTACGATCCGGCGGCCGCCCGGTCGTACGGCGGCACCGAGGGCGAGTTCCTCGCCCACCTCCCCGTCGACGGCACCGCCGAGGTCGTCGAGGCGCTCACCGGCATCCTGACCGCCGAGGCCCACCGCACCGGCCTCTTCACCCAGGTGACGGCCACCGAGGCGATCGACCCCGCCCACCCCAACCACGAGGTCGCCCGGCTCGTCGAGCGCGGCTACGCCGGCGACCCCGACATCGCCGACGTCCTCTTCCGGGCCAAGATGGGCGTGCCCGCCGACCGCGTGGACACGGATGCCGGCTTCGTCTTCTTCCTTCCGCTGCTGCCGTTCAACGGCGCGGACGTCTCCCGCGCGGACGGGCTGCTGAGGGAGGCGGCCGCGGCCACCGGCACCCGGCTCTCCGCGACGCTGCACCTCCTCGGCCCCGACCTGATCGACTGCGTGGTCGCGATGAAGTTCTCCCGCGAGGGAGACGCCGCCGAGCGGGCCCACCGCGCCCTCGACCTTCTCCACACCTCGTTCGCCGACGCCGGCTTCGCGCCGTACCGGCTGGACGTCGACCACGCCCATCGGCGCGACGCCCTCGCCGTCGACCCCGGAGCCCTCGCACTGACCCGTCGGCTCAAAGCCGTACTCGACCCCAACAACGCCATCGCGCCGGGACGTTACCGCTGACAGCGGGAGACCACCGGCCCCAGTGAGACAGGGGACTACAGCACATGGTCACTTCACAGGAGGTCGCCGCCCGGCGTCCCGACACCGCCCGCCCGACCACTCCGGAGGAACTGCTCAGGCGCGCCGAGGACCTCGTCCCGGTGCTGCGGGGCCTCTCCGACGACATCGAGAAGGCCCGCAGGCTGCCCGACACGGTCGTGGAGAAGCTGCGCGACGCGGGCGTCTTCCGCATGGGCGTGCCCACCGAACTCGGCGGCCCGGGCCTCGACTCCGTCCAGCAGACGGAGGTGGTGGAGACCCTCGCCCGCGGCGACGCCTCCGCCGCCTGGTGCGCCATGATCGGCATGGACACCCCGCTCTACGCCCAGTTCCTGCCCGAGTCCGTCGCCCGCGAGGAACTCAGCGACCCCGACGCCATCACGGCCGGACTGATCCTGCCGCTCGGCCGGGCCGACCGGGTGCCCGGCGGCTACCGGGTCACCGGACGCTGGGGCTTCGGCAGCGGCATCACCCACGCCGACTGGGTCGTCGCCGGCACCTTCGTCCACCAGGACGGACGGCCCGAGTCCGGGCCCGACGGCGCGCCCCGGCACTGGCGCATCATGCTGGCCCGCCGCGACGAGTTCGAGGTCCTCGACACCTGGCACACCACCGGCCTCGCGGGCAGCGGCAGCAACGACTACCAGGCGAAGGACCTGTTCGTCCCGGAGGAGCACTCCTTCAGCCTGGGCGCCCCGCGCGTCGAGGGCCCGCACTCCACGGCGGAGGCGATCCTGCGCAACATGCCCGGCGTGCCGCTCGGCGTCGCCAGGGCCGCGCTCGACCACGTACGGGAGCTGGCCGCCGGCCGCACCGACCGCAACGCCGCCACGCCGTGGGCCGACACCTACCGGGTGCAGATGGCCATCGCCGAGTCCGAGATGGAACTCGGCGCCGCCCGGCACGCCGTCTACGGCAGCCTGCGAAGGCAGGCCGAGATCCTGGAGAAGGGCGGTGAGATCGGCCGCGACGACCGGGTGGACACCGTCCTGGCGCGCGTCAACGCCTTCCGGGTCGCCCGCACCATCGTCACCCGGCTCTACGACCTCGTGGCGACGACGGCCGTCTACCGGCCCTCGCCGCTCGACCGCTGGCTGCGCGACCTGACGACGATGCGCCAGCACGTCATCGCCCAGGACCAGGTCCTCCAGTCGGCGGGCGCGCATCTGCTCGGCGGCACCCCGTACAACCCCTTCAGCCTGGGCATCGTGGCATGACCGGACACCCGCGCGCGGAGCTGACCGGCGGGCCGCTGCCGGCGCCGGCGGTCGGCACGCTCGGCGAGGCGCTCCGGCGTGCCGCGCGCACCCCGCACGGCGTGGTCGTGATCGACGGCACGGGTACGGCCGTCCGCAGGTCGTACGCCGAGCTGTACGAGGACGCGGCGCGGGCGGCGGCGGAGCTGGCCGCCGCGGGCGCACGGCCCGGCGCGCGGGTGATCCTCCGCACGGCCCGCACCACCGACCTGCTCACCGCCTTCTGGGCGTGCGTGCTCGGCGGACTCGTCCCGCTGCCCGTGTCGTACGGCTCCGGTGCCGACGGGCTCGCCGAGGCGGTCGAGGCCGTCGGGGAGGCGTGGCTGCTCGGCGACGAGCCGCCCGGCCCGCCCCCGCCGGGGCTGCGTCCGCTCCGGCCGGTGGGTGCGGCGAGAGTGGCGGGCACGGGGGACGAGGCGGACCGTGCGTCCGCCGGAGCCCGCGAGCCGGTCGAGGCGCGACCGGACGACCCCGCGGTGCTCACGCTGACCTCGGGCAGCGGCGGCCGGCCCAAGGCCGTACAGCTGACCCACCGTCACGTGCTCGCCCGGGCCCACGGCACCGCCCTCGCGCGGGGCCTCGGCCCGGACACCCGCAGCCTCAACCGGATGCCTCTCGACCACGTCAGCGGCATCGTCATGTTCCACGTACGGGACGTCTACCTCGGCTGCCACCAGGTGCACGCCGATCCCGGATGGGTCAGCGCCGACCCACTGCGCTGGCTCGACGTCGCCGAGGCCGAACGGATCGACACCACCTGGGCGCCCAACCGCGTCCTCGCGCTCCTCGTCGACCGGCTCGCCGAGGAACCGGACCGGTCCTGGGACCTCAGCCGCCTCCGGTACGTGATGAACGGCGGCGAGGCGGTCAAGGACCGTGTCGTCCGGCGGTTCGTCGAGGCGCTCGCCCCCCACGGGCTGCCGGCCACCGCCGTGCACCCCGGGTGGGGCATGCCGGAGACGGCGTCCGGCGTCGTCGACAGCGTCTTCCGCCTCTCCGACGGCCCGCTCCGGCGTCATGTGCCGGTGGGGACGCCGCAGCCCGGCGTGTCCGTGCGGGTCGTGGACGAGTCGGGGCGGGTGGTGCCGGCCGGGGTCGTGGGCCGGCTCCAGATCACCGGGGCGCCGGTCGCCGGCACGTACCTCGTGGGCGGGGTGCCGCAGCCGGCCCCGCTCTCGGACGACGGCTGGCTCGTCACCGACGACCTGGCCTTCGTGGCGGACGGCGAGCTCACCGTGACCGGCCGGGCCGACGGCCTCATCGAGGTCGGCGGCGCCCGGTGGCACGGCCACGAGATCGAGGACGCCGTCGAGGAACTCCCGTGCGTGCTCCCGTCCTTCACCGTCGCCCGCCCGCTCGCCGCGGACGGTACGGGTTCCACCGGGCTCGCGGTCTTCTTCCGGCCCAGGCCGGAGGTCTCCCCGGACGAGGCGGCGGAGCGGGTGCGCGAGCGGGTGCGGCGGCGCTTCGGGGCCGGCCCGGTGCACGCCCAGGCCCTGGCGGAGCACGAACTGCCCAGGACCGCCACCGGAAAGCTCCGCCGTTCGGTCCTCGCCGCCCGGCACCCCGGCGCCCCGGGCTGACCCCGTACCCCCCACCGAGAGGCCTGCCATGTCCCTGGATCTGACCGCGACCATGCGTACCTTCGCCACCGGAATCTGCGTCGTCACCACCTACGAGGAGGAGGGGGACCGGCGGCGCCACGACGCGGTGGCCGTCCGCTCCTTCACCTCCGTCTCCCTCGACCCACCGCTCGTCTCCCTAGCCGTCCCCCGCGACTCCGAGGTCCTCGCGACGCTGCTCACGACCAAGGTCTGGGCGGTGTCGATCCTCGACGTCGCCGGCATCGACATGGCCGAGGCCCTGGACGGCGACCGGGAGACCCGCGCCCGGGCCCTGCTCACCTGCACGGCATCGCCCGGGGAGCGCACCGGGGCGCTGGTCCTCGACGCTCCGGGCTGGCTGGAGTGCACCCTGTACGACCGCCACGACACCGGCGACCACACGGTCCTGATCGGGGAGGTGCTGTCCACCGGCGGCCGGCACCGCAGGCCCCCGCTCGTGTTCGTCAACGGCAGCCTGCGCGCACTGTCCGAGGCCTGACCGCACCCGGCCCGAACTCCGACCGGCGCACCCCGAACCCCGAACCGTGCACCCCGAACCGCGCACCCCGAACCACGCGCACCGAACCACCAACTCCGAGGAGAAGCAGTGAAATTCGGCATCTGGCTCGACTTCCGGAACCCGGCCCCGTGGCGGCAGCCCTGGACCGACGTCTACGAGGAGACGCTGTCGCTCGCCACCGACGCCGAGACCCTCGGGTTCGAGTCCGTCTGGCTGTCCGAGCACCACCTCACCGACGAGGGCTACCTGCCCTCCCTCTTCCCGGCGCTCGCCGCCATCGCCGCCCGCACGAGCCGGGTCCGGCTCGGCACGGCCATGGTCCTGGCCGGCCTCACCCATCCGCTGCGGCTCGCCGAGGACGCGGCCGTCACCGACCTGCTCTCCGGCGGCCGGCTGGAGCTCGGAATCGCCCCCGGCTACCGGGAGAAGGAGTTCGAGGCCCTCGGCTTCGACCGGGCCAAGCGGGGCGCCCGCACCGAGGAGACCGTCGAGATCCTCCGCAAGGCCTGGACCGGCGAGCCGTTCTCGTACGCCGGGAAGCACTTCGCCCTCGACGACGTCGTCGTCACCCCGGTGCCGCAGAGCCCGCCGCCGGTGTGGATCGGCGGCGGCAGCGAGGCCGCGGCGCGCCGGGCCGGCCGCCACGGGCTGCGCTTCCTGCCCGACCTCGGCACCCCGCCGGAGACCCTCGACCTGTACCGGCGCACCCTTGCCGAGCACGGGCACGACCCGGCCGGCTTCCCCCTCACGGCCATCGTCACGCCCGGCGTCTACGTGTGCGAGGACGCCGAGGAGGGCTGGCAGGAGATCAGGGAGCACTACTGGCACCTGCTGAACAAGTTCCAGGAGTGGTTCGGCAACCCGGGCCTGCCGTCCGTGGACGACCTGCCGCGCGAATTCTTCCTGGTGGGCCCGCCCGACGTCGTCGCCGAGGGGCTGCGCGACCGGATCAAGCCCCTGGGAGACGTCGAACGGATCATCTTCTTCGGCCGGGCCCCGGGGCTGCCGGCCGACCGGGCCCGCCGCTCGCTCGAACTGTTCTCCGAGCACGTCCTCCCGCAGTTCGCCTGAGCGCGCGGGCCGACGGCCTCTCCCGCTCGCCCGACCCATGAAGGAGCAAGGAACCATGTCAGACATCGCCATCGTCGGAGCAGGCATCTCGGGCCTCCACCTCGCCCTGCGGCTCCAGCAGGCCGGAGTGACCACGACGGTCTACGCCGAGCGCAGCACCGAGGAGCTCGCGGCGGGACGCCCGCTGAGCCTCCCCGTCCGCTTCGGGAAGACCCGCGAGCGGGAGCGCGAGCTGGGCGTCTCGCACTGGGAAGGAGGGGACGACGACACCCTCGGCGTCCGCCTCGTGGCGCGCGGGGAGCCGGGGATCGAGTTCCTCGGCCGCCTCGACGCACCCGCGAGCGGCGTCGACCTGCGCCTCTACCTGCCCACGCTCACCGCCGACTACCTGGAGCGGGGCGGCCGCGTGGTCGTGCTGCGGCCGGACGCGGCCGAGATCGACCGGATCTCCCGCGACCACGACCTGGTCGTGGTCGCCACCGGACGGGCCGCCACCACCGGGCTCTTCCCGCGCGACCCGGAGCGTTCGCCGTACACCGGGCCCCAGCGCGTCCTGACCGCCGGCCTCTTCCACGGCATCGCACCCGTCGACCCGGGCCACATCCACTTCCAGGTCACCGAGGCGGGCGAGATCTTCTCCACCCGGATCCTCACAGCCGACGGTCCCGCGCACGGCATCGTCGTGGAAGGCCTGCCCGGCGGTGCGCTGGAGCAGCTCGCCTCCTACGACCACCTGGAGGACCAGGCCGGCTTCGAGAAGACCCTGCTGGCGCTCATCGCCGAGTTCGCACCGGACCTGCGCGAGCGCATCTCCGACCGGGAGTTCGGGATCCGCCGCCCCGGCGACGTCATCCAGGGCGGTCTCACCCCGGTGGTGCGCCGCAGCTGGACCACGCTCGACTCGGGCCGGATAGCCCTGGCCCTCGGGGACGCCTGGATCGTCAACGACCCGCTGGCCGGGCAGGGCGCCAACCTGGGCTCGCGCAGCGCCTTCGAGATCGCCGAACTCATCGTCGCCGGAGGGCCGTTCGACGAGGCGTTCGCCGAGCGGGTGGCCGAGCGGCTGTGGCGGACCGCCGAGCCGGTCGTCGCCTGGTCGAACCTCAACGTCGCGCCGCCGGTCGAGCACGTGGGCGGGATCTTCGTGACCGCCACCGCCGACCAGCGGGTCGCCGACGCGTTCGTCGCCAACTTCAACCACCCGGCCGACATGTGGGAGGCCGTCAAGACGCCGGACGCCACGCGGGCCTGGCTGGACAGGATCACGGAAGCCGGATGACGGACGCGACGGACATCAAGAGCGTCTGCTGACGGCAGGCAGCGCGCACGGCCGGGCCGTGCCGCCGGGAACCTCCCCCGAGGGGGAGGAGTCCGGACGGCACGGCCCGGCCGTCTTTCCGATGTCCGATGCGTTACGCGGCGACCAGCGGCAGCGGACCGGTGTGGACGCTCCAGACGGACATCGCCATCTCCACCAGCTCGTGCAGCTGGGCACGCTCGGCCCCGTCGCGCGCCTGCAACGAGAGACCGTTGAGGAACGTGGTGTAGAAGGCGGCGATCCGGTCCGTGTCCGTGCCCCCGGCGAGCTCCCCGCCCGCCACGGCGGTGTCCAGCCGGGCCTTGAGGGTGGACTTGGTCCGGGCCCGGCAGCGCAGCGCGAAGTCCCGGACGGACTCGTGGTCGGTGGTGCAGCTGCTGGCGGCGTGCACGATCATGCAGCCGCGCGGCCGGTCGTCGGCGGTGAAGCGGTCGACGCTCCCGTGCAGGAGCGCCGCGATCGCCTCGCGCACGGTCGGGGCCTCGTCCATGGCCCGGCGCGAGGACTCCGCCTCGGTGCGCTCGTAGAGCTCGATGGCCTCCCGGAACAACTGTTCCTTGTTCTTGAAGGCGGCGTACAGGCTGGGCGGGTTGATGCCCATCGCGGCGCTCAGGTCGGTCGTCGACGTGGTGGCGTACCCGCGTTCCCAGAAGACGAGCATCGCCGTGTGCAGTGCGGCGTCCCGGTCGAAGCTGCGGGGGCGTCCGGTGCGGGCCACATGTCCTCCTTGACGGCCGATCAGCCGGTCGATAGCCTCTTCTGTAGAGGTTAGTACAGAAGTGGTGTTGTCCGCTGCCCCCCGAGTGGGGAAATCGGCGGTACCGCGTCCTGCCCTCGACTCTACGACCGGTCCGTCCCCCCGCCCACCTCGTCGGGCGACCACGGTGGCACGGCGTCCCCCTCCCCAGCCCCATCCGACAAGGAGAACCAGTTCATGACTATCGCGGACGACGCCACGGCGGGCGGCGCCTTACCCGGCACGAGCGGTCCCGACGCCCGCGTGCGGTGGGGCCTGCGGGAATGGCTGATGCTCGTGGTGGTGTGCGGAGCGTTCTCCCTCGACGCGCTCGACAACATCATGGTCGGCATCGCCACCCCCCAGATCAAGGACGAGTTCGGCATGAGCACGTCCGCCGCGCAATGGGTGGTGAGCGCGTACGTCCTCGGCTTCGGCGGCTTCCTGCTGCTCGGCGGCCGGATGTCCGACCTGCTCGGCAGGCGCCGGGTGTTCCTCGTCGGACTCACCGTCCTCGCGGCCGGCTCCCTGCTCGGCGGACTGGCGAACAGCGGCATCCTGGTCATCGTCGGCCGGCTCGTGATGGGCATCGGCGCCGCACTCACCGCGCCCTCCGCCCTCTCGATCGTCGTCGGCAACTTCCCCGAGGGGCCGCAGCGCAACCGGGCCCTCGGCATCTACACGGCCTGCGGCGCCATCGGATACTCGATCGGCGTGGTCGTCGGCGGCGCCCTCACCCAGGCCAGCTGGCGCTGGACCTTCGTGCTCGGCGTGCCGGTGGCCCTCGCGGCCCTGATCGGCGCCCTGATCCTGGTCCCCAAGGATCCGGCGCACGACGGCTCCAAGCGGCACTTCGACGCCGCCGGCGCGGTCACGGTCACCGCCGCCATGCTGCTCCTGGTCTACGGCATCGTGCAGGCCCCGACGAGCGGCTGGTTCTCCGGCGTCACGCTCGGCGTCCTCGCCGCCGCGGCCCTGCTGCTCGCCGCCTTCGTCGTCATCGAGACCCGCAGCCCGCAGCCGCTGCTCCGGCTCGGTCTGCTGCGCAACAAGTCCCTCGTGGGCGCCAGCCTGATCGCCGCGGCGATCCTCGGCACCTACATGAGCTACCAGTTCATCGGCAGCCTCTACCTCCAGTCCTACCGGGGCTGGTCGCCGCTGCAGATGGCCTTCGCCTTCCTGCCGATCGGCCTCATGATCCTCACCTTCGCGCCCCGCGCGGGGAAGTGGCTCGGCCGGACCGGACTGCGCTGGCCCGTCTTCGGCGGCATGTTCGCCTACACCGTCGCCTTCCTGCTCTTCCTGCGGGTGGGCGAGGGCTCCTCGTACTGGCTGGTCATCCTGCCCAGCATGGTGCTCATCGGCGTCGGCTTCCCGTTCGCCTTCACCGCGGCCAACGTGCGGGCCACCTCGGGCGTCGCAGAGAACGAACAGGGCCTCGCCGCGGGCATCCTGCAGACCGGCTACCAGGTCGGTGCCGCGGTGGTGCTCGCCGTGGTGACCGTCCGCATGGGCGGCGAGGAGAGCCCCTCGCACGCCGAGGCGCTCACCGGGTACCACCAGGGCACCTGGGTGATCATCCTCATCGCGGCCGTCTCCGCCTTCTCGGTGCCGATCGCCGCGCTCGCGGCCCGGCGGCGGGCCGGCAGCGGCGCCCCGGACGGGGCGGCCACGGACGGCGGCTCCTCGGACGGTGATTCCCCGGCCGGGGACTCCCCGTCCGAGCGCGCCACGGACGGGTCCGGTGCGGAGAAGGCGGACGGCCGCGCGGCCGAATCCGCCGGCCGGTCCGCGCGCTGATCCGGTTCGCGCGTTGATCCGGTCCGGAGCGGGCTCCGGAGAACAGGTGCCGGTTCGCGAGAGGCCGCTCCCCGTCGAGGGGAGCGGCCTTCCGCGCCTGGTCACGGGCCTGCCGGCCCGGGGCCGGTCACTCGTCGAGCAGGTCCGGCTGCTCGTGGACGATCTCGTCCCAGAGCAGCTGGAAGCTGAACCAGCCGAGGTGCCGGTCGCCGAAGCCGTCGCGGGCCGCCACGGCCTGCTCGTGGCTCATCGGCTTCACCTGTCCGGCGGCGGCCGCCAGCAACTGCACCTGTGCGGCGGCCTCGTAGGTGAAGAACCAGTGCACGGCCTCGTCGACCGTGCCGCCGACGGTGATCAGACCGTGGTGGCGCAGCAGGATCGACCGCTTGTCGCCGAGCCGGGCGGCGATGTCCTCGCCCTGCGCGAGGCTGATGGACGGGCCCTCGTAGTCGCTGTAGAGGACCTGGTCCTCGTAGAAGGCGGCGGATTCCTGGTCGAGCGGTTCGAGCAGCCGGCCGAGCGCGCCGAGCGCCCGCGAGTACGGGGTGTGCCCGTGTGCGGCGGCGACGGCGCCCGGGTGGGCGCGGTGGATGGCGGAGTGGATCACGAAGGCGCTGGGGTTGAGCCGGTGACGGCCCTCGACCACCCGCCCCTCGGAGTTCACCAGGATCAGGTCACGGACCTTCACCCGGCTGAAGGGGACGCCGAACGGGTTGACCCAGAACAGGTCGTCGCCCTCGGGATCTCGTACCGATATGTGTCCCGACACGCCTTCCCCGTACCCGTACTTGCCGAACAGGCGCAGGGCGGCGGTCAGGCGCTGCTTGCGGTGCCTGCGGTCGTCCTCCACGGAGTCGAAGACGGGCTCGGTCGGCATGGGCAGGCCCGTGTGGGTGTCGGCCAGGTAGTCGGCCCGTTCCTGCGTCGCGATCTCGGTCATGTGCGGGCTCCTCGGTCGTGTGGGGCGGCCGGTGTCCGGCCGGGGAGGGTGGGTGCGGGGAAGGCGGGCAGGGGGGAGTCGGGTACGCGTGGTGGTGCGGGGTGTGGCTGATGGTGTCGGGTCACAGGGCCCGGACCGGGTTCGCGGACGCGACGGGGGTGCGGGCGGCCTCCGCGTGGACGGCGTCGGCGATGTCGACGGCCCGGTCCACCAGGGAGGGAACACCGAAGGTGAAGAAGAGCGATCCCGAGGCGAGGTCGCCGAGGGCGTGGATCCGCCGGTCGGTCTCGCCGGCGGCGAGCAGCCCGCTGGTCGACCGGGAGACGTGGACGCCGCCGCGCGGATGCCGGGCGGCGAGTCCCCTGCGGACGAGGGCGTCGACGAGCGCCGACGCGCCGCGCGGGACGCGGGCCGAGCCCGGGCTGACGGCGTTGACGACGACATCGGCGTCCTGGACACCGGCGTCGCCGACGAGCCGGAAGCCCCCGTCCGGCAGGGCGGTGATGCGCTCGACGCCGCGGACGATCCGCAGCCGGCCCTGGTCGGCCCGGTCGAGCAGCGTCGCCGCGCTGGCCGGCGGCATGGGGCAGCACAGGCTCATGACGGTCCGGTAGTGGTCCCGCAGCAGCCGGGTCCGTTCGTGCTCGGGCAGCAGCGGCCAGACGTCGGGGCCCGTGTCCGGGACCGCGCGCTGGAGGAGCCGCAGGCCCGGGTCGGAGCCGTCGACGAGGTCGTACTGGCGCCGCAGCCGGGCGATGGGCTCCTCGACGCCGCAGGAGGCGATCTCCTCCGTGACGGAGTCGAGCCCCGATCCTGCGTCCGCGAGCTCGGCCCCCATCAGGGAGACCACCTCGTCGACGGAGAGCCGTTCGCCGCGCGCGGCGACGGCACGGAAGTGCGCCGCGGTGAAGTACCGCGGTTCGCGCTCCACGGGCCGCTGGCGGACGCTCGGCAGCACCCCGCGCCGGGAGGCCATGACGATCTCGCCGGTGTGCCCGGCGGCGGTCAGCTGCAGGACCACGTCCACGGCGGTCAGGCCGCTGCCGATCACGACGACCCGGTCCTGCTCGCCGATGCCGGCGAGCCGCTGCACGACCGGGTAGGGATCGGCGACGAACCCCGGAGTGCCGGTCAGCCCGTGCGGGTCGGCCGGCTCGCCGGTGCCCACGCAGAGCACGGTGTGGTCGAGGGCGTACGGGGTGCGGTCGGCCGTGTACGCGACGAGGGAGCCGTCCTCGCGCGCCAGGTCGACCACGGCGGCCCGGACCAGCTGGATGCGGGAGCCGCGGGCCGCGAGCCGGTTCAGCGCGCTGCGGGCGCACTGCTCCAGATAGTCGCCGTACAGAGCCCGGGGCGGGAACGTGATGCCCGACCGGGCGTCGACGTGGTCGGTGCGCGTGCCGAGGACCACGGCCCGCGCTTCCAGCCACCGGGTGAAGTGCTCCGGGTCGCCGGCCCGGACGGTCATGTCCTCGGGTGGGGCGTTCACCCGCAGGGTCGCCGCGTCGGGTTGGTAGGCACGACCCCGCCACAGGTGCGGGGAGGGGTCGAACACCGTGACCGACTCGGGAATTTCTTCGCGCTGGCTCAAAGTGTCGAGCAGGCATACGGCGGAGGCGCCGCCTCCGATGATGCCGATTCTCGCAGGAAACAACATTCGAGCGAACCCCGTTCAATGGCGCGGATGATGTCCGTTCTTTTGCAGAGGGAAAACCGATCGGAACAGGCGCGGAAAGAAATGCGGAAGGTGGGTGCCGGAACATCGGGAGAACCGAACCGCAAAACCTGTGAAATCGGGCTCCAGTCTGCTGGCTCCCCACTGCTGCCGCTGGCGCGAACACGCATACGACATAACGGGTTTGCGCACACCGCTGAGATGCACGTGCATCCGCACGGGAAGCAAGGAGGGGAGAGGGAGAAGGAGAAGGTGGGGAAGGCGGGGGTGATGGGGGAAGTGGGGGATGGGGTGACGGTGGGGAGGGGGCGGGCGGGCCGGCCGGGCCCGCCGCCGGGCTGCTGGAGTCCGCGGGAGTCCGGGCTACGGGAGTCCGCGCGTGGACTGGCGGCGCCACTCACGGGGGGCCACCCCGTAGCGCTCGCGGAACAGCTTGCTGAAGTGCGACGCGCTGTCGAGGCCCCAGCGCTCCGCGATGTTGGCCACCGTCAGATGGGCGGTGCGCGGGTCGGAGAGGTCGTCCCGGCAGCGGCGCAGCCGCTCGTTGCGGATCCACAGGGCGGGACTGCTGTCCTCGTCCTGGAACAGCAGCTGGAGGTAGCGCAGGGAGATCTTGTGATTCCTGGCCAGCAGCCGGGGGCTCAGCTCGGAGCAGCTGAGGCGGGCGCGGGCGAAGGTCTTGATCCGGTGCAGCAGGGCGCGGCGGGCCAGGACGGGGTCGCTCACCGCCTCGCCGAGCTTCTCCGAGCAGACCGCGCCGACCAGGCTGGCGACGCTGCTCCCCAGGTGGTCCGCGATCGCCGGGTCCAGCCGGGACATGTTCCGCGCGGCGCTGCGGAGCAGGTCGGCGAGGAGCACGCTGGCCCCCTCGGAGCCGGACCAGGTGGCCGCCCGCAGCGGGTGCTCGACTCCGGCCCTGAGATCGACCAGCTGGTGGTCGAACTTCACGGTGACCATGTGGATGGACTGCCGCATCCAGAGGGTGAAGGGGAGGGAGCTGTCGTAGCAGAAGAGGTTGCCCGCCCGGGCGACGGCCGTGATGTCGCCCTGCTGGACGCGGACCTCTCCCTCCAGGACGCACGCGAGGTAGAGGGGAGCGGCCGTCGCCCTGGTGGCGAGCAGCGGGGTGCGCTCCACGGCGTGCGGGCCGGCCTGGACCTCGGCGAGCTGCACGGTGCCGAAGGTGCCCGTGGCGATGGCCCCTTCGAAGTGGCCGGGCTCGGTCCGGTAGACGCGCAGCGGACCGCAGGTGTCCGTGACGAGATCCCCCCAGGCGTGGAATCCCCGTTGCAGAGCGGATTCCCCGGTGCGCAGGGTGCGCACCGGGCCGGGCGGGTCGAGCAGGACAGCGCTCATGTGAATCGTCCCGGTGCCGCCGAAAGAGATATGCAGTTGCCCTGTGGCTCTCGGGGCATGAATTTTCTCCTTTCCAGAGGACCGTTACCGGTTCTGTGCACAGATGCTCCTCATCCTGCTCCATGGGCTCGGTCGCCCGGCAGTTGGATTTGCGTCAGCGCTCTTCGAACAAGGATTCCTGCTTCGTGTATATCCACGGGAAGGGCGCGCGGCCCCTGTCGCAGTGTGTAGTTCATGGAACCTTCACGAATCTCCGCTCGTCCCGGACATGGCTGAAGCCCCGTCGGTGCGTGACCGAAGGGGCTCTTGCTTTCCTGTGCCGGGACCTTCCGGGCGCGTTCAGGGTGTGTTCCTGGGCGGGCCTGGGGCGCGGAGGCCGGAAAGGCTGCCTTGACGGCGGCGCCGGGTGGCGCGTGCGGAGGCTAGCGCGCTGCCGGTACGCCCCCGTGCACGACCTCGCGCTCCCAAGCGTCCTGCGGCTGGGTGTGCAGGCGCCAGTAGTGCTCGGCGATGTCGTCCGGGTCGAACGCGGTACCGGGTGCCACGGCGCCGGGGACGGTCACCGAGGCCACGTGCACCCCGGCCGGACCGTACTGCGCGTCGAGCAGGTCGACCAGGGTCCGGACACCGAATTTTCCGAGACCCAGGCTGACCCAGCCCGCGTTGATCCGGGGCATTCCGCCCGTGACCAGGATCGTTCCGTGCCCCCGCTCGGCCATGCCCGGTGCCACGTGGCTCGCCGTGGTGAGCGCGCCCACCACGTTCACGGCCCAGGCGTCCAACTGCCCCTGCGCGCCGAGCTCGCCCGGGGCGTCACTGCGGATGAGCGCGGCGTTGTAGACGGCCGCGTCGACCGGGCCGAGCTCGCCGCCGACCCTGTCGAGGGCGGCCCGCAGGCCCTCCTCGTCCGTGCTGTCGGCGGTCAGGGCCAGCACCCTGCCGCCGTCCCGCCGGATCTCCTCGGCGACCTGTGTCACGGTCTCCTTCGTCCGCGCGATCACGGCGACGGAGTACCCCTCCCGGGCGAACCGCGCGGCCACGGCCTTCCCGATCCCCGGCCCGGCGCCGACCACCACTGCTGTGGACACCACAACTCCTCTGTTCCTGCGAACGGTTACGGGCGGAGCGTACGACGATCTTCGACCCCGTCACCGCCCTCACCGGTCAGGAACCACCCGCGCGAGCGAACGGCGGACACGGAGCGTGACGGTGCGCCGGAGTGGCCGAACGGTTGTGTCAGACGCGGTCCCGGAGGGCGGCCTGCCAGGCCGGGGCGGGGGTGCTGGGTTCCGTCTCGGGGCTGCGGCCGCCCCGGGCGAAGAAGTCGGCGAGGGGCAGGAGGGCCGCGCCGACGGTGACGGCCTCGGGGCCGAGGGTGCCGAGGTCGATGCGCGTGCGGCTCGCCGGGTAGCGGAGCGCGTACGCGCCGGCGTGGCGGGACACGGTGTCGAGGAAGCGGGTGCCGAGCTGGAGGCCGGCCCAGCCGCCGACGAGGATGCGTTCGGGCTGGAAGAGGTTGATGAGGTCGGCGAAGCCCGCGCCGAGGTACTCGGCGGTCTCCTCCAGGACGGCGAGTGCCGTGGTGTCGGGTGCCGTTCCCGGGTTGGCGGGATGGGCGGCGGCGAGCATCGCGGTGAGGGCGGTCTCCTCGTCCGCCCCGGCCGGCGGCTGCCCCCCGGCCTCGCGCCAGCGCTCCAGGAGGGCCTCGGCGCCGGCGTACGCCTCCAGACAGCCGTGGGAGCCGCAGCGGCAGCGCCGCCCCCGGACCCGGACGGTCAGGTGTCCCCATTCGAGGGCGCGGCCGGGTTCCATCGGGTCGCTGACGGAGCAGGCGCCGACGCCGGAGCCGAAGAGGACGACGACGGCGCTGCGGGCGCCGCGTCCGGCGCCGAACCACATCTCGGCCTGGCCGAGGGTCTTGGCGCCGTTGTCGATCCAGTACGGCACGGTCTCGGGCAGGTCGACGGCCCGGCGCAGGAGCCGTTCCAGGGGGACGGTGTCCCAGCCGATGGTCTGGCCGTGGACGACGGCGCCGTCCTCGCCGTGATCGACGATGCCGGGGACCCCGACGCCGATGCCGAGGAGGCACTCGACGGGGACGTCCGCGGCGCGGAGCACCTCGGCGATGCCCTCGCGCAGGTGGGCGACGACGAGGTCCACGTCGTAGCGCTCGGTGCGGGGCCCGGAGCAGGCCAGCGCCCGTTCCGTGCGGGCGAGTTCGGTGAGGGCGAGGTCGAAGAGCTCGATCCTGATGCGGGTCTCGCCGATGTCGACGCCGATCATGAACCCGCTGTCCGGGGTGATGCGCAGGAGGGTGCGGGGGCGTCCGCCGGCGGAGTCGACGCTGCCGGCCTCCTCGACCAGTCCCTCCGCGAGGAGTTCGGCGACGACGTTGCTGACGGAGCCGGAGCTCAGGCCGGTCGCGGGGCCGAGCGTGAGGCGGCTCTCCGGCCCGTCGAAGTACAGCCTGCGCAGAACGGCGGTGCGGTTCTCACGCCGCAGGTCACGCACCGTGCGGCCACTTCTCGCGTGCACTTTGGTCCCCGTCTCTGAAGTCGTTCGTTGCAACATACCCGCAGTACAGGCCTTGACGCGACCTTCCCGTGGGGTTTAACTCACATCCTAAATTAAGCCGATGTCACGGAGAGCGGTCCAGGCGCTCTCCATGATCGGCAACCCCGCCGTCCCCCCGAAAGGGCCCAGGAGCCATGCGCAGAATCAGAGCCGCAGTCACCGGTGCCGTCTCCCTCTCCCTCGCCTTCACCGCCACCGCCTGCGGCGGCGGGGAGAGCGGCGAGGCGACACCGAAGACCCTCACCTACTGGGCCACCAACCAGGGCTCCAGCCTGGAGGTCGACAAGAAGGTCCTCCAGCCCGAGCTCGACCAGTTCGAGCGGGAGACCGGGATCAAGGTCAAGCTGGAGGTGATCCCGTGGTCCGACCTGCTCAACCGGATCCTCACCGCGACCACCTCGGGCCAGGGCCCCGACGTCCTCAACATCGGCAACACCTGGAGCGCCTCCCTCCAGTCCACCGGCGCGCTGCTGCCCTTCGACGCCAAGAACTTCAAGGCCGTCGGCGGCAAGGACCGCTTCGTCGACTCCGCGCTCGGCTCCACCGGCACCCCCGGCAAGGACCCGGCCGCCGTCCCGCTCTACTCCATGGCCTACGCCCTCTACTACAACAAGCAGATGTTCAAGGACGCCGGCATAGCCAAGCCGCCGACCACCTGGGACGAGGTGATCGCCGCCGGCAAGAAGATCAGCAAGGGCGGCAAGTGGGGCATCGGCGTCGAGGGCTCCAACCTGTCCAACAACATCCACCAGGTCTTCGTCCTCGCCAAGCAGCACGGAGCCGACTTCTTCACCGCCGACGGCAAGCCGGACTTCACCTCCGACGGCGCCGTCGCCGCGGTCAAGCAGTACGTCGACCTGATGGCCACGCAGAAGATCGTCGCCCCCGGCAACGCCGAGTACGCCCAGAACCAGTCGCTGAGCGACTTCGCCAAGGACCGCACCGGCATGGTCCTGTGGCAGACGCCGCAGCAGACCTTCGCCTCGCAGGGCATGGCCCCCGAGGAGTGGGGCGTCGTCCCCGCCCCGGTCCCGTCGGGCACGCCCGGCCAGGACCAGCAGACCAACTCGATGGTCGCCGGCATCAACATGGCCGTCTTCAAGAACACCAAGAACCTCGACGGCTCCCTCAAGTTCGTGAAGTTCATGACCAGCGACGAGGAGCAGATCCTCCTCAACAAGGCCTACGGATCGGTGCCGCCGGTCAAGAGCGCCCAGAAGGACCCCGCGTTCGCCGACCCGTCGCTCACCGTCATCCGCGAGACCCTCGCCGGCAGCGCCGCCGCGCTCCCGCAGGTCCCCGAGGAGTCCCAGTTCGAGACCGTGGTCGGCACGGCCGTCAAGGAACTGTTCGCGGACGCCGCCGCGGGCCGGCCCGTCACCACCGAGTCCGTACGGGCCAAGCTCGAAAAGGCCCAGCAGCAGATGCCCAAGAAGTAGGCCGCACCTCCATGACCAGAACCGCCGTCACTCCCAGGAGTGAGCCGGTGGTGCGCAAGGCCGCACCCGGAGGGGCACCCGCACCACGCCGCTCCGGGCGTCGCCGCATCGCACTGCCGTACCTGCTGCTCCTGCCCGCCCTGCTCCTCGAACTCCTCGTCCACCTCGTCCCGATGCTCATGGGCATCGGCATGAGCTTCAAGGAGCTCACCCAGTTCTTCATCCGCAACTGGTCCGAGGCGCCGTGGGCCGGCCTCGACAACTACACCGTCTCGATCGACTTCGACGCCCCCGTCGGCCAGGCGCTCCTCTCGTCCTTCCTGACGACGTGTCTGTTCACCGTCCTTTCCGTGGGGATGTGCTGGTTCCTCGGGACGGCCGCCGCCGTCTTCCTCCAGGAGGAGTTCCGGGGCCGCGGCATCCTCCGCACCCTCTTCCTCGTCCCGTACGCCCTGCCCGTCTACGCCGCCGTCATCACCTGGGCGTTCATGTTCCAGCGGGACAACGGCCTCATCAACCACGTCCTCCACGACCAGCTGGGCATCGGCGACAGCCCCGCCTTCTGGCTCATCGGCGACAACAGCTTCTGGACCCTGCTCGTCGTCTCCGTCTGGAAGGGCTGGCCGTTCGCCTTCCTCACCGTCATGGCCGGCCTCCAGAACATCCCCCGGGACATGTACGAGGCGGCCGCCCTCGACGGCGCCGGCGTCCTCAAGCAGCTCCGGCACATCACCCTGCCGTCGCTCCGGCCGGTCAACCAGGTCCTCGTCCTGGTGCTGTTCCTGTGGACGTTCAACGACTTCAACACGCCGTTCGTCCTCTTCGGCAAGGCGGCCCCCGAGGCCGCGGACCTGATCTCGCTGCACATCTACCAGTCGTCCTTCCAGACGTGGAACTTCGGCACCGGCTCGGCCATGTCCGTCCTGCTGCTGCTCTTCCTCCTCGTCGTCACCGGCGTCTACCTCCTGCTCACCACCCGCGGAAGGAAGACCTCCGATGTCTGAGAACGCCAACGCACTCCGGCGCACGGCGCCCGCCCGCCGGCGCAAGGCCCCGCGCTCCCCGATGGCCGCGCCCCGCTCGTTCCTGTGGACCCGGCGGATCTTCCTCACCCTGCTCACCACCTTCGTGGTGCTGCCGGTCTTCGTGATGATCTCCAGCTCGCTGAAGCCGCTGGAGGACGTCTCGGGGAAGTTCCAGTGGATCCCCTCGGGGCTCACGATCCGCCCGTACATCGACATCTGGGAGACCGTCCCGCTCGCCGACTACTTCGTGAACTCGATCGTCGTGGCCGGCTCGGCCACCGTCTTCTCGGTCGTCGTCGCGATCTTCGCCGCCTACGGGGTGAGCCGCTACGACTTCCGCGGCAAGCGGGTCTTCACCGTGACCGTGCTGTCGACGCAGATGTTCCCCGGCATCCTCTTCCTGCTGCCGCTCTTCCTCATCTACGTCAACATCGGCAACGCCACCGGCATCGCGCTCTTCGGCTCCCGCGAGGGCCTGGTCCTCACCTATCTGACGTTCTCGCTGCCGTTCTCGATCTGGATGCTGACCGGCTACTTCGACTCGATCCCGCGCGAACTCGACGAAGCGGCCAAGGTCGACGGCTGCGGGCCGATCAAGGCCCTGTTCCGGGTGATCGTCCCGGCCGCGTCCCCCGGCATCATCGCCGTCGCCGTCTACGCCTTCATGACCGCCTGGGGAGAGGTCCTCTTCGCCTCCGTCATGACCAACGACACCACCCGCACCCTCGCCGTCGGACTCCAGGGCTACGCCACCCAGAACGACGTGTACTGGAACCAGGTGATGGCCGCCTCGCTCGTCGTGAGCGTCCCCGTCGTCGTCGGCTTCCTCTTCCTCCAGCGCTACCTCGTCGCCGGCCTCACCGCGGGTGCGGTCAAGTGACGTCCTCCTCCGCCCTCTCGGTCTTGTCTCCTCCCATCACGAAGAGGTCCTCCGTGTCCGCATCCCCCGACTCCCGCACCCCGCTCGACCTGGAGGCCTTCCCTCCGTCCTTCGCCTGGGGTACGGCGACATCCGCCTACCAGATCGAGGGCGCCGTCGCCGAGGACGGCCGCGCCCCCTCCATCTGGGACACCTTCTCCCGGACACCCGGCGCCATCGACAACGGCGACGACGGCGACACCGCCTGCGACCACTACCACCGCTGGCCCGAGGACGTCGCCCTGATGAAGGGCCTCGGCACCGACGCGTACCGCCTCTCCCTCGCCTGGCCGCGCGTCGTCCCCGGCGGCGACGGACCGGTCAACGCCGCCGGGCTCGACTTCTACGACCGGCTCGTCGACGCCCTGCTCGACGCGGGCATCGCCCCGTCCGTCACCCTCTACCACTGGGACCTGCCGCAGGTCCTCCAGGACCGGGTCCAGGACAGCCGCGGCGGCTGGACCGAGCGGGCCACCGCCGAACACCTCGCCGCGTACGCCTCCGTCGCCGCCGAGCGCCTGGGCGACCGCGTCACCCAGTGGACCACCCTCAACGAACCCCTCTGCTCGGGCTGGATCGGCCACCTGGAGGGCCGCATGGCCCCCGGACACACCGACCTGACGGCCGCGGTCCGCGCCTCGTACCACCTGCTCCTCGGCCACGGACTCGCCACCCAGGCCATCCGTGCCGCCGCCCCCGGCGCGCGGGTCGGTCTGGTCACCAACCACTCCACCGTCGCCCCCGCCTCCACCCGGCCCGAGGACGTCGCGGCCGCCGCCCGCATGGACGGCCACACCAACCGCTGGTGGCTCGACCCGGTGTACGGCCGCGGCTTCCCCGCCGACATGCGCGAGCTGTACGGCGTCGAACTGCCCGAACGGGCCGGCGACATGGAGACCATCGCGACGCCGCTCGACTGGCACGGCCTCAACTACTACTTCCCGGTCACCGTCACGGACGACCCGGCCGGCCCCGTCCCGTACGCCCGCGAGGTCCGCCTCCCCGACGTGCCCCGCACGGGCATGGACTGGCAGATCGACGCCGGCGGCCTGGAAGCCTTCCTGCTGCGCCTCACCGAGGACTACGGCGTACGCGAGCTGTACGTCACCGAGAACGGCTCGGCCTTCCCCGACACCGTCGGCCCCGACGGCGAGGTCCACGACCCGGACCGCACCCGCTACCTGGAGCAGCACCTGGCCGCCTGCGCCCGCGCCCTGCGCAAGGGCGCCCCGCTCGCCGGGTACTACGCCTGGTCCCTGCTCGACAACTTCGAGTGGGCCTACGGCTTCGACAAGCGCTTCGGCCTCGTCCACGTCGACTACGCGACGCAGAAGCGGACCGTGAAGACCAGCGGACGGCGATACGCGGACATCATCCGCGCCCACCGGGCGGCGACCACCGGCTGACCGGACGGTCCTCGCACACGCAGGGAAGGCCGCCCCGGCACGAACGGGGCGGCCTTCCCTGGTACGGACGGGGCGGCCTTCCCCGGTACGTCGCCACCGCCCTACCCTTCCCCTCCGATCCCCTCCGAGGCTTCCCGTACAGGAGCGTCCCATGGCCGCCACCGCCGTTCCGTCCCCTCCGCCGGGCCCCGACGACGCCGAGAAGCTCGCCGAGGAACGCGCCCACGCGCTCGCCGTCGAGCGGCTGCGCCACGCCCTCGGCCCGGTGGCGGTCGTCCGGGGCACCGCCCTCAGCGGGGGCCTCTACAACTCCGCCCGCCTGCTCGAACTCGCCGACGGACGGCGGCTCGTGCTCAAGACGGCTCCCCGGACCGGCACCCCCGCCCTCACCCACGAACAGGGCCTCCTCGGCACCGAGGCGCTCTTCCACCGCCTCGCCGCCCGGGCGGGCGCCCCCGTCCCCACCGTCCTCCACCACGAGCCGCCCGGCCCCGGCACCCCCGCCGAGTGGCTGCTCCTCACCCACGTCGACGGCATCACCTGGGACGCCGCCCGCGAGCGGATCGCACCCGCCGAGCGTGCCGCGCTGCGCCGGCGGCTGGGGGAGTGCCTGGCCCGGATCGCCACCGTCACCGGGGCCGGCTACGGCTACCCGCGACCGGCCGTCGGCCTCTCCGGCCCCGACTGGCCCTTCGCGTTCACCGCCATGCTGCACGCCGTCCTCGCCGACGCGATCCGCTTCGAGGTCGCCCTGCCCGCCCCGCCCGAACTCCTCGCCGCCCTGCCCGTACGCTTCGGCCACCGGCTCGCCGAGGTCCGCCGCCCCGCGCTCGTCCACTTCGACGCCTGGGAGGGAAACATCGTCCTCGTCGGGACCGGGAACGGCCCGTGGCGGCTCAGCGGCCTCATCGACGGCGAACGCGCCTTCTTCGGCGACCCCCTGGCCGAACTCGTCGGACTCGACCCGCTCGGTTCCGCCGAGGACGATCCCGACCTCATGGCCGGCTACCGCTCCCTCGTGCCGAGCCTGACCATCGACACCGGCGCCCGTGTACGACTCGCCCTCTACCGGGTCTACCTCGCCCTGGTCATGCGCGTGGAAGCCGTCCCCCGCGTCTACGGCGGGGAGCTCGCGGCCTGGCTCGACACCTGGTCCGCCGAGCGCGTCACACAACAGCTCGCCGCCCTGGACGCCCTGGAGGCGTGACGTGCCGGCGCGGCGGGGTCAGGTGGAGTCGCGGACGACGAGCACCGGCTCGAACACCTTCGAGGCGGGCTCGGAGCGGCCGCCGGCGAGCTCCTCGACCAGGAGGCCGGCCATCGCGGCCGCCATGCGCTCCACCGGCTGACGCACGGTGGTCAGCTGCGGCCGTGCCCGCCGCGCGGCCACCGAGTCGTCGAAGCCCACCACGGCCACCGACCCGGGGACGGCGATCCCCTCCTCGCGCAGATACTGGCAGGCGCCCTGCGCCATCAGGTCGTTCGCGGCGAACACCGCGTCGATCCCCGGGTGTTCCCTCAGCAGCCGGGCCATGGCGTGCCTGCCGCTGTCCACCGAGAACCGTCCCCGGACGACGGGAACCGACGCCACGCCGCGGGCCGCGAACGCGTCCCGGAAGCCGTCGAGGCGCTCGTTCGCCGTGGGGGCGGTGACCGGTGCGGCGATGGTGGCGGGGCGCCGCCGGCCGGTGGCCCACAGGTGCTCGGCGGCCAGCCGGGCGCCCGCGGTGTTGTCGAGGTCGACGAAGCCGCACCGCGTGGCGTCGTGGGGGCGGCCGAACAGCACCGTGGGGACATCGGCGGCCACCAGCATCGCCGGCAGCGGGTCGTCCCCGTCGAGCGGGACCACGAGGGCTCCGTCGGCGCCGCCCCGCCGCAGGTACTCCACCAGTTGGGTCCTGGCCTGCTCCGACTCCGCGACCAGCATGACCGGCTGGATCGCGCGCTCGCGCAGGACCGGGAGCACTCCGTCGACCACCCGCCCGAAGAACGGGTCGGAGAACACCCGGGCGGCGAAGGCCTTTCCCGTCGCGGAGAGCACCAGGGCGACGGTTCCGGTGCGGCGCGTCACCAGGGACCGGGCGGCCTGATTGGGCGTGTAGCCGGTGCGGGCGACCGCGTCGCGTACGGCCTGCTGGATGCCGGCGTCCACGTTGCGCACGCCGTTGACGACACGGGACACCGTCGCCCGCGACACCCCCGCCTCACGTGCGACGTCCTCCAGAGTCGGTCCTCGGTTCCCCGTCCGCGCGCTCTGTCGATTCCCCACGCGTGCACCATATCGGGGCTCCGTGTCCGGTGGTGGTACGGGCTCGGGCCATCCCGAACCATATGGCGCTGCCACTTAATGAAAGCCAAAAGAAAAGCCGTGTCGCATGGCTTGACCGTCGTTGTGACCGCCGGGCAAGGTTTCGGAGAGCGCTCTCCCATGTTTCCGTTCTGTACACCGAGGAGCCCCATGTCTTCCGTCGGGTCCCCGCCGGCCTTCCGGCGCCCCGCTTCAGCCGTCCGACGGGCCACCGTCGGCGCACTCGTCGCCTCCCTCGCCGGCGGCCTGCTCGCCGTCCTCCCCGCCGCGACGGCCCACGCCGCCCCCACCCTGCTCTCGCAGGGCAGGACCGCCACCGCCTCGTCCACGGAAGGGGCCGCCTACGCCGCGTCCGCCGCCGTCGACGGCAATCTGACCGGAACCCGCTGGGCCAGCCAGTGGACCGACGCCCAGTGGTTCCAGGTCGACCTCGGCCAGAGCGCCACCCTCAGCCGCGCCCTTCTGACCTGGGAGGGGGCCTACGGCAAGAGCTACGAGATCCAGGCCTCCGACAACGGCACCGACTGGCGGACCGTCACGACCGTCACCGGCGGCGACGGCGGCACCGACGACGTCACCCTCTCCGGCACCGGCCGCTACGTCCGGATGAAGGGCCTCACCCGCGGCACCGGATACGGCTACTCCCTCTGGGAGTTCCAGGTGTACGGCTCCACCGACGGCGGCGGCCCGACCCTCCCGGGCGGCGGCGACCTCGGCCCCAACGTGCACGTCCTCGACCCCTCCACCCCGAACATCCAGGCCACGCTCGACCAGGTCTTCCGGGAACAGGAGTCGGCCCAGTTCGGCACCGGCCGCCACGCCTTCCTCCTCAAGCCCGGCACGTACAACGGCCTCAACGCCCAGATCGGCTTCTACACCCAGATCGCCGGCCTCGGCCTGCGCCCCGGCGACACCACCATCAACGGCGACGTGACCGTCGACGCCGGCTGGTTCAACGGCAACGCCACCCAGAACTTCTGGCGCGGCGCGGAGGGCCTGACCCTCAACCCGGTCAACGGCACCGACCGCTGGGCGGTCTCCCAGGCCTCCGCCTTCCGCCGCATGCACGTCAAGGGCGGGCTCAACCTCGCGCCGAACGGCTACGGCTGGGCCAGCGGCGGCTACATCGCCGACTCCAAGGTCGACGGCCAGATCGGCAACTACTCGCAGCAGCAGTGGTACACCCGCGACAGCTCGATCGGCGGCTGGTCCAACAGCGTCTGGAACCAGACCTTCTCCGGCGTCGAGGGCGCACCCGCCACCTCGTTCCCCGAGCCCCGCTACACCACGCTCGACACCACGCCCGTCTCCCGCGAGAAGCCCTATCTCTACCTCGACGGCAACGAGTACAAGGTCTTCGCGCCCGCCAAGCGGACCAACGCGCGCGGCACCACCTGGGCCAACGGCGCCCCGCAGGGCGAGTCCGTCCCCCTGAGCCAGTTCTACGTCGTCAAGCCCGGCGCCACCGCCGCCACCATCAACCAGGCGCTCGCCCAGGGCCTGCACCTGCTCTTCACCCCGGGCATCTACCACGTCGACCAGACGATCAACGTGAACCGGGCGAACACCATCGTCCTCGGCCTCGGCCTCGCCACGATCATCCCGGACAACGGCGTCGCCGCGATGAAGGTCGCCGACGTCGACGGCGTCCGCCTCGCCGGCTTCCTGATCGACGCCGGCCCGGTCAACTCCCCGGTCCTGCTGGAGATCGGACCGGGCAACGCCTCCGCCGACCACGCCGCCAACCCCACCACCGTCCAGGACGTGTACATCCGCATCGGCGGCGCCGGCGCCGGCAAGGCGACCACCAGCATGGTCGTCAACAACGACGACACGATCGTCGACCACACCTGGGTCTGGCGCGCCGACCACGGCGAGGGCGTCGGCTGGGAGACCAACCGGGCCGACTACGGCGTCCGCGTCAACGGCGACGACGTGCTCGCCACCGGCCTGTTCGTCGAGCACTTCAACAAGTACGACGTCGAGTGGTACGGCGAGCGCGGCCGCACGATCTTCTACCAGAACGAGAAGGCGTACGACGCCCCCAACCAGGCCGCCATCCAGAACGGCTCGACGAAGGGGTACGCCGCCTACCGCGTCGACGACTCCGTGAACACCCACGAGGCCTGGGGCCTTGGCAGCTACTGCAACTACAACGTCGACCCGAACATCCGCCAGGACCACGGCTTCAAGGCCCCCGTCAAGCCCGGCGTGAAGTTCCACAGCCTCCTGACCGTCTCACTCGGCGGCAACGGCCACTACGAGCACGTCATCAACGAGACCGGAGCGTCCACGGTGCCCGCCGGCACCTCGACCGTGCCGTCCACCGTCGTCAGCTTCCCCTGACGGCCCGGCCGGGGCACCCCATGCGGCGCGCCCCGGCCCCCCACACCCCTTCCGGGCGGCGCCACCGTCCCCGCCGCGCCGCCCGGAAGGCGAACCCCACGCCCCCCAACCCCACGTCCCCACCCCACCCCCACTGTCGTCCGTCCAGGAGCCGCCATGACCAGCATCACCGCCCCGAAGCGACGAAGGCGCGCCCGCGCCCGTACCACCGCCTCCCTCGTCTCCCTCGGCGCGCTGCTCGCCACCTCCGCCACCGTGCTGACGGCCGCACCGGCCACCGCCGCCCCCACCCTGCTCTCCCAGGGGAAGACCGCCACCGCCTCCTCCGCCGAGGGCGCCGCCTACTCCGCTGCCGCGGCCGTCGACGGCGACCTGACCGGAACCCGCTGGGCCAGCCAGTGGAGCGACGGCCAGTGGCTCCAGGTCGACCTGGGCGCGAGCGCGAACATCAGCCGCGTCGTCCTGAACTGGGAGGGCGCCTACGGCAAGGCCTACGACATCCAGCTCTCCGACAACGGCAGCGACTGGCGCACCGTCAAGTCCGTGACCGCAGGCGACGGAGGCACCGACGACCTCACCGTCTCCGGCACCGGCCGCTACGTCCGCCTCCAGGGCGTGACCCGCGGCACCGGCTACGGCTACTCCCTGTGGGAGTTCCAGGTCTACGGCGACACCGCGGCGCCCCCCGGCCCCGGCGGCGCCGTCCGCGTCACCGGCACCCAGGGCAACTGGCAGCTGACCGTCGGCGGACAGCCCTACACCGTCAAGGGCGTCACCTGGGGCCCCGCCATCGCCGACGCCGGCCGGTACATGCCCGACGTGAAGTCCATGGGCGTGAACACCATCCGCACCTGGGGCACCGACGGCGGCACCAAACCGCTGCTCGACACCGCCGCCGCCCAGGGCATCCGCGTCATCAACGGCTTCTGGCTCCAGCCCGGCGGCGGCCCCGGCTCCGGCGGCTGCGTCAACTACGTGACGGACACCGCGTACAAGAACACCATGCTCACCGAGTTCGCGAAGTGGGTCGACACCTACAAGTCCCACCCGGCCACGCTCATGTGGAACGTCGGCAACGAGTCCGTCCTCGGCCTGCAGAACTGCTACGGCGGCACCGAACTCGAAGCCCAGCGCAACGCGTACACGACCTTCGTCAACGACGTCGCCAAGAAGATCCACACCATCGACCCCGACCACCCCGTGACCTCCACGGACGCCTGGACCGGAGCCTGGCCCTACTACAAGCGCAACGCACCCGACCTCGACCTCTACTCGATGAACTCCTACGGAGACATCTGCGGAGTGCGCCAGGACTGGCAGGAGGGCGGCTACACCAAGCCGTACATCATCACCGAGACCGGACCGGCCGGCGAGTGGGAGATGCCCAAGGACGCCAACGGCGTGGCCGACGAGCCCACCGACGTCCAGAAGGCCGAGGGCTACACCAAGGCCTGGAACTGCGTCATCGGACACCAGGGCGTCGGCCTCGGCGCGACCGTCTTCCACTACGGCACCGAGCACGACTTCGGCGGCGTCTGGTTCAACCTCCTCCCCGACGGCCTCAAGCGCCTTTCCTACTACGCCGTCAAGAAGGCGTACGCGGGCAGCACCGCCGGCGACAACACCCCGCCGGTCATCAGCGGCATGACGGTGGACCGCGCCGGATCCGCCCCGGCCGGCGGCGAGTTCACCGTCCGCGCCGATGTCCGTGACCCCGACGGCGACGCCGTCACCACCAGGATCTTCCTGAGCGGCAACTACGCGAGCGGCGACAAGCGGCTCGTCGAGGCGACGTACCGGTCCCTGGGCAACGGCGCCTTCGCCGTCACCGCGCCGGAGAAGCTCGGCGTGTGGAAGGTGTACGTGCAGGCCGAGGACGGCCGCGGCAACGCGGGCATCGAGACGAAGTCCGTCAAGGTCGTCGCCCCGCCGGTCGCCGGCACCAACATCGCCCTGAACCGGCCCACCATCGCCTCCTCCGCGCAGGCCTCCTACGGCGACTGCCCCTGCCCGGCGACCAACGCGACCGACGGCAACGCCACTACCCGCTGGGCCAGCGACTGGAGCAACCCGCAGTGGATCCGGGTCGACCTCGGCTCGGTCCGCTCCTTCAACCGGCTCCAGTTGGTCTGGGACCCGGCCTACGCCCGCGCCTACGAGGTCCAGGTCTCCGACGACGGCGACACATGGCGGACCATCCACGCCACCACCACCGGCAACGGCGACATCGACGCCATCGAGACCGGTGCCACCGCACGGTACGTCCGGCTCCAGCTCACCGCGCGCGGCACCGGCTGGGGCTACTCGCTCCACGAGTTCGGCATCTACAGCTGACCCCCTGAGGAGAACGAGGAGATCACGATGAGAATCCGCGGCCGGACCCTGTCCGCCTTACTGCTCAGCGCAGCCCTGGGCGTCTCCGCCCTGACGGTGAACACCTACACCGCGGCCACCGCCCGCGGGGAGACCACCGCCCCGGTCGCCGGCGCCCACGGGGCGCACGCGGCGGGCGCCGCCAAGGGCCATGTCATGGTGGCCTCCGCGCTCCCCTCGGGGGACGACCCCGACGGCGACGGCTACATCCCGGCCGTACCCCAGGTCACCGGGGTGACCCCGTCCACGGCCACCCCGCCCCCGGCCTACCACCACGAGTTCCAGGCCGGCTGCTCCGTCACCCACACCGCGCCGGACGACCCGATCGTCTACCCGGGCCAGTTCGGCAAGTCCCACGACCACACGTTCATGGGCAACACCTCCACCGACGCCGCCAGCACCACCGGCTCGCTCTACGGAGGCAGCACCACGTGCAAGGCGCCCGCGGACGCCTCCGCGTACTGGATGCCCTCGCTGTACAAGGGCGACCAGAAGATCCTGCCCGTCGGCCCGCAGGTCATCTACTACAAGGCGGGCGTCACCGACTACCGGAGCGTGCGGCCCTTCCCCAAGGGTCTGCGGTTCGTCGTCGGCAACCCGATGCAGACCGCCGAGGAGTTCCGCAGCCACAAGGGCTTCGTCGAGGGCTGGGAATGCGGTGACAGCTTCTTCAACACCGACATCCCGGCGAGCTGTCCGAGCCGGCCCGACGTACAGCTCAACCTGCGCATGCAGGCCCCCAGCTGCTGGGACGGCCTTTACCTCGACACCCCCGACCACAAGAGCCACATGGCGTACACGGTGGTCAAGCCCGGCACCAACGACAACATGTGTCCGGCCTCCCACCCCGTCGCCCTGCCGATGATCGAGTTCAAGATGGCGTGGCCGGTCAACGGCGACATGAGCCAGGTCCGCCTGGCAAGTGGCCGCGGCTACTCCTTCCACTACGACTTCTTCAACGCGTGGGAGGAGCCCACCCTCAAGGCCCTCGTCGACCACTGCATCGTCGGCGGCCTCCAGTGCGACACACGGGGCTTCGACCTGTACCGCCCCGAACGCGGTGCCGTGCTGAACGCGGACCACCGCCTGCCCTGATCCGTCTCCCGTACACGGCCCGGACGCCCGCGAGGGCGCCCGGGCCGCTTTCCCGTCCGCCTCTCGGCACCAGGAGGATCCCGTGACCGCCCCCGCCCCGTCCGCCACCGCCCACCACGACGCGCTCATCGACCTCCTCCCCCCGCACTTCCGGTTCGGCGCCGCCACCTCCGCCTTCCAGATCGAGGGAGCCGCCGCCGAGGACGGCCGTACCCCGTCCATCTGGGACACCTTCTGCCGCGTGCCCGGGGCCGTCGACAACGGCGACACCGGCGACGTGGCCTGCGACCACTACCACCGCATGCCCGAGGACGTCGCCCTCCTCGCCTCGCTCGGCCTCGACACGTACCGCTTCTCCGTCTCCTGGCCCCGCGTCCAGCCCGGCGGCCGAGGCCCGGCCAACCCGGCCGGCATCGGCTTCTACGACCGCCTGGTCGACGAACTCCTCGGGTACGGGATCACCCCCTGGCTGACCCTGTATCACTGGGACCTGCCCCAGGAGCTCCAGGACGCCGGCGGCTGGCCGGCCCGCGACACCGCGTACCGCTTCGCCGACTACGCGGAACTCGTCCACGAGCGCCTCGGCGACCGCGTCACCCACTGGACCACCCTCAACGAACCCTTCTGCTCGGCCGTCCTCGGTCACGTCGAAGGGATCCACGCACCCGGCGGCCGCTCCCTCGCCGACGGCGTCCGGGCCGTGCACCACCTGCACCTCGCCCACGGCCTCGCGGTCCAGCGCCTGCGGTCCGCCGCCCGCCGTCCCCTCGACCTGGCCGTCACCCACCTCCTCGGCACCAGCCGGCCCGCCACCGACAGCCCCGCCGACCGCGAGGCCGCCCGCCGGGCCGACGCGATCGGCTTCCGCTTCTACCTCGACCCGATCCTGCGCGGCCGCTACCCGCAGGACCTGATCGACGACCTCGCCGCACACGGCATCGAGATCCCCGTCCGGGACGGGGACCTGCCGATCATCGCCGGTCCCATCGACACGCTCGGCGTCAACTACTACCGCTCCATGCGCACGTCCGGAGCCGACGAGCACGGCGCCACCACCGACGCCCGGGGCCTGCCCGTCACCCGCAACCTCCCGCACGGCGGCCTCCCGGTCACCGGCCTCGGCTGGGAGGTGATGCCCCACGACCTCACCGAGCTGCTCCTGCGCGTCTCCCGCGACTATCCCGGCACCCCGATGGTCGTCACCGAGAACGGCGCCGCGTACGAGGACCGCCCCGACGCCCACGGCTTCGTCGACGACACCGACCGCACCGCCTACCTCGCCGCCCACCTCGCGGCGGTGGCCCGGGCCCGTACCGGCGGAGCGGACGTCCGCGGCTACTTCGCCTGGTCGCTCCTGGACAACTTCGAATGGGCCTACGGCTACGACAAGCGCTTCGGTCTCGTCCGCGTCGACTACCCCACCCAGATCCGCACGCCGAAGCGCAGCGCCCTGTGGCTCCGCGACACGGCCCGGCGGGTCCGACGGTCCGCGTGATCGAGAAGCCCCGCCCGGTCGGCCGGGCGGGGCTTCAGCGACCTGCTGTGCGGGCGGTCAGCCCACCAGGTGGTTCTCGCGTGCGGGGCCCTCCGAGGGCACCGCGGGCCGCTGCGCGAGCTTCTCGCCCTCGACGTCGATGTTCGGGAGGAGCCGGTCGAGCCACTTCGGGAGCCACCAGGCGGCCTTGCCGAGCAGGGCGAAGAGCGCGGGCACGATGGCCATGCGGACGACGAACGCGTCGAAGAGGACGGCGGCCGCGAGACCGAAGCCGATCATCTTGACGAAGTCGTTGTCCTCGACGATGAAGCCCGAGAAGACGCTGGTCATGATGATCGCCGCCGCGCTGACGACCCGGCCGCCGTACCGGAACCCGGTGACGACCGCCTCGGCGGGGCGGGCGCCGTGGACGTACGCCTCGCGCATCCGGGACACCAGGAAGACCTCGTAGTCCATGGCGAGACCGAAGACCACGCCGATCATGAAGATCGGCAGGGTGCTCATGACCGGGCCCGGCTGGTCGACGCCGAAGAGGTCGGCGAGCCAGCCCCACTGGAAGACGGCCACGACGGCCCCGAGCGCCGCGGACACCGACAGGAGGAAGCCGAGCGCCGCCTTGAGGGGGACGAGCACGGAGCGGAAGACGAGCATGAGCAGGAGGAAGGCGAGGCCGACGACCAGGGCGAGATACGGGAGCAGGGCGTCGTCCAGCGTCCGGGAGAAGTCGATGAACATCGCGGTCTGCCCGGCGACCAGGATCTCGGAGGCGCCCGACCGGGACTCCAGACCCTCCGTCATGCCCCGGAGGGAGCGGACCAGGTCCTCGGTCCTCGCGTCGGTGGGACCGGTGGCGGGGACGAGGGTGACGAGGGCGGTGTCGCCCGAGGCGTTGACGGTGGCGGGGGAGACGGCGTCGACCCCGCGGACGCCCTCCAGGGCCGTGCGGACCCGCTCCGCCGCGGCCTTCGCGTCCCCGGCCTCGACGGTGACGGTCAGCGGCCCGTTGAACCCGGGACCGAAGGCGTCGGACAGCAGGTCGTACGCCTTGCGCTGGGTGGTGTGCGGGGCCATCGATCCCTCGCCCGGCAGGCCCAGTTCGAGGCTCGCGGCGGGTACGGCGACGGCGCCCAGGCTCACGACGCCGAGGAGCAGGACGGCGACGGGGTGCCGGAGCACGAGTCCGGCCCAGCGGGCGCCGAGGTTGGGCCTGTTGCGGGCCGCGCGCTTGTCGGCCTTGCGCTGCTGACGCTTCGACAGCGGCTTGCCGGTGTACTGCTTGCGGTCCCTGCGGGCCAGGACCCTGACGGGCGCGAAGCCGAGGAGCGCGGGCACGAGGGTGATCGCGACGAGTACGGCGACGGCGACCGTGCCGGCGGCGGTGAGGCCCATCTTCGTGAGCATCGGGACGTTCACGACGGCGAGCCCCGAAAGGGCGATGATCACGGTGAGGCCCGCGAAGACGACGGCGGAGCCGGCGGTGCCCACGGCACGGGAAGCGGCATCCGCGCGCTCCCGCCCCTCGGTGATCTCGGAGCGGTAGCGGGAAACGATGAACAGGGCGTAGTCGATGCCGACGGCGAGGCCGATCATCATCGCGAGCATCGAGGTCGTGGACGACAGACCGAGGGTGCTGCCCAGCGCGGCGATGCCGCTGACGCCGATGCCGACACTGATCACGGCCGTCAGCAGGGGCATGCCGGCGGCGACCAGGGAACCGAAGGTGAGGAGCAGGACGACGGCGGAGACGAGGATGCCGATCTTCTCGCCCGTCCCGCTCATCGCCTGCTCGATCGCGACGGCGTCGCCGCCCGCCTCGACGGCGAGGCCCGTGTCCCGGGCCTGCTCCAGGGCGTCGGTGAGACCGTCGTGCGCCGCGTCGGTCAGCTCGGTGGCGCGCGTCTCGTACGTGACGTACGCGTACGCGGTCGTCCCGTCCCCGCTCACGGCGTTCGCCTCGAACGGACCCGCCACACGCGCTACTTGAGGCGCCTCGGACAGATCCTTGACGAGCTGCTCGACCTGCGCCCTGCGGGCGGGGGAGGTGATCTTCTCGGCGCCGGGGGCGCGGATGACGACGCGGGCGGCGGCACCGTCCGCGCGGGCGTCGGGGAACTTCTCCTGGAGGAGGTCGAAGGCCTTCTGCGACTCCGTGCCGGGCATCGAGAAGGTGTCCGCGGGCGGCGCGGCGGCGGTGGAGGCCGCGACGCCCGCGCCGACGAGGGCCAGGAGCCACAGGAGGACGACCAGGCCCCGCCGTCGGAAGGCGAAGCGGCCCAGTTGGGCGAGGAAAGTGGCCACGGTGGAGGAATCCTGTCGGTGAGGTGATCGGTGGGTGAGGTGGTCGGTGGGTGGGGTGGTCCGTGCGTGGGGTGGCTCGTGGGCGGGCCGGGACGCCGCCGAGGGCATGCCGAAGACGCCGACGGCGGCGGACCGGTGTGGTGGGGAGGGATGCGGCTACGAGGCGGGGGAGGAGCCGGGGGAGGAGCCGCGCTACGCGAGGGTGATGACCGAGGCCGGGCAGACGCCGGCGGCGACGCGGACGGCCGCGTGCTGTTCCTGCGGCGGTCGGGCGTTCAGGAGGAGGACAAGGCCCTGCTCCTCGTCCTGGTCGAAGACCTGAGGGGCGGTGAGGGCGCACATGCCGGCGCCGAGGCAGCGTGCGCGGTCGACGCGGATGACCAGGGGATCCGTGGATTCCATGGAATCCACGGGATCAGCTCTCGTCCCAGGTGACCGGCAGCCGGTGTACGCCGTAGATGTTCATGTCCGTCCGCAGGGGCACCTCGTCGGCCGGCACGTCGAGCCGCAGCGTCG
The DNA here is from genome assembly GCF_042268445.1 of Streptomyces sp. NPDC056169. NCBI lineage: Bacteria > Bacillati > Actinomycetota > Actinomycetes > Kitasatosporales > Streptomycetaceae > Streptomyces > Streptomyces sp. NPDC056169. The sequence goes on along the minus strand of NZ_JBHJUO010000009.1, from coordinate 151,337 downwards.
GGAACCGCCTCAGCAGCGCCGGCAGCGCCACCGTCATCTCGACGCGGGCCAGTTGCTGGCCCAGGCACTGGTGGATGCCGTGTCCGAAGCCCAGGTGTCCCGTGGCCTTGCGGTGGACGTCGAGGGCGTCGGGGTCGGGGAACCGCTCCGGGTCCCGGTTGGCGGCTTCCAGGGAGAGGGTGACGCTCTCGCCCGCCTTGACGATCAGACCGTCCAGCTCGACGTCCTCCAGCGCGGACTTCACGCTGGTGTGGGCGATGGTCAGGTAGCGCATGAGCTCTTCGACGGCCTGGGGGGCGAGCTCCGGGTCCGCCCGCAGCGCGTCGGCCTGGGCGGGATCGGTGAGGAGCGCGAACGTCCCGTGGGCGATCATGTTGGCGGTGGTGTCGAGCCCGGCGGCGAGCAGGAAGCCCCCGACGCCCACCAGTTCCTCGTCGGTGAGGTCCGAGTCCTGGGCCAGATCCCCGAGCAGGTCGTCGGCGGGTGCGGCGCGCTTGGCGGCGACCAGCTCGGCCATGTACTCCTGGAGCCCGACGTAGGCGGCGTACTGGTCCTCGGGTGACACGTCCCTGGACATGAGGGTGTCGGCGTGCCCCTGGAAGCGCCCGCGGTCGGCGTACGGGACGCCGAGCAGCTCGCAGATCATCAGCGCGGGCAGCGGGCGGGCGAAGGCCTCGACGAGGTCGGCGCCGGGGCCGCCGCGCTCCATCGCGTCCAGGTGCTCGGAGGTGATCTCCGCGACCCGGTCGGAGAGCTGCCGCATCCGGCGGACGGTGAACCTGCCGGTCAGGATGCGCCGGAAGCGGGTGTGCTCGGGCGCGTCCATCCCGGTCATGTCGCCGACCGGGGCGGGCGGCAGCGGGCCTTCGGGCCCCCCGGCGAAGGGGTAGTGCATCAGCTCGTACCGCGAGCTGAAACGGCTGTCCCCCATGATCGCGCGGACCGTGGAGTAGCCGGTGGCCAGCCAGCCGACGTGCCCGTCGGGGTACGTCATGCGGGCGAGCGGCCGTTCCTCGCGCAGCTCCGCCAGCCCGGCGGGCGGGTCGAAGGGGCAGCCGGCGGTGCGCCGGGTGGGGAGGGTGACGGGCTCGGGGTGGGGTAAGCGCTCCTGCTGCATGGTGTCCTCCGTGGTGGATGACGTGCGGTGGCGGGGAGTTCAGGCGCGGCGGATCACGATGTCGCCGACCCCGGTGTGGGCGTGGATCTCGACGGTCTCCTCGGCGGTGTCGGGACCCTCGGCGGCGCCGAGCGCGTTGCGCACGGTGCCGACCCGGGTGTTGACGTCCAGCCAGGCCGCGGTGGACTCCCGTACGCCGACCTCCACGTCGTGGGCGGCGGCCTGGAGCTGGATCACGCCCCGGACCACCTCGTCGACGCGGATGGCGCCGTTGGCGGACCTGGCGTCCACGGAGGCGTGGGCGAGGCCGACCGTGATGCGGCCGTTGGAGGAGTTGGCCTTCAGGTCACCGGTGATCTCGCCGATCTCGATCTCGCCGTTGCCGTTCTTGATGACGGCCGTGCCCGCGATCTCGCCGAACTCGATCCGGCCCTGACCGTGGATCTCGGCACGGCCGGTCGCCCGGTTGACCTGGATGTCGCCGTGGCTGGTCCGCAGGTGGGTGGCGCCGGCCTCGTCGAGCCGGATGTCGCCGAGCGCGGCCTTGACCCGGCACTCGCCGAGCGGCCCCTCGCTGGTGAAGTCCCCGATGGAGGCGGTGCCGTTGAGGCGCGAGCCGGCCGGCAGTTCGACGGTGATCTCGATCGAGCCGTGCTTGCCGAACGGTGAGCGCTTCTTCGGCCCCTTCACGGTCAGGGTGCCGTTGGCGTACGTGACCTTGGTCTGCTGGGCGACGCGTACGTCGACGTCCTCGGCTCCGTTGCTCGGCAGCACCTCGACGACCGTGTCCGTACGCTCGCCGGCCACGAGACGCACGTTCCCGACCTCGAAGTCCAGGATCGCGGTGATGGGCTCGGGGGTCTCGAAAGAAGGCATGGCTGTCCCGTCCTCTTGGCTCTGGTGTGTGAATGCGCAGGTGGTGCGGGTGACGTGGGGAGCGGTGGTCCGGCTAGCGGACCCATCCCCGGTAGCTCTGGCCCACCCGGGTGGCGCGCGGGGCGGGCCGGTCCGTGCCGGCCGGTTCCAGGGCGCCAGCCACCGCCCGTACGAGCCAGGCGTTGACCGACAGGCCCTCCTGGCCGGCGGCGTCCTCCACGCGGGCCTTGAGGTGGGCCGGGAGCCGGAAGTTGATGCGCGCGGTGCTCCCGTCGTCGCCGTCCCCGGCGGGTGGTGCCACCGGTGCCGTCCGTGGTGCCATCGGTGCCACCATGGGGGTGGCGTCCTCGTTCGGCGTCTCGGAGCCGAGCGGCGACGTCACCACGAACTCGGGGTCCGTCCCCCGCAGCCGTACGTCCACCGAGCCCGGCGCCAGCTCGCGGGTGATCTCCTCCGAGGCGGCGGACAGTGCGTTGAGGAGGGTCAGGCGGGCGGCCGACTCCAGGGGGGCGGTCAGCCGCTCGGCCAGGGCGCGCGCTTCGTCACCGCCGGCGTTGGCGGCGACCGCGAGCTCGTTGCGGAGGTGGTCGACGTAGGGGGTCAGGTCCATGAAGAGATAGTGGCACCACTGTGGCGCCATTGCAAGTCCCCGTGGCGCCAAATGGCGCCGCCGGGCGTCACCTGGTGCCATGCGGTGCCATGCGGTGCCATGTAGTGCCATGTGGCGTCGTGCGGCGCCGCATGGTGGTGCGCCATGCGCTGGGCTATTCGGCGTGCTGCCGCCGCACCATCTCCGTGATCCAGACCGGGGCGTACGGCGTTCCTCCGCGTGCCTATGGCGTGGGGCGAACGCGCGCCGGACCCGGTGCGGGCCCGTCCTCCACGCGGCCGATCACCACCAGGTGGCAGTTCGACGCGTCGACCGTGAGGCCCCCGTAGGGGGAGTAGTCGCCGGGCGCCTCGTACGTGAACACCCGGCGCAGGAAGGGGCCTTGGGAGGCGATCTCCGCGGCCATCGCCGTGTGGTCGAAGCCCGCGTACGTCGACGGGCCGACGTAGCCGACGGCCTCGGTGGCCCGTACGAGATGGGTGACCTCGGGCGTGCGGTGCGAGAGGGGGCAGAAGACGGGGACCAGGCCGGCGCGCATCACCGCGAACACGGTGGAGACGAACTCGGGAACGTTCGGCAGCTGGACGACGATCCACTGCCCGGGGCGGAGGCCGAGCAGCCGAAGCCCGGCGGCCATGCGGTCCACACGCCGGTTCAGGGCGGCATACGTGACGCGCGTGTCGCCGTGTACGAGGGCGGTCCGCTGCCCGTACTGCGCGGCCCAGCCGCGCAGGAGGTTGTCCAGCGTGTTGCCGCGCCAGTGCCCGGCCGCCCAGTAGCGGTCGGCGAACTCCTCGGGCCAGGGCGTACAGCCGTCGAGCATGGATGGCATCCGCTTCCTCTGCACTTCCGACAGAGGGGGAATCCCGCCGTCCTGGCTTCGGCCATGAAATCCGCCGGCACCTCCACGGACAAGACGCCTTCCCGACCAAGGGCGCGGAACGCCCTCGGCGGAAGATCCAATGAACGCCGTTGACCAGGGGAGACCGCAGGGCGACGGGTGTAGGGCGCGTGCTGCCGTGGGGTCAGGAGCGGCTGCTCGGCGCGGTCACTGCGCCTGCCGGGTGCGCGCGTAGTGGCGGCGGGCGCGGTCGCGGTTGCCGCAGTCGCCGGAGCTGCACCATCGCCGGGTGCCGCTGCGGCTGCGGTCGAGGAAGAACCAGCCGCAGCCGGGCCCTCCGCAGCGCCGGACGCGATCGAGGCCCGGGCCGGCCAGCAGGGCCTCGGCCTCCAGGGCGAGTGCGTGGCCCAGGTCGGCGAGCCGCCCCGTGCCGGGTTGCCAGCGCAGCGGGAACGCGGGCGGCAGTTCCGCGCTCTCGTGGGCCAGCAGGATCACCTGCCGGAGGTCGTTCCACGGGTCGGGCGGCGGGAGTTCGCCCTCGGTGAGCGCGTCCAGGACGGGCCAGAGCAGAGCGCGGAGGTGGTGCAGCGCGGCCAGTTGCCGCTCGGTCTCCTCGGCCTCGGCCGTCGCCAGCGCCTCTTGGAGCTCCGCGGACTGCCGTGACGTGAGCAGTCCGGCGGCGACGGCCCACCGCGCCCATGCCGTGCCGCTCTTCACCCGCTCGGCCCGGCGGTCGGGGTCGGTCCGCCAGGCGACGGTGTTGGCGAAGTCCAGTACCGGGTGTCCGCCCATGAGCGTCACACCGGCACTTGTGTCGGGCGTGCGTGCCCCGACGTCGGATCCGTTCTTCTCTGCTGCCACGGCATCAGTCTACCCGTCTAACAGGCATAAGTGCCTATGCCTGTTAGATTGCGGGGCATGACAAGCTCCCTGCCGGTGACGCGAGACGTCGCCACACCCCGTGAGCGCTTCCGCTCGGGGCTCCACGTCGGGTCCGGACTGGCAGCCGCCTCGTTCCTCCTCGCCACCAGCTTCGGCGCGCTGACGCAGGCGCAGGGCTGGGGCACCCTCGCGCCCGTCCTCTGCTCCCTGGTGGTCTTCTCCGGCTCCGCGCAGTTCGCCCTGGTGGCGGCCTTCGGCACCGGCGGAGGCATCGTCTCCGCCGTCACCGCCGCGGCCCTGATCAACAGCCGGTTCCTCCCCATGGGCATGGCCGTCGCCGGCGACCTCCGCGGCGGCCCGCTGCGCCGGGCCCTCGAAGGCCAGGCGGTGGTCGACGGTTCGTGGGCCGCGGCGCACCTCGGCGGCGGACGCTTCGACCGGTACGTGCTCTTCGGCGCGACCTTGATCCAGTGGCCGGCGTGGGTCGCCGGGACCGCGCTGGGCGTCGCCGTCGCTCCCGAGCCGGAGCTCCTGCACACGCTCGGGCTCGACGTCCTCACCCCCGCCCTCTTCGTGACGTTCCTGATCGGCGAGCTCCACAAGGAGCGGGCCAACCGACTGCCGGCGCTGCTCGGCGGGGCCATCGCGGCAGGACTGGTCCTCTTCCTCCCCACCGGGCCAGCGCTGATGGGCGCGGCCACCGCCGCCCTCATCGCCCTCGTCAGGCCCGCCACAGAGGCCCCCGCCAGGCCCGCTCCCGCCGACAGCCCCGCCGACTCCGCTGCCGAGGTGGACGCATGACCCTCTGGATCGCCATCGGCGCCGTCGCTCTGGTCAGCTTCACCTTCAAGGCCGTCGGGCCGGCGGTGCTGGGCAGCCGCGAACTGCCCGCACGCGCCCGGTCCGTGATCGCCCTCTTCGCGCCGGCCCTGCTCGCCGGCTTCCTCGTGACGGGCCTCGTCGGGCCGGGCTGGAGCGCCGTCGACCCCACCCTGTTCGCCGGACTCGCGGCCGTGGTCGCCCTGCGCCACTACAAGGCGCCGATGCCGGTGGCCCTCCTGGGCGCGGTGGGGGTCACGGCGCTCCTCCGGCTCTGGACCGGGTGAAATCCGGCGGTCGACCTCACCGGTCCGCCATGGCCTCCGCGATCGCCTGCCCGGTCGTGACCTTCGAGAGGTAGAAGTTCGCCTTGTGCGGGCTGGATCCGTTGTCGACCGTGTAGGTGCTGTCGAAGCGGGCACCCGGCGGGCGGTTCGTGTCGAAGACGGTGGCCAGGTCGGGGCGGGCGGCGACGAAGTCGTCCCGGTCCGCGAGGTTGATCCAGCGGGCGACGCACGACGGGAACGAAGGGGGCTGGAGAAGGCGGCGGTTGACGGCGCTCAGGCCGAGAGGGCTCCCGAGGGTGATGAACAGCGGCAGGGGCGACGTCCGCTCCCGAACCGCCTCGTAGGCGACGACCGACCCGAGACTGTGCCCGATGACGACGCGGGTGTCGTCGTCGAGGCACTGCCGGACCTGGTCGAGGGCGTACGTCCGGACATCGGGATCCGTCAGGTAACGGACCACCTGCCCCAGGGTCTTGTTGACGCGTCCCGCTCCGGCGAGGCCGGCCTGACTGAGCCACGGAAGCCGGTCGACCGCCGCGATCACTCTTCCCTTGACGGCGCCGATGCCCTGCGCCTGCTCCATGTCCTGCTCCAGCGCCCGCAGTTCGAGCCGCGCGTTCCCGGCGTCCCTCCTGCTGCTGGAGTCCGTGGCGTTGACCAGCCAGGCGTACGCGACCTCCTCGGCCGCGTCCTGCTGTGCGACGGGGATCCCGTCGGCGGGCCCGCCCTGGTCGGGGACGCCGAACTTCTTCCCGTAGAAGGCCATGCGGATGAGACGGGGCCCGTTGGGTGCCGGGGGCCAGAGCCGGTCGGCCAGGGTCGCGTGTCCGGCGTTGCGCACGCCTCCCGCGAGTGCGGGCAGCCAGGCGCTTTCGAGTGTGTCGGCCGCCTCTTGTTCCTGGGCGATGCCGTGGACCAGGATGATCGAAGTCATACCCGGACTCCTCTGTGCGGAGCTGCGTTCTCGGCCCCTGTGTTCCATTGTGGAGGTATGGCGGGCGAGCGAGCATCCCGGCGAGCCCTGGTGATCGGATCCCAGTGTGACGCCTTGGGTACGCTCGGTTTCCTGCCCGGGCTCGCGCAGGAGCTGGCCGACGTCCTGACCGCTCCCCGGCTGGGGGACTGCACCAGCGCGCTGGAGTCGGGGCCCGTCCTCCTGAACCCGACCCGTTCCGCCCTGGTCGGCGCGCTCGACGAAGCCTTCCGGAGCGCCGACAGGACGGAATCGACGCTGGTCCTGGCGCTCATCGGCCATGGGGTCTCCAGCGGCGAGGACTTCTACTTCCTCCCCGTCGACGGGACCGGCCTGGGCCGCTCCGGCGAGGACGTGCTGCTCTCCCAGCTCCTCAAGGAGCAGTTGCGGGACTCGCCGCGGCTCGACGGACTGCTCGTCCTCCTCGACACCTGTCACGCCGGCGTGGGTGCGGCGCAGGCCGGTGCCTGGCGCGAGGTCGGCCTCGGCCGCCACCTGAGACGCTACGAGATCCTGACCGCGAGCGCGGACGCCCCCGCCTTCGGCGGAAGGGTCACGGAGTGCCTGATCGAGGTGGTGCGCCGGGGAGTCGGCAACGCCGGGTCCACCGTCGACTCCCGGTACCTGCGGAAACCCATGATGGAGGCCGCCGGCGACCAGCGGCCCCAGCGCATCACCCACGACGGAGGCAGCTGGGCGGCGGACGGCGACGAGGGCCTGTGGTGGGCCCACAACGCGGCACGCGCCCTGGTCGGTGCGGGATCCGACGCCGCTGTCGCGGTCCTGGACAGGATCACCGAGCTCACCGGCCACATCCAGCCCACGGCCGTCCTGGGAGAGCTGGTGGCCGCGACGGAGTCCAGCACACGTGTGGCACTGGTCGGCCCGCGAGGGAGCGGGAAGTCGACCCTCGCCGCAGCCCTCGCCCTGGGGCCCGACGAGTTCCTCCATGGCATCGTCTTCGGTACGCGGTCGAGTACCGTCGCCAGCGTCGCCGAGACACTGGCCGCCGAACTCCGCATCACGGTTCCCGGGTTCCCCGAAGCCGCCCAGGACTACCTGTCACGACTCAGCCCCGCCGAGCGGGAGGGTTTCGACGCGCTGGAGCAGCACGTCCTCGGTCCCCTCGCGCTCGTTCGACCCCCTTCCCCCGTACGCCTGGTGATAGACGCCTTGGACGAACTGCCCACCGCGACCCGGAGCGTTCTCGTGCGAGCGCTGAGCGCGGCGGGCCCCCACGTGCACGTCGTCACCACCGGCAGACCGGCCTCCGTCCGGGTCACCGGAAGCGTCCTCGTCGACACCGACCGGACCGGCCCCGAGGCCATCGAGGCGTACGCGCGCGGACGCGGCGTCGCGGAGGCCCACGTCCCCTCCATCGTCCGGCGGGCCGACGGGAACTGGCTACTCGCCCACCTCCTCACGGACAGCGCACTGCGCCCCGGCTACTCCCCGGCGGCCCCGGGCGACGACACGACGGCCGTCCTCCGAGCTCTGTACGAGGGCGAACTCATCGCGGCGGGTGCCGACGACCCGACGGAGTGGCGCACCGCCATCCGGCCCGTCATCGGCGCACTGGCCGTCGCCGCCGCGGGCCCCACCGTCCCCCTCCCGCTGCTCGTCGCCGCCAGCCGCCACCTGCACGGCCCCGGCACCGTCACCCAGGTGCGCGACACCCTCGTCCGCCTCTCCGGGCTCGTCGTCCGCACCCGACCGGGGCAACTGGACGAACACGTCGGCCTGTTCCACGCGAGCCTCGCGGAGGACTACCTGCTCCGGCCGGGTCGACGCCCAGTTCGGCATCGACCCGGCCGACTGCCACGCCGCCATGGTCGCGGCCATCGACGAGTGCGCACCCCTCGCCCAGCACACGCCGCAGAGCCCGCTGCACCGGTACGCCCTCCGGTCCGAGGCCCGGCACCGCTGGTACGCCTCCCACGACTCCGCGGCCGTCATCCACAGCCTGCTCGGCCGCCCCGCCGAAACCGTCGTCGACGAACGGGAACGGTGGCAGCCCTGGCCGGCGGCCTTCGCCGCGGTGCTCGGGCCCGAGCACGCGAACACCTTCTACGCCCGGTCCGAGCTGGCCCGATGGACGGGGATGGGCGGAGACGCGGCCTCGGCCCGTGACCAGTACGCCGCACTGCTCCCTGTCATGGAGCGCGCGCTGGGTCCCGCGCACCCGAGCACGCTGGTCCTTCGTACCTGCCTCATCGACTGGACGGAGGCGGCGGGCGGCACGACCGGCATGCTCGATCGGCACAGCGAGCTGCTTCCCCTCTTCACCGAGGTCAGGGGGGCGTCACACCCGGACACGCTGGCCGTCGCGTTGAACGTGGCGCGGAGCATCGGGACGGCCGGGAACGAGACATCCGCGCGAGACCAGTGCGCCCGACTTCTGCCGGTCTTCGAGCAGGTGCTCGGCCCGGAACACCGCCACACGCTCACCCTGCGGAGCGAGCTCGCCAAGTGGACCGCGGCCGCGGGCGACAGGGACGCCGCTCTCGACCTGAGCGAGGAGTTGCTCCCCGACCTGGAGCGCGTGCTCGGTCTGCACGATGAGGTGACCCTGGCCTGCTGGGACCACGTCGCCGGCTGGATCGGAGAGTCGGGTGACCCGGGCAACGCGAGGGCGCTGTGCGTCGAGCTGGTGGGTGTGCGAGAACGCGTCCTCGGAGCGGAGCATCCGGACACCCTGAGAGCGCGGGAGAGGCTCGCCCGATGGACGGGGGCAGCGGGGGACCCGGCCGGCGAGCGTGACCTGGACGTACAGCTGCTCCCTGCGATGAATCGGGTGCTCGGTTCGGAACACCCGCTCACGCTGACCTTGCGCTGCAATCTCGCCAGTGCGACCGCGCGGGCGGGCGATCCGGCAACGGCCCGTGACATGCAGGCCGAGGTGTTGCCGGTGCTCGAACGAGGGTGGGGACCTGAGCACCCCGATGTGATCGGGCTCCGGCACAATCTCGCAACCACTATCGGCCGGGCCGGCGACGAGACGATCGCCCGCGACCAGTGCGCCGCACTGATACCGGTCTTCGAGCGGGTACTCGGCCCGGAACACCCCCGCACGCTCCACCTCCGGTTGGACCTGTCCACCTGGACGGGCGTGGCCGGGGACGCGAACGCCGCCGCCCGGCAATGTGCCGTGCTCCTGCCGCTCGCCGAGCGGGTCCTCGGGGCGGACCACCCGATCTCTCTCGCCGTGCGGGACAGCCGCGACACCTGGCGGTCGCGATGGCGGCCACGGCTCCGTGGCGGCAGACTCCTGTAGCCCTCACCGGAACTCGTGGACCACCTGGATCTCGCCCACGATGTGGGCGTTGAAGTCGTCCAGCTCCTCGGCCGGAACCCAGAGCTCCAGGATCGTCCGCCCACCGGCCTGCTGGACGGGATACCGGCGCAGGAACTCCGAGTCGACCTCGAAGCGGGTGACGAACCCCGCCCCGTCGTGCTTCACGTTCCAGTCCCGCGCGATCCTGATTGCGTAGTCCTCGTCGAGGACCGGATAGAAGATCGGCTGCTCGGGGAGACGCGGCGGCCACGCACGCCAGTTCAGCTCGCGGACGAGGTCCAGCTCCACGGGTCCGGTGGGCCGCCACAGGGTCGTCGTCGGCTGGAGGCCGGTCATGTGCATCGCTCTCTTGGCAGGGGCGGCCGGGGATACGGCCGACGGGGACCCCGGACACTAGCCGCAGCGCAGAACGGCAGGCCACCCGATATCCGCGCCGGGGCCGCCGTCGCGACCGCACACGCCGGCCCGGCGGGGGTGTCCCGTCGGGCCGGCGTCGAGGTGGGGCGTCGTCAGCAGGCGTCGACCCAGAGGTGGGAGCCGACATGGTCGTTGACGGGCTCGCCCTGGCCCACGCCCTCGCCGAAGAACGTCAGGCCGGAGGCGCCGAGGTCGGGAATCGAGTGGCCCTGGTGGAGGCAGACCCACGAGCCTTCCCAGGAGGTGCCGCGGAAGAGCTTGACGTCCTCACCGCGGCCGGGGAAGCCGTTGTTCCAGATGTCCGAGACCCTGTCCCGGCAGCCGGCCCAGTTGCCGTTGGGCCCGTTCCACCTGCAGTGGAATCCGCCCGCGTGGGGGTGCTCCCAGGCGTAAAGGAAGCCGTCCGGGACGGCAACCGCCGCCGGGGCGACGGCCGCCGGGGCCTCGGGGACGGCGACGCGGGCGTCGGCCACCGGGGCCGTGAGCAGGGTGAGGGCTCCGACCGTGAGAGCAGTGGCCAGGGCACGCTTGATGCGCATGGTGGTTCTCCTTCTGGGTGGGTGGCCGTACCGCCGTGTGCGGCGCGGCCGGTGGGGCCGCCGTGTGCCTCGTGGCACGCGGCGGAGTCGTGGGGCCCGGACGGTCAGTCCCGTGGGCCGTCGCCCAGGACGCGGCGGGCGCGGGGCAGGGCTGCCGTCCTCAGCCGCTCCCGTGTCTCGACGTCCGCGCGGTACTCGCGGGCCAGGAGCCTGCCGTGGTGGGCGTCGAGATCCCGGGCCGTACGGGCCAGCGCCGACTCCCGGGCGCACCGGACCTCCGCCAGGGCGAGGGCCACCTCGCGGTCCTTGCCGAGGGGGCGTACGGGGGACAGCGCGGCGGTCCGGGCGTCGGCCGGTGTCGCGAACTCGTGCCCGGCGCGCCGCATGCAGCCCCGCCACGCGCCGAGCCGCCGCAGGTAGCCGCTGTCGGCCGTGACGCGGCTCCGGCGGATCCAGTCCAGGGCGTCGACGCGGGTCGAGGCACGGAACCAGGCGCCGAGGTCTCCGTAGAGCGCGTCCTGGGCCTCCGCGACGCACCCCCGATCGCTGCGCCGTACGGTTCCGCCGCCCGGTAGGCGGACGGTCAGCCCGTCGGGTGACGTGCCGTTGGCAGCGGCCAGCGCCTTCGCCTTCCGGTCCGCCGGGAGCGCGGCGAAGTAGGTGCGGTTCGGATCGCTCGCCGCGCGGGCCTCCCGGTGCCGTCGCAGGTCGGAGCCGTATCCGTGCCGTCGGGCCCGGTCGGCGTCGTCGAGGACGTACACGAAGGCCGTGCCCTCGGGGTCCTCGTCGAGCGGGAACACCCGGTACGTGAAGCCGTGCCGGCGCATGCAGTCCCGCAGCAGCCGCTGCTCGGCGTCGTGGAGCAGCCGGTCCTCGGCGGTCACCGCTCCCGTGGAGCCGGGGCGCACGGGAGGTGGTCGTTCGCCGGCGGCCGGTTCGCCGAAGCCGGCGAGCAGCGTCGCGGCGAGGGCGATCGTGGCGCCGGTGACCGCCACGGTGACCGCCAGGGTGGCGGCGACGGGGGAGCGGCGGGCAGAGCTGTGCCGGGGCATGGGGGTCTCCTGCGGTGGGTCGGGAGGGTCGGGGAGGTGCGGGGAAGGTCGGGGACGACCGGGGCCCGAGGTGGCGGGGAAGGGCGTTGGCGTCGGTGCGCCGGAGTGCGGCGGCCACGTGGCTCCGCCGCACGGCGCGGGTTCGCACCGGGGGCGGGACGCCCGGTCGGGTGCCGCTGTCGAGCGGTGCCGTGGCCGGACAACCGAAGTCTGTGCCGGGTGGGAAGCGGCCCGCAACCGTGTCCCGCCCGCTTCGGCGAAGTCGGGATCCCGGCGCCGCTGACCTGCGGGGACTCTCCTGTCCCGGGACAAAGGAGTCCCCGGGACAGGAGCCGGGAACGGCGCAACGCGACGGCGGCCGCGTCGTTCTCGTGGTGTGCCCCGCGCAGCGCACCGAGGCGCGGGACCAGTGAAGAGCAGCCGACACCGAGGTCGCCCGCGACGGCGGGCCGGCCCGAACCGAGGGAGCCGATCCGTGAGCCGATCCGTGGACCACCGGGACGAGCGGGAGAGCGGACTTCTCCGCCGCGCGGACGCGAGAAGCCGCCGGGCAGGCGGACCGATCGGCAGGGGACGGGCCGCGTCCCGGCGGGGGTTCCTCGCGGCCGTGGCGCTGGGCGGCGCGGCTGCCTGCCTCGCCGCGCTCCCCGGCGCCGCCACCACCACACCCCTTGCCCCGGCCGCCGCAGCCCACGTACCCGCGCCGCCCTCGCCGACCGGGCCGCCCATGCCCGTCCTCGACCAGGACTTCGCCGACCCGGACGTCGTGCGGGTCGGCGGGGTCTTCCACGCCTACGCCACCAACGCCCACGGCAGGAACATCCAGCACGCCACCTCCACCGACCTGGTCCACTGGACGGTCGACGGGGCGGACGTCCTGCCCGAGGTCGGCGCCTGGGTCACGCTCGATCCGCCGGGCCATGTCTGGGCACCGGAAGTCTTCGACAACGGCGACGGCTTCACGCTCCACTACACGGCCCGCGACCGGGCCGGCGGGCGCCAGTGCATCGGCGTCGCGCTCGCGTCCTCGCCCGGCGGCCCGTTCCGGCCGGTCGGCGACGGCCCCCTGGTCTGTCCGACCGGGCAGGGCGGCGCGATCGACGCGTCGAGCTACACCGAGAACGGCACCCGCCACCTCCTCTGGAAGAGCGACGGGAACTGCTGCCAGTTGGACACCTGGCTCCATATCCAGCCCGTCTCGTGGGACGGCACCCGGGTCACCGGGGACCCCGTCCGGCTCATCAAGCAGGACGATCCCCACAGCTGGGAGCAGGGCCTCGTCGAGGCACCCACCCTCGTGAAGAGGGACGGCCGTTACGTCCTCCTGTACTCGGCCGGCGACTACCGCACCCAGGCCTACGCCGCGGGCTGGGCGACCGCCGACGCGCTCACCGGGCCGTACGTGAAGGGGAGCGGGCCGTTCATGACGACGGCGTCCTTCGCGGGAGCGATCGGCGGACCGGGCGGCCAGGACGTCGTGACCGGCCACGACGGCCGGGACCGGCTCCTCTTCCACGGCCGGGGCGCCGACGCCTCACGACGGGTGCTGTACGCCGCCGACCTGGGATTCGCCGACGGCCGTCCGGTCGTGCGCGGCAGCAAGGCGGTGTACGAGGCCGAGCTCGCCCGGGTGCACGCGGCGACCGTCCGCGAGGCGCGGAACGCCTGGGGCGACCGGGCCGTCGGGCACATCGACGAACCCGACAGCTTCGTGGAGTTCCGCGTCTTCGCCGCCTCGCCCGGCCGCCACACCCTGGCCGTGCGCTACGGCAACGGCTCGCTGGACGACGCGGGCGCGCCTGCCGCCGCGTCGCACCTGCTGACTGTCAACGGCACGCCCGCGGGCGCCGTCGACTACCCGTACACCGGGTGGGACGAGTGGACGTCGCGCGAGGTGCCGGTGGACCTGCGCGAGGGGTGGAACACGGTCCGTCTGACGAAGGGCGACCGGTACACGGAGCTCGACGCCGTGGAGGTGTCGTAGGGCCTGTCCGGCCACTTCGCGTCAGGCCCACTTCTGAGGTGTCGTCCCGTCGCACGGCAGCACCCGCAGACCGCCCGCGCTGTCGGCCAGACAGTGCCGGGCCGTCGTGCTCCTGACCTCGACCGCCGTGTCGTCCCGCGCGGTGACGGTCCACCGCTGTGACGCGGACGAGCCGCAGACCGTGGTGGTCAGGCCGCCGGGATGGTGGTCCAGGCACTCTCCCGTCGCGTGGTTCCTGAGCAGGGTGCTGCCGTCCTCCGTCGTGCGGACGGTCCAGCGCTGGTACGACATGCCGTTGCACGCGAAGGACCGGGTGCCCTGGTCGAGACTGTCGTCGAGGCACGCGCCCGTCGCCCGGCTCACGAAGATGCGGGTGATCTCCGACGTGGCGGACGTGGCGGACGCGCCCTGTGCGCCCGCCGAGGAATCGCCGGCGCCTGCCGGGGCCTGCGGCCGGGCGAGTACCAGGACCGCACTCACGACGCCGATCACCAGGCCGATCGCGGCCCCCGCGACGGCCCAGGCCACGTGCCGTCTCCGCACGGAGAGCGGGCGCCGCGCCGGCTCGGGCAGGACGGCGTCCGACGCCTCGGCGGCGATCGCGGGCCCGTCGGCGTCCTGCGACGCGGCGGCCTCCTGCGGAGCCTCCGCGTTCGCCTCCGCGTTCGCCTCCGCGTCCGCCTCCGCGTCCGCCTCCGCGTTCGCCTCCACCTCCGTCGTACCGGCGTCCTGAACCGGTACGTCCCCGCCCGGTTCGCCGCCCTCGCCCGGCTGACGCCGGACCGGTTTGCGCTGGCTGCGGTCGGCGGCCTCCCACAAGTGCCGGTACGCGGAGGGGTCGCCGTCGAGGACCTCGCACAGGGCACGCACCGTGGACCACGGGGGAACGGTGCTGCCGAGGAAGTACCGGGACAGCGACGAGTCGCTGATGCGGACGCTCGTTTCGAGGGTCCGGAGCGTGCATCCGGAGCGCCGCTGGAGGTCGCGCAGCGCCCTGCCCAGCGCGCGGGCCGGCTCCTGGTCGTCAGGCCGGTCGGCAGCCATGATGGCGCCCTTCGCCGCAGGGACAAATGGTGTTCCAGCAGGTCAGAACCCTAGGGGGCGGCAGATCGTGGTGGCAAACAGGAGCACTCTCCCGAAGGACCCCGAGGCCGCCGGTTGACGTGGCGCCGGCCGACGGCCGCCGGAGTGCCGTCGGCACACCCACCTTTTTGTGGGTACTTGCCGGGGGAGGGGCGCGGGGAGAACCTGGTGGTGGCCGAGGGAACGGAGAGGGAAAGGAGACGGTCGAACGGTCAGGACGCGGCGCGCTCCTCGGCGAGCCGGTCCAGCCTGCGGTGGCCCCAGTCGGAGAGGGGCGCCAGCGCGTCGGAGAGCTCGCGGCCGAAGTCGGTCAGGGAGTAGACGGTCTTCGGCGGCACCACGTCGTGCACCTCGCGGTGCACGAGGCCGTCCGACTCCATCTCCCGCAGGGCCTGGGTCAGTACCTTCTCGCTGATCGCCGGGATCCGCCGGCGCAGCTCACCGGGCCGGTGCGGGCCGGATTCGAGCATCCAGAGCAGCAGGGTCTTCCACTTGCCGTCGATCACTGCGACGGCCGCGGTCACGCCGCAGACCTCCGTGTCTGCGGCCCGGCCACGCGTCATCGTGCTCGTCCCCGTCCTCGTACCTCGGTCATGTCTTTTCTTCTTACCTCATGTACAAGGGAGTTCCGCGATGTCTTCTTCCCCTTCTTCCTCCCCGACCTCGTCCGAGGTGCCGTCCGTGACGGTCGTCGGACTCGGCCCCATGGGCCGTGCGCTGGCCGGTGCGTTCGTGGCCGCCGGGGTCCGTACCACCGTGTGGAACCGCACCCCGGGCCGGGACCGTGAGCTGGTCGCGCGGGGCGCGATCGGGGCGGCGACGGTCGAGGAAGCGGTCGGCGCGAGCCCGCTCAGCGTCGTCTGCCTGGTCAATTACGACGCGACGGACGCCGTACTCCGTCAGGTCGCCGTCACGGCGGCGCTGAAGGGCCGCACCCTGGTGAACCTCACGGCCGACACCCCGGACCGGGCCCGGGACACCGGCCGTTGGGCCGGCGATCACGGCATCCGGTATCTCGACGGCGCCATCATGACGCCCACCCCGACCATCGGCACGCCGCAGGCTGTGTTCCTGCACAGCGGCCCGGCCGAGCTCTACGCCGAACACCGGCCGGTGCTCGACGTCCTGGGCGGCAGCCACACGCACCTCGGTGAGGACATCGCCCGGGCGGCGGCGTACGACATCGCGCTGCTCGACATCTTCTGGACGTCGATGGCGGGGTACGTCCACGCGGTCGCCCTGGCGAGGGCGGAGGGCGTCTCGCCGAGCGAACTGGCCCCGTTCGCCCAGGGCATCGGCGCGATCCTGCCGCCGCTGTTCCAGGAACTGGCCGAGGACCTGGAGAGCGGGGCCTACTCGGGCGAGGGCAATCCGCTGACGTCCGCGGTGTCGTCCATGGCGCACATCGTCCAGGCGTCCGAGGCCCACGGCATCGACGCGGGCGTGATGCGGGCGGCCGAGGGGCTCGCGCGCCGCACGGTGGGCCTGGGCCACGGCGCCGAGGGCTTCATCCGGATCGCCGAAGTCCTCACCCGTCGCTGAGAGTTCGGCGCTCGCCGACGGGTTCCGGGTCCGTCGCCCCGAAGCACTCCTCCGGGGCGACCTCCCGGCCCTCCTCCGTGCGGACCCGGGTGAGGGCGAGGGCGTGGTTGTGGCCCGTGTGGGCGGCGGCTCCCGTGACGATGACGACGCCCTCGTCCTCGGTGTGGAGGACCAGTCCGGGCGTTCCGGCGTAGGTGTGGCGCGTGACCGTGGCGGCGAGGATGTCGAGCCGCCGGCCGTGGTGGTGGGTGTACGCGGCCGGGTACGCGTTCCGTCGGGCGTCGACGAACCGCGCGAGGGACTCCGCCGGAAGGGACCAGTCGATCCGGCCGTCCTCGACGGAGTGGGTCCGTGCGGGGATGTCGGCGCCCCGCCCTCGGGGACGGTCGCTCCCCGCGGGTTCGTGCACGACGCCGGCCGGTGCCGGTTCGAGGTGGCGGTGCACCCGCCGTAACAGGGAGCCCAGTTGGTCGCGTTCCCCCGGGCTCAGCGGGGCGAGGATCTCGTCGTCCGCCGATGCGATGTCCGCGCTGAGGTCGGCGAGTGCGGCCCTGCCCTCGTCGGTCAGTGCGACGACGACGCGGCGCCGGTCGGAGCGGTCCCGGACGCAGTCCACGTGCCCGGCCCGCTCCAGGTCGTTGACGATCTTCACGAGGTCGCTGGCGTTGATGTCGAGCCGGGCGGCCAGGGCCGTCTTCATCTGCGGGCCGAGGTCGCCGAGCAGCGCCAGCACGGTGAGGTGCCACAGCCGGAGCCCCCGGGCGGCCAGCCGGTCGGTAAGGCGCCGACGCGCGGCCTTGCCGATGGCGGTCAGGAGGTACGCGTGGAGGTCGAGGACGCTCGGCGGCGTCGTGCGCGCCGGGGCACCGGTGGCGGGTGGCGCGACCGGTGTCTCGCCCGGGAGCGCGGGGAGCGTCAGGTCGGTACCGGCGAGCGCCGCGAGGACCCGCGCCCAGTCGGTCGGTACGTTCGAGAGGCCGACGAAGGCGAACTGCTTGCCTTCCGGGTCGTGTGCCGTCCCGGAGACGACCGACTGCTCCATGACTCATCCTTAGGTGAGGCTAACCTAATATTCATTCAGCGACGCACCCCGGGACCTTCCGGGGCACGTCAGTGGCTATGCGGCGGCCGTCCGCAGCTCCAGCGTGCAGCACTTCACGCTGCCACCGGCCTTGAGGAGTTCCGAGAGGTCCACGCCGATGGGGTGGAAGCCCCGGGCGCGCAACTGCTCGGTCATTCCTGTGGCGTTGTGCGGCAGCACCACGTTGTAGCCGTCCGAGGTCGCGTTGAGTCCGAAGACCGCCGCGTCCTCGGCCGTGGCGATGACGGCGTCGGGGAACAGGCGCCGCAGGACCGCGAGGCTGCCCGGCGAGAAGGCCGCCGGGTAGTACGCGATCGTCCGCTCGTCGAGCACCGTCAGCGCGGTGTCGAGGTGGTAGTAGTCCGGGTCCACGAGCGTCAGTCCGATGACGGGGCGTCCGAAGAACTCCTGTGCCTCGTCGTGCGAGCGCGGGTCGCTGCGGAAGCCCGTACCGGCGAGCAGCCAGTCGCCGGTCAACAGGTAGTCCCCCTCGCCCTCGTTGACGACGTCGGCGGTGCGGAGGTCGGGGAACCCGTTGTCGCGCAGCCAGTCGTGGTAGGCGGGGCCCTCCGCGATGCGCTCGGCGTCGCGGAACCTCGCCACGAGCGCCCGGCCGTCGATCACCGTGGCGCCGTTGGCGGCGAAGACCATGTCGGGGAGGCCGGGGAGGGGGTCGATCGTGTCGACGGTGTGCCCGAGGCTCAGGTAGACCTCGCGCAGCTTCTCCCACTGGGTGATGGCCAGTTGGGTGTCGACGGGCTTCGCCGGGTCCATCCAGGGGTTGATGGAGTAGACCACGTCGAAGTGGGTGGGCCGGCACATGAGGTAGTGCCGAGGCCGTGCGGTACGCATGGTGAGGGTCCTCGATGTCAGGGGCGGCCGGTGAGGTAGCCGCCCATGGAAGTGAAGTACTCGGCCGCGGACAGCTCGCGGCCGTCGTCCGTGCGGACGCGGGTGACGGCCAGGCCGTGGTTGCGGCCCGTGCGCGCGTCGGCTCCGGCGACGATGACGACGCCGTCGCCCTCGCGGTAGAAGATCCGGCCGGGCGTCCCGCCGTAACGGCCCGTGGAGACCGCGGCGGAGAGGACTTCGAGACGCCTTCCGCGGTGGAAGGTGAAGGCGGCCGGATACGGGTCGGACTGGGCACGGACCAGGCGCTCCAGCACCTCGGCGGGCCAGCTCCAGTCGATCCGGATGTCCTCCTCGGCCCGCTTGTGGAAGAAGCTGGCCTGCGACCTGTCCTGCCGGGTGAACTCGGTCTGCCCGGAGGCGATCAGGCCGAGGGCGCCGATCGTGACCGGGGCGATGAGGTCGACCGTCTTGTGGAACAGGTCCGTCGCCGTGTCGGTCGGCTCCACGGCCACCGACTCCTGCCGGACGATGTCGCCGGCGTCGAGCACCTCGTCCATCATGTGGGCCGTGACGCCCACTTCCGGCTCGCCGTTGATCAGCGCCCAGATCAGCGGCGAGAAGCCGGCGTACTTCGGCAGCAGGGAGTCGTGGACGTTCAGCGTGCCGTGGCGCGGGAGATTGTAGATCCGCGGCGGGATCCACGTACGCCAGTTGTTGGCCACGATGATGTCCGGATCGGCCTCCTTGAGCCGCTCGAACAGCTCCTCGTCGTCCGGCCGGTTGCGGATGACGACGGGCACGCCGTGCTCCGCCGCCAGGTCGGCGACCGAGTCGCTCCAGATCTTCTCGTACGCGTGCTCGCTCTTGGGGTGCGTCACGACCAACACCACGTCGTGCTCGGAGTCCAGGAGCGCTTGGAGGGTGCGATGGCCCCAGGTCTGATAACCGAACATGACGACCCGCATGGGCTTCCTCCTCGGAAGAGCGATTGATCGGCGTAAGTAAAGCAAGGCTTACCTAACATCACAACTGGGTGATGTTTCAAGGCTGTTCGAAGCCATGGTTTCGGTGCTGTTCGCGACACCCCGTCGACAGGCGCCATCAAATCAGGTTAGCTTTACCTAAGTTCCGCTCGGGTCGCCCTCTCCGGTGTGCCCCGATGCCCTGTTCCCTGCCACGCCCCCCACAGGCGGCACGCACGATGGGAGTGACATGTCTCAGGTTCTTCCTGGCGACACACCTCTGGTCCACGACCTCATTGGAATCGGCTTCGGGCCGTCCAACGTGGCCATGGCGTTGGCGCTCAGCGAGCACAACGCACGCGTCGGCAGGGAGGAGGCGGTGACCGCGCACTTCTTCGAGCGGCAGCCGTGTTTCGGCTGGCACCGCGGCATGCTGATCGACGACGCGACCATGCAGGTGTCCTTCCTCAAGGACCTCGTGACGCTCCGGAACCCGTCCAGCGAGTACAGCTTCCTCTGCTACCTGCAGAGCAAGGGGCGGTTGATCGACTTCGTCAACCACAAGAACCTCTTCCCGCTGCGCGTGGAGTTCCACGACTACTTCGAGTGGGCGGCGGCGAAGGTCGACGACATGGTCTCGTACGGCCACGAGATCATCGCCGTCGAACCGGTCGTCCAGGACGGCGTGGTGGAGTACCTGGAGGTCACCGCCCGCGCCGGATCGGAGCTCGTCGTCCACCGCGCCCGCAACCTCGTCCTCGGCACCGGACTGCGCCCCCGGATGCCGGAGGGCATCGAGCGCAGCGACCGCGTCTGGCACAACTCCGACCTGCTGGCCAAGGTGGACGGCCTGGAGGGCACCGCCCCCGAGAGGTTCGTCGTCGTGGGCGCCGGGCAGAGCGCCGCCGAGAACGTGGCCTACCTGCACCGCCGCTTCCCGGACGCCGAGATCTGCGCCGTCTTCTCCCGCTACGGCTACAGCCCCGCCGACGACAGCGCCTTCGCCAACCGCATCTTCGACCCCGAAGCGGTCGACGAGTACTTCACCGCTCCCGACGACGTCAAGCGCAAGCTGATGGAGTACCACGGCAACACCAACTACTCCGTGGTGGACATCGACCTCATCGACGACCTGTACCGGCAGTCGTACCAGGAGAAGGTCCTCGGCACCGAGCGGCTGCGCTTCCTCAACATCTCCCGGCTCATCGGCGTCGAGGACGGCCCCGACGGAGCCCGCGCCACCGTCAGGTCCCTGGTCAGCGGCGAGGAGACCACGCTCGACGCCGACGTGGTCGTGCTCGCCACCGGCTACAGCCCCGCCGACCCGCTCGGCCTCCTCGGGGACGTCGCCGAGCGCTGCCACCGCGACGAGCAGGGCCGCATACGCGTCGAGCGCGACTACCGCGTCGCCACCGACCCCGAACTGCGCTGCGGCATCTACCTCCAGGGCGGTACGGAGCACACCCACGGCATCACGTCGTCGCTGCTCTCCAACACCGCGATCAGGGTCGGGGAGATCCTCGACTCGATCGTCGGCCACCGCCCCGCCGCCGTGCCGGCCGCCCGCGAGAACCGGCCGGTCGCCGACGGCGTCGGCACGGCCCGCTAGACCCGACTCGCGCCGGGCCCCGGGCCCGCTGGAGCCGGTCCGTCTCAGGCCCGGTCCGCAGGAACCGGTCCGCGAGGCCCGGTCTGCGCCACACCCGGTCCGCTGGAACCGGTCCGCCGGGACCGGCCCCCGCGAGGAACCCCCGTGCCGCACCCCTCGCACCTCTCCGCGCCCCCCCCACGCAACACCCGCCGCTTCCCCGCCGGGCAGCGCTCTCGCCCGGCGGGGGCGGCACGCACTGTGAATCCCCGTGAAAGGAAAGTCTGTGTCCACTGGTGCACGTCCCGCGCTCGCGCGGTTCGCCAGATCCGCTCCCCGCGTGGCCGTCCTCGCGGTGGCGGCGCTCGCACTCGCCGCCTGTGGGGGCGGGACGGAGAAGTCCGGCTCGTCCTCCACGCCCTCCGCGCCGGCGTCGGCCGACGGAGCGGGCAAGCCCGCCGCGTTCCCGGTGACGGTCGCGCACAAGTACGGCAGCACGACGATCGACAAGGAGCCGAAGACGATCGTCACCCTCGGCCTCTCCGACCAGGATGCGGTGCTCGCGCTCGGTGTCGAGCCGGCCGGCTCGGTCGACTGGTTCAAGGAGCAGCCGTACGGCAAGTGGCCCTGGACGAAGGACAAGTGGGGCGACACGAAGCCGGTGATCGTCGGCGAGCGCGACGAGTACAACATCGAGAAGATCGCCGCGCTCAAGCCGGACCTGGTCATCGCCCAGTACTCGGGGATGAAGAAGGAGCAGTACGACACGCTCTCCAAGTTCACCAAGGTCGTCGCCCAGCCCAAGGAGCACCCCGACTACGGTGCGCCGTGGCAGGTCATGACCCGGCAGATCGGCAAGGCGCTCGGCAAGGACGCCGAGACCGAGAAGCTGATCGCGGACATCGACACCCGCTTCAAGGCCGTCCGCGACAAGCACCCCGAGTTCGCGCAGAAGACGCTGACCGTCGCCGACTCCTTCGAGGCCGGCAAGTACTCGGCGTTCACCAGGACCGACCCCAAGGCGATCTTCTTCTCCGGGCTCGGCTTCAAGCTGAAGCCGGAGATCGACGGCCTGGCCAAGCCGGGCTGGAACGTCGCCGAGCTCAGCGCCGAGAAGCTGAACGTCCTCGACGTGGACCGGCTCGTCTGGGTCACCTCCAGCACCGAGGCCAACGACCGGATCAAGGCGGAGCCGCTCTACAAGAAGCTGAAGGTCAACCAGGAGAAGCGCGACCTGTTCGTGCCCTACCAGGACCCGGACATCGGCGCCGCGTTCTCCTTCAACACCGTCCTGTCGATCCCGTACGCCATCGACGAGATCGAGCCGCTGCTCGCGGCCATCAAGTGACGACGCACCGCTGACCCGCTCGTCGCTGACGCAGCGTCAGGGAGCGTGGGTCCTACCGACGGCGTGGCGGTCCCGCCACGCCGTCGAGTCGCGACCGGGACCACTCACACCGACGCACCTCCAGGGAAAGGCCACTTCGTACGATGTTTGACGTCGAGTCGGACCGGACGTCCGCCCACGGGCTCCCCCTCACCGGCGGGCAATCCGGTATCTGGCTGGCCCAGCAACTGGAGCCGGACAGCTCTGCCTACAACATCGTGTTCACGCTTGACCTCCGCGGCGACCTCGACCTCGACCGGCTCGCCGCGGCCGTCCGCCGGGCCGTCGACGAGGCCGAGTGCCTGCGGGTGAACGTCGTTTCCGGGAGCGACGGACCGCGCCAGACGCCCCGCACCCACCCCCTCGACCTCACGGTCGTGGACCTGCGCGCCGCCGCCGACCCGGAGGAGGCCGCCGCCGCGTGGACCGCCGCCGACCGGGACCGGCCCGTCGACCTCGCCCACGGACCGCTCTCCGGGCACGCGCTGCTGCGGCTCGCCGAGGACCACGTCCTCTGGGTCCAGCGCTACCACCACATCGTCAACGACGGCATGGGCGCCGCCCTCGTCTCCCGGCGCGCCGGCGAGTTCTACACGGCGGGGGAGCAGGCGCCGGCCCCCGGCGACCGCACCCTCGCCGGCCTGGTCGCCGCCGACCGCGCCTACCGCACGTCGGACGGGCACGATCAGGACCGCGCC
Source organism: Streptomyces sp. NPDC056169 (assembly GCF_042268445.1). Taxonomy (NCBI): domain Bacteria; kingdom Bacillati; phylum Actinomycetota; class Actinomycetes; order Kitasatosporales; family Streptomycetaceae; genus Streptomyces; species Streptomyces sp. NPDC056169. The sequence continues at coordinate 128,452 of NZ_JBHJUO010000009.1, read as the reverse complement.
TGGTGGGCCGACCGCATGGCCGGCAGGACCGAGCCCGTACGCCTCGTCGAGCGCGCCGCGTCCCCGATGACGCGACGCCTGCGGCGTACGACGGAACTCGCCGCCCAGGACGTCGACCGGCTGCACGCCGCCGCCCGGAGCGCGGGCGTCCGCCCGTCCCGCGTCCTCGTCGCCGCCGTCGCCGCCTACCTCCACCGCGTCAGCGGCGAGCAGGACCTCGTCCTCGGCCTGCCGATCACCGCCCGCCGGGACGAGGTCTCCGCGACCGTCCCCGGCATGGTGTCCAACATCCTCCCGCTGCGCCTCGCCGCCGGGCCCGCCGCCACCGGCGCCGCCCTCGTGGCCCACGTCCACGACCGGGTCGCCGACGCGGTCGCCCACGGCCGCTACCGCGCCGAGGACCTGGCCAGGGACCTCGGCCTCGTCGACGGCGTGCCGGAGCTCGTCGGCCCCACCGTCAACGTCCTGCCGCGCTCCGAGGGCCTCCGCTTCGCGGCCGGCGGCGCCGAACTCGACGCCGAGCTGCGCCCGGAATGGCTCGGGCCCGTCAGCGACCTCGCCTTCACCTTCGCCGAGACCCGGCACGGCCGGGGCGTCACCGTCCACCTCGACGCCGACGCCGACGCGTGCGACGAGCGGGAGCTCGCGGACCACGAACGCCGCTTCCTCGCCGTGCTGCGCGACTTCACCGCCGACCTCGACCGCCCCCTCGGCCACCTCGACGTCACCTCCGACACCGAACGCGCCCTGGTGCTCGACGAGTTCGGCGTCGCCCCGCGCGAGGTCGCGGACCTCTCCTGGCCCGCCGCCTTCGAGCGGCAGGTCCGTCGCAGGCCCGACACCGTCGCCCTCGTCTGCGAGGACCGGGAGCTGACGTACGCCGGACTCAACTCCGCCGCCAACCGGCTCGCCCGGCTCCTCGCCGCCCGAGGCGTGGGCGCCGAGGACGTCGTGGGCGTGGCCCTGCCGCGCTCGCCCGAACTCGTCGTCGCCCTCCTCGCCGTGATGAAGGCCGGCGCCGCCTACCTGCCGCTGGACGCGGACCACCCGCGCGACCGCATCGCCTACATGCTGGACGACGCCCGGGCCCGGACCGTCCTCACCGTGCGCGACCTCGCCGGTGAACTCCCGCGGCCCACGGGCGTCACACACCTCCTGCTCGACGACCCGGAGACCGCCGACGCGCTCGCCGCCCTCGCCGACACCGACCCCGGTGTCACCGTCGCCCTCGACCAGGCCGCGTACGTCATCTACACCTCCGGGTCGACCGGCCGCCCCAAGGGCGTCGTCGTCCCGCACGACGGCGTCGGCAGCCTCGTCGCCACGGCGACCGACCGCATCGGCATCACCGCCGACAGCCGGGTCGTGCAGTTCGCCTCCGTCGGCTTCGACGTGACGGTGTGGGACCTGATCATGTCGCTGTGCGTCGGCGGCCGGATCATCGTCGTCCCCGCCGAGCGCCGCGTCGCGGGCCCCGCGCTCACCGACTACATCGCCCGCCACCGCGCCACCCACATGATCCTCCCGCCGTCGCTCGTCTCCGCCCTGCCGCAGGAGTGCGAACTCCCCGCCGGGGCCGTGCTCGTCGTCGGCACCGAGGCGGTCCCGAGCGAACTGATCGCCCGCTGGGACGGCAGGCTCCGGGTCGTCGTCGCGTACGGCCTCACCGAGGCGAGCGTCAACTCGACGCTCTGGCTCGCCGAGCCCGACCGGCCCGGCCCCGCCCCCATCGGCCGGCCCGACCCCAACACCCGCGCCTACGTGCTCGACACGGCCCTCCGCCCGGTGCCCGTCGGCGCGGAGGGCGAGCTGTACGTCGCCGGCCGCGGCCTCGCCCGCGGCTATCTGGGCCGCCACGGGCTGACGTCGGAGCGGTTCGTCGCCGACCCGTACGGCGAGCCCGGCACCCGCATGTACCGCACCGGCGACCGGGTCCGCTGGGGCGCCGACGGCAACCTGGAGTTCCTCGGCCGCGCGGACGGCCAGATCAAGATCCGCGGCCACCGGATCGAGCCCGGCGAGATCGAGAGCGCCCTGATGGCCTGCCCGGGCATCGCCCAGGCCGCCGTCCTCGCCCGCGAGGACCACCGGAGCGTGAAGCGCCTCGTCGCCTACCTGGTCGCGGAGGCGGCCGGCGCGGAGGCCGAGGCCGCCGTGACGGCCGCGCGCGCCCACGTGGCCGACGCGCTCCCCGACCACATGGTCCCGTCGGCCGTCGTCGTCCTCGAAGGACCGCTCCCGCTGACTCCCAACGGCAAGCTCGACAGCAAGGCCCTGCCCGAGCCCCGGTGGACGGCCCTGACCGGCGCCGACACCCCGGGCACCCCGGCCGAGACCGCGCTCGCCGCGCTGTTCGCCGAGGTCCTCGGCCTGCCGTCGGTGGGCGTCCACGACAGCTTCTTCGAACTGGGCGGCGACAGCATCGTCGCCATCCAGCTCGTCCACCGCGCCCGCGAGGCCGGGCTCGCGATCACCCCGCGCGAGGTGTTCCGGAACAGGACCGTGGCCGCTCTCGCCCGCGCCGCCCGGACCACCGGCGAGACCCCCACCGCCCCGGCCCGCGCGGTGGAGCTCGACGCGGACGCCCTGCCCGTCTCCCCGCTCCAGGAAGGCTTCTTCTTCCACGCGGAGTTCGACGACCGGGCCAAGGACCTCTACGTCGTCCAGGAACTCCTCGACCTCGCGGGCCCCGTCGACCCCGACCGGCTCCGCGCCACCCTCCAACTTCTCCTCGACCGGCACCCGTTGCTGCGCGCGTCGTTCCGCCAGCTGCCCGGCGGCGAGATCGTCCAGCGGCTCGCCGAGCACGTGACCCTGCCGTGGCGGGAGGCCGACACCGCCACCACCGGACTCGACGCGCTCCTGCACGCCGACCGCGCCGAGCGGTTCGCCCTCGACCGGCCGCCGCTGCTGCGCGCCACCCTCATCAGGGACGGGCAGCGCCACCGGCTCCTCCTCACCCTCCACCACATCGTCGCCGACGGCTGGTCCGTCTCCGTCCTGCTCCGCGAACTGGCCGCCGCGTACGAGGGGTTCACGCTCCCGGAGCCGGTCGCCCCGGAGCCGTACCTGGCCTGGCTCGCGGGCCGGGACCGCGACGCCGCCCGCGAGGCGTGGCGGCAGGCCCTCGCCGGGCTCGACGAGCCCACCCGGCTGCCCGAGCTCTCCAGCCCGGGCACCGCCGACGCGCCGGCCCGCCCCGAGCACGTCGACACCCGGCTCCCCCAGGACCTCGCCGACGGACTGACCGCCTACGCCCGGAGCCACGGCCTGACCCTGAGCACCGTCCTCCACGGCGCCTGGGGCCTCCTCCTCGGCGCGCTCACCGGCAGCCGGGACGTCGTCTTCGGCACCACCGTCTCCGGGCGCACCACGGAGGTCGCGGACCTCGACGCCGCCGTGGGCCTGTTCATCAACACCGTTCCGGCGCGGGTGACCCTGCGCCCCGACGAGTCGCTCACCGACCTCCTGCGGCGCGTCCAGGACGAGCACGCGGCCCTGCTCGACCACCAGCACCTCGGCCTCGCCGACATCCAGCGGGTCACGGGCGGCGGCGGTGAACTCTTCGACACGCTCGTGGTGGTGGAGAACTACCCGACCGGCGACCGGACCGCGGGGCAGGGTCCCGAGAAGCCGCTCGTCACCGGCGCCGAGATCCTCGACGCCGTGCACTACCCGCTCGCGCTCGTCGTCGAGCCGGCCGACGACGGGCTGCTGCTGCGGTTCAAGCACGACGCGGCACGCCTCGACCAGGTCGCCGTCGCGGTCCTCGCCTGCCGTTTCACCGCCCTGCTGCGGACCGTCGTCGCCGAACCCGCCCGCCCCGTCGGCCGCACCGGCATACTCTCCCTCCGCGAGCGGGACCACCTCGCGGAGCTCAACGCCACCGGGCACCCGGTCCCCGAGGCGACCCTCGCCTCCCTCTTCGCCGCACGGGTCGCGGACGCCCCGCACTCCCCGGCCGTCGTCTTCGACGACACCACCCTCACCTACGCGGATCTGGACCGGCGCGCCGAGGCGCTCGCCCGGCGGCTCCGGGCCCGCGGCGCCGGCCCCGAGCAGTACGTCGCCGTCGCCGTGCCCCGCTCGGCCGAGCTGATGGTCGCGCTCCTCGGCGTCCTCAAGTCGGGCGCCGCCTACCTGCCGGTCGACCTCGACTACCCGGCCGACCGGGTCGCGTTCATGCTCACCGACTCGGGCGCCCGTACCGTCGTGACGACGGCGGAGGCCGCCGGCCGGCTGCCCGCCGTCCCGGACCTCCACCACCTGCTCGTCGACGGTGAGGAGCGGGACGGGGCCGCCCCCGACGCGCCCGTGCGAGCCGCCGGACCCGACCACCCCGCGTACCTGATCTACACCTCGGGCTCCACCGGCCGGCCCAAGGGCGTCGCCGTCACCCACCGGGCGATCGTCAACCGGCTCGCCTGGATGCAGCACGCGTACCGGCTGACCGCCGACGACCGGGTCCTCCAGAAGACCCCGTCCAGCTTCGACGTGTCGGTCTGGGAGTTCTTCTGGGCGCTGACCGAGGGCGCGACCGTCGTCCTCGCCCGCCCCGACGGCCACCGCGACCCCGCCTACCTGGCCGGCCTCATCCACGAACGGGCCGTCACCACGACCCACTTCGTGCCGTCGATGCTCGCCGCGTTCGTCCAGGTCGCGGAGTCCGCCACGGACCTCCCCGACTGGGCTGCGAGCCTGCGCCGGGTGTTCTGCAGCGGCGAGGCGCTCACCGGCGCCGACGCCCGCCGCTGGCGGGACCTCACGTCCCGGACCTCCCGCGAAGGCCGGGGACCCGTCCCCCTCCACAACCTCTACGGCCCCACCGAAGCCGCCGTCGACGTCACGTACTTCCCGTACGAGGGCGGCGACGAGCCCGCCGTCCCGATCGGCCGACCCGTGTGGAACACCCGGCTCCACGTCCTGGACCCGTTCCTGCGGCAGGTGCCCGACGGAGTGCCCGGCGAGCTGTACCTCGCGGGCGTCCAGCTGGCGCGGGCCTACCACCACCGGCCCGGTCTTACCGCCGAGCGGTTCGTGGCCGACCCCTTCGGCGAGCCCGGCAGCCGGATGTACCGCACCGGAGACCTGGTGCGGCGGCGTGCCGACGGCGCGGTCGAGTACCTCGGGCGCACCGACCGCCAGGTCAAGATCCGCGGCAACCGCATCGAGCTGGGCGAGATCGAGACCGCCCTCGCCGCACTCCCCGGCGTCGCCCGCGCCGCCGTGACCGTCCGCGACGGCGCCCTCGTCGGCTACGCCGTCCCGGCCCCCGGCGCCGCCCCGGAGCAGGGGGCGCTCCTCGCGGCGCTCGCCGACGCGCTGCCCGCCCCCATGGTGCCCGGCGCCGTCGTCGTCCTCGCCGAACTGCCCCTGACGCCCAGCGGCAAGCTCGACCAGAACGCCCTGCCGGCCCCCGAGGCCGCACCCCGGGCGGACGGCCGCGCGCCCCGCGACGAGCGCGAGCGCGCCCTGTGCGCGATCTTCGCCGACGTCCTCGGCGTGCCGGGGATCGGCGTCGACGACGACTTCTTCGTCCTCGGCGGCGACAGCCTCACCTCGATCACCGTCGCCACCCGCGCCCGCGAGCGGGGGCTGACGCTCAGCCCGCGCGACGTGTTCGCGTGCCGCACCCCCGCCGCGCTCGCCGAGACGGCCGCGCTTACGGCCCCGAGTGCGACTCCGGCCGCGACGCCGGCCGACCCCACCGCATCCCAGACAACCGAGGTACCCGTGCACTCAGACGGCGTGACCGTCTCCGCCACCGACGCCGGGCAGGCCGCCGCCGCGCTCCAGGCCGTCCTGGCCCTCCAGCAGCAGTCCGGCGCCGCCGTCGACCCCGCTCTGAAGGCCCTGCTCGGCCAACTGACCGCCGCCGCGCCCCCGGAGCCCTCCGCACCGGCCCCGGAACCGGCCCCGGCGCCGCTGGGCGGGCTCGTGCTCACCGCCGAGGAGACCGAGCGCGTCCACGCCGCCGCCGGGCTCCCCGTCGCGGACATCTGGCCGCTCTCCCCGCTCCAGGAGGGCATGTACTTCCACGCCACCTACGACGCCGGCGACGCCCTCGACGTCTACCAGTCCCAGGAGGCCCTCGACTTCGACCGCAGGGTCGACGCCGACCGCCTGCGGGCCGCCTGCCGCGCCCTCCTCGCGCGCAACACCAGCCTGCGCGCCGGATTCACCAGCGACGGCCTGCCCCGGCCCGTGCAGTTCATCGCGGACGGCGCCGAGATCCCGCTGACCGAGGAGGACCTGAGCCACCTGCCCGAGGAGGAACAGCGGACCCGGGTGGAGGAGCTGCTCGCCGCCGACCGCCGCCGGCGCTTCGACCTGTCCGCCGCCCCGCTCTGCCGCCTGCTGCTCATCCGCCTCGGCGACGGCCGCGACCGGCTCGTCGTCACCCACCACCTCATCCTGTGGGACGGCTGGTCCGCCTGGCTGTTCCTGGAGGAGCTGTTCACGCTGTACGAGCGGGCCGGCGACGCCACCGGCCTCGCGCGGCCCGGCTCGTACCGCGACTACCTGGCCTGGCTCGACGCCCAGGACACCGCGGCCGCCCTGGACGCCTGGCGCGGGACGCTCGCCGGATTCGACGAACCGACGCTCGTCGCCCCGTCCGGACGCGACGCCGGCCCCGTCATCCCGGCCGACTTCGACGCCCACCTGACCCAGGAGAGCAGCGACCGGCTCCGCGCCCTCGCCCGGCGCCACGGACTCACCCTGAACACCGTCCTGAACGCCGCCTGGGGCCTGGTCCTCTCGGCGATGACGGGCCGCGGCGACGTCGCCTTCGGCACGGCGGTCGCCGGGCGCCCGGCGGACGTACCGGACGTGGCCGGCATCATCGGCATGTTCCTGAACACCGTCCCCGCCCGCGTCGCCTTCGCCCCGGACGAGCCGCTGCTCGACCTGCTGCGGCGGATGCAGAACGAGCGCGCCTCCGTCATGCCGTACGAGTACGTGGGCCTGGGCACGCTCCAGCAGGAGACCGGCCACCGCCGCCTCTTCGACACGCTCTTCGTGCTCCGCTCGGCCGACGGCGAGGACCGCGCGGCGGAACTCCGGGCACGGCACGGCATCACCGGCGTCTCCAACGTCGACGGCACCCACTTCCCGCTCACCCTGATCGTCACGCCCGGCGCGCGGCTGCGGGTGACCCTGGCGGCCAGGCCCGACCTCTTCGACGCCGCGGCCGCCGCCACGATCCTGGCCCGCTTCACGACGGCCCTCGACCGCCTGGGCGAGGCCCTCGACGGCACGGCGTCCGCCCGCACCGCCGGAGTGGACCTGCTGCTCCCGGAGGAGCGCGCCGCCCTCGACTCCGGCCGCGCGGCCACCCGCGAGGACGTACCGGACGAGACCGTCGCCGACATGCTGACGGCCCAGGTCGCCCGTACCCCCGACGCCGTGGCGCTCGTCTTCGGCGACCGGGCCCTCACGTACGCCGAACTGGACGCGCAGATCAACCGGCTCGCCCGGCTGCTCCTCGCCCGCGGCGCCGGACCCGAGACGGTCGTGGCGCTCGCGCTGCCCCGTTCCATCGAGATGGTGGCCGCGCTCTTCGCCGTCCTGCGGACGGGCGCCGCCTACCTGCCGCTCGACCTCGACCACCCCGCCGACCGGCTCCGCCTGATGGCCGAGGACACGGGACCGCTGTGCCTGCTGTCCACGACCGCCGTCGCCCCGACCCTGCGCGGCGAGGACGGGCCCGTCGCCCCCGAGCTCCTCCTCGACGACCCGGCCGTGGCGGCCGAACTGGCCGCGCTGCCCGGCGACGGCATCAGCGACGCCGAGCGGCCCGCGTTCGCCCGCGGTGTGCCGGACCGGCTGGAGCACCCCGCGTACGTCATCTACACCTCCGGCTCCACCGGGCGCCCCAAGGGCGTCGTCACCCCCTACCGGGGTCTGACGAACATGCAGCTCAACCACCAGAAGGAGATCTTCGACCCGGCCATCGCCTCGGCCGGCGGACGGCGCCTGCGCATCGCGCACACCGTCTCCTTCGCCTTCGACATGTCCTGGGAGGAGCTGCTCTGGCTCGTCGAGGGCCATGAGGTCCACGTCTGCGACGAGGAGCTCCGCCGCGACGCCGAGGCCCTGGTCGCGTACTGCGACGAGCACCGCGTCGACGTCGTCAACGTCACGCCCACCTACGCCCAGCTCCTCATCGAGGAGGGGCTGCTCGACCGCGACGAGGCCACGGGCAGTGGCGCGGGCAGTGGCGCGGGCCGGCACCGGCCCGCGCTCGTCCTCCTCGGCGGCGAGGCCGTCTCCGACACGGTCTGGACGCGCCTGCGCGACACCGACGGCACGTACGGCTACAACCTGTACGGCCCGACCGAGTACACGATCAACACCCTCGGCGGTTCCACCACCGACAGCGCGACGCCCACCGTCGGCCTGCCCATCCGCAACACCCGGGCCCATGTCCTCGACACGATGCTGCGGCCCGTCCCCCCGGGCTGCCCCGGCGAGCTGTACATCGCCGGTACGGGCCTCGCCCGCGGCTACCACGACCGGGCGGGGCTCACGGCCGAGCGGTTCGTCGCCGACCCGTTCGGCGAGCCCGGCGAGCGCATGTACCGCACGGGCGACCTCGTACGGCAGCGCCCCGACGGCCTGCTCGACTTCCTCGGCCGCACCGACGACCAGGTGAAGCTCCGCGGCTACCGCATCGAACTCGGCGAGATCTCCACGGCCCTGTCCGCGCACCCGGAGGTCGCCCACGCCGCCGTCGTCGTCCACGAGACCGCCGGCACCAAGCGCCTCGTCGGCTACCTCGTACGGGAGGAGGGCGCCGATCCCGTCGACGAGACGCTCGTGCAGCGGCTGCGCGAGCACCTCAAGGCCGGCCTGCCCGACTACATGGTCCCGTCCGCGCTCGTCCCCGTGGCGACGCTGCCGCTGACCGTCAACGGCAAGCTCGACGTCAAGGCCCTGCCCGCCCCGGACTTCGCCGGCACCGGCGAGACCCGCGCCCCGCGCACCCCGCAGGAGGAGACGCTGTGCGCGCTCTTCGCGGAGGTGCTCGGCCTCGCCGAGGGCAGCGTCGGCATCGACAGCGACTTCTTCGAGCTGGGCGGCCACTCGCTCCTCGCCACCCGGCTCGTCAGCCGCGCCCGCACCGCGCTCGACGCCGAACTCGCGATCCGCGACCTCTTCGAGGCACCCACCGTCGCCGAGCTCGTCGCCCGCACGGCCACCTCGCGCGGCACCGCCCGCCCGGCCCTGACGGCCCTCACGGCCGCCGAACGGCCCGACGAACTGCCGCTGTCGCACGCCCAGCAGCGCCTGTGGGTCATCCAACAGATCGAATGCACCTCGGCCGCGTACAACTTCCCGCTCGTCATGCGGCTGCGCGGCGCCTTCGACCGCACGGCCTGGAGCGCCGCCCTCGCCGACGTGACCGCCCGCCACGAGGCGCTCCGCACGGTCTTCGCCGAGCGCGAGGGCCAGGCGTTCCAGCGGGTCCTGCCCGCCGACGTCCGCCCGGTCGTGGAGCACCTGCGCGCCGCCGAGGACGAGGTGCCCGCCATCGTCGACGCCGCCGTCCGCCGGCCCTTCGACCTCGCCGGCGAACTCCCCCTCCGCGCCACGATCGTGGAGGTGGCGCCCGACGACCACGTCGTCGCGCTGCTCCTGCACCACATCACCACCGACGAGTGGTCCGACCGCCCCTTCCTGCGGGACCTCACCACCGCCTACCGGGCCCGCCTCGACGGCGCCGCCCCCGACTGGGAACCGCTGCCCGTCCAGTACGCCGACTACGCCCTCTGGCAGCAGCGCCTCCTCGGCGACCCGGCCGACCCGGACAGCCTCGCCGCCCGGCAGCTGGAGCACTGGAGCACGGCCCTGGCCGGCGCCCCCGAGGAGCTGGAGCTGCCCACCGACCGGCCGCGGCCCGCCCGCCCGGCGTTCACCGGCGCCGAGCTGGACATCGCCTTCGACCCCACGGTCCACGAGGGCCTCAAGCGGCTCGCCCGCGAGACCGGCGCCAGCATGTTCATGGTGGTGCACGCGGCCGTCGCCGCCCTGCTCCACCGGCTCGGCGCCGGCACCGACATCCCCCTCGGCGCACCGATCGCCGGGCGGGGCGACGAGGCCCTGGACGAGCTCGTCGGCTTCTTCGTCAACACGCTGGTCCTGCGGACCGACCTCACCGGCGACCCCAGCTTCACCGAGCTGCTCGCCCGGGTGCGGGAGACCGACCTGGCCGCGTTCTCCCACGCGGACGTCCCCTTCGAGTCGGTCGTGGAGAAGCTCAACCCGACCCGCTCCCTCTCCCGCAACCCGCTCTTCCAGGTGATGGTCGGCTACCACGCCCGCACCGACGACGAGCTGCGGCTGCCCGGCCTCCAGGCCTCCTACGTCCCCTGCGGGATCGGCACCGCCAAGTTCGACCTGGTGTTCAGCTTCACCGAGCGCACCGGCGCCGACGGCGCCGCCGACTCCCTCGGCTGCCGCCTGGAGTTCGCCACCGAACTCTTCGACCGGGAGACCGCCGAGCGCGTCGCCGACCGCCTCCGCAGGCTGGTCACGGCCCTCGTCGCCGCCCCCGACCAGCCGGTGTCGCGGGCCGGGATCCTCTCCGCAGAGGAACGCCGACTGGTCCTCGAAGGCTTCAACGGCCCGCCCCGCGAGGTCGACGAGGAGACCCTGCCCGGGCTGTTCGCCCGCCGGGTCGCCGAACGCCCGGACGCCGTCGCCGTCGTCGACCGCTCCCGGTCGGTGACGTACGCCCAGCTCGACGCCCGTGCCGACCGCCTCGCCCGGCTGCTCGCCGCCCGCGGCGTCGGCGCCGAGAGCGTCGTCGGAGTGGCCGTGCCGCGCTCGGTGGACATGATCGCGACGGTCGTCGCCGCGCTGAAGCTGGGCGCCGCGTTCCTCCCGCTCGACCTCGTGCACCCGGGCGACCGGCTCACCTACATGATCGAGAACTCGGGCGCGGCCGTCGTCGTCGGCACCGAGCCCGTCGCCGGGAAGATCCCCGACGTGCCCGGCGTCCCGGTGCTCCTGCTCGACGCCCCGGACACCGCGGCCGAACTCGCCGCGCTGCCGGCCACACCGCCGCCCGGCGGACCGGTGGGGCTGGACCAGGCCGCGTACGTGATCTACACCTCCGGCTCCACCGGCCGCCCCAAGGGCGTCGTCGTCCCGCACGAGGGCATCGCCAGCCTCGTCGCCACCGCCGTCGACCGGATGGGTCTCGCCCACGACAGCAGCGTCCTCCAGTTCGCCTCCATCGGCTTCGACGTCTTCGCCTTCGAGCTCGCCATGGCGCTCTGCCACGGCGGACGGCTCGTGCTCATCACCGACGAGGCCAGGGTCGCCGGCCCCGCCCTCACCGACTTCCTCGCGGACCAGCGGATCACCCACATGATCCTGCCGCCGTCGCTGGTGTCGGCGCTGCCCCCGGGCTGCGCCCTGCCCGAAGGCTCGACCGTCCTCGTCGGGACGGAGACCGTCCCGCCGGACCTCTTCGAACGGTTCGGCGCCACCGCGCACCTGATCTGCGCGTACGGACTCACCGAGGCGACGGTCAACTCGACGCTCTGGCCCGCCCGCGAGCACGGCGGCCGCGCCACCGGCCGGGTGCCGATCGGCCGCCCCGACCCCAACACCCGCTGCTACGTCCTCGACGAGCACCTGCGGCCGGTGCCGCCCGGTGTCGTCGGCGAGCTGTACGTCGCGGGGCGCGGCCTCGCCCGGGGCTACCTCGGGCAGCCGGGGCTCACCTCGGAGCGGTTCGTCGCCGACCCGTTCGGCGCACCCGGCAGCCGCATGTACCGCACGGGCGACCGCGCCCGCTGGCGCGCCGACGGCAACCTCGACTTCCTCGGCCGGGTCGACACCCAGGTGAAGATCCGCGGCTTCCGCATCGAGCTCGGCGAGATCGAGGCCGCGCTCGCCGGCCACCCGTCCGTCGCCCAGGCCGCCGTCCTGCCCGACCGCGACGGCGACATCGTCCGGCTCGTCGGCTACGCCGTACCCGAGACCGGGGGAGGCGCGCCGAAGGAGCTCGACCCGCAGGAGCTGCGCGCCCATGTCGCCGGGCAGCTCCCCGAGTACATGGTCCCCGCCCTCGTCGTCGCCCTCGACGGCCCGCTGCCGCTCACGCCCAACGGCAAGCTCGACCACAAGGCGCTGCCCGCGCCGGAGTGGTCCGCGATGACGGGCGACGCCCGCCCGGCGACCCCGACCCAGACCCGGCTCGCCGAACTGTTCTGCGAGATCCTCAAGCTGGAGAGCGTCGGCGTCCACGACAGCTTCTTCGCGCTCGGCGGCCATTCCATGGCGTCGATGCGGCTGCTCGGCAGGATCCGCACCGAGTTCGGCGTCGAGCTGAGCATCCGGGACGTCTTCGACGCCCTCACCGTCGCCGGCATCGCCGGCAAGCTGGACGGCGCGACCGCCGCCCGGCCCGCCCTGCGCCCGGCAGACCCGGCACACGACGCGGCGGCCGACGGCACCGACCTGCCGGTGGCGCCCGTCCAGCAGTGGCAGTGGGACGCGTACCGCCGCGGCCCCGGCTTCGACCACGCGCTCGTGCTCCGCTCGCCCGGCGGCCTCGACGCCGACGCCCTCGCCGCGGCGCTCGCCGACGTGACGGCCCGGCACGAGCCGCTGCGCACCGCGTTCACCGAGCAGCGCGACGGCACGGTGCTGCGGCGGGCCGCCGAGGCACCGGCGCTCGCCTCCGAGCACTGCGCGGACCTGGACGCCCGACTGGCCGAACTGGCCGGGCAGACACCGGACCTGGAGCGGGAACCCGCCCTGCGGGTCAGGCTGCTCACCGGCACGGACGGGACCCAGGCGGTCCTGCTGACCATGCACTACCTGGCCGTGGACGAATGGTCCGTGGTCCCGCTCCTCCGCGACCTCACCACGGCCTACGGAGAGCGGACCGCCGGCCGGGCACCCGGCTGGGAGCCGCTCCCCGTGACGTACGCCGACTACACCCGCTGGGCGCGCGAGGTCCTCGGGGACCTCGACGACCCGGACAGCCGGGGCGGCCGTCAACTGGCCTACTGGCGGCGGACGCTCAGGCAGGCACCGCGCGAACTGGCCCTGCCGGCCGACGTCCCCGCCCCCGGGGCCGACGGCCGCACCGGACGCGGGGCGGCCGGGGTCGTCGAGTTCGTCCTCGACGAGCGGCTGCACGCCGACGTCGACCGGCTCGCGCAGGCCACCGGCACCAGCATGTTCATGGTCCTGCACTCGGCGCTCGCCGCGCTGCTCACCGCCCACGGCGCGGGCACCGACCTGCCCATCGGCACCATGGTCGCCGGCCGCACCGACGACCGGCTCGCGGATCTGGTCGGCTGCTTCTTCAACACGGTCCTGCTGCGTACCGACACCGCCGGAGACCCGACCTTCGCCGAACTGCTCGCCCGCGTACGGGAGACCACGCTCGGCGCGCTCGACCGGCAGGACGTCCCCTTCGACGCGGTCGTCCGCGCGGCCGGCCTGCGTCCGGCCGGCCCGCAGGTGATGGTGATCCACCACGAGCAGGCCGACCTCGACCCGCTGCAAGGCGGCGTGGGCGCCCTCCAGGCCGTCCCGACCGGCACGGCACGGGCGGAGCTCACGCTCTCCTTCTACGAACCGCGCGGCGACGGGCCCGTGCACTGCGGGCTCGTCCACGCCCACGAGCGGATCGGCGCCGCGAAGGCCCGCCGGCTCGCCGAAGAACTCCAGACCCTTCTGCGCACGGTGACAGCGGACTCCGAACAGCCGCTGTCCGAGCTGTACCACGTCACATCCACGAGGAGTGAGAACGCATGACGACCAACCCCTTCGAGGACCCGCAGGGCCGCTTTCTGGTCCTGGCCAACGGAGAGAACCAGCACTCGCTGTGGCCCTCCTTCGCCGCCGTGCCCGCCGGCTGGCGGACCGTCTTCGGCGAGGACACCCGCGAGGCCTGCCTGGCCTACGTCGAGTCCCACTGGACCGACCTGCGCCCGGTGAGCCTTGTCGCTCGGCAGGGCTGAGCAACGATTCGCCCGGCAGGGCTGAGCGACAAAAGGAGGGGCGTCACGACGATCCGTCGTGACGCCCCTCCTTCGTGTCGCTCCCCGCGGCTCCCAGCAGCTCCTGGCGAGCTGCTGGAGAGCTCCTAGAGAGCCGGCGCGACCGGCACCTCGGAGTCGGAACCGGAGGCCGGTCCCGGCACCTTCTCCGCGGGCTGCCGTCGGCTGTCGGACCACGCCGCCCACAGGTCGGCGTACCGGCCGCCCACGGCGATCAGCTCCTCGTGGGTGCCGATCTCCACGACCCGGCCCTGATCCAGGACGACGACGCGGTCGGCGGTCGCGGCCTGCGGGAGACGGTGGGCCACCATCAGGCCCGTACGGCCCTCAAGGGCCCGCGCCGCCGCGTCCTCCAGGACGCGCGCGCCCGCGCTGCCCGCGTCGGCCGTCGCCTCGTCGAGGATGGCGATGGGCGGATCGGCGAGGACCAGCCGGGCCAGCGCGAGATGCTGTGCCTGCGTCACCGTCAGCCGGTGCCCGCCCTCCCCGACGACCGTGGCGAGCCCCTCGGGCAGGGCCTCCGCCCACTCCAGGGCGCCCACCCGGTCCAGGGCCGCGCGCAGCTCCTCGTCACCGGCGTCGGGCCGGGCGAGGCGCAGGTCCTCGGCGAGCGGCCCGGCGAAGACGTGCACCTCCTGGCTGATGAGGGCCACCGCGCGCCGTACCCCTGCCGGGCCCAGCTTCCCGACGGGGACCCCGCCGAGGGTGATCGAGCCCGACGTCGGCGTGTGGACCCCGGCGATGACCTTGGCGAGGGTCGTCTTGCCGGCCCCGCTGGCGCCGACCAGCGCGATCCGCTCCCCGCTGCGGACGACGAGGTCGACCTCGTGCAGCACCGTCGCCCCGGTGGCGTACGCGTGGCTGAGCGCCGAGACGGTGACCGAGCCGTCCACGGGAGCGTCCGCGTCCTGCGGCGCGGGCTCGGCCGGGAGGGCCGAGACGCCCACCAGGCGGGCGAAGCTCGCGCCGGCGGACTGCGCGTCGTCCAGGAGGTACAGCGTCGCGTTGATCGGGTTGAAGAGGCTGTGGAAGTACAGCGCGGCGGCCGTGGCCGTACCGATGCTGACCGAACCGCCGTCGACCAGGACGAATCCGGTGGCGAGCATCGCGGCCAGGCCGATGAACTCCGCGAGGTTCAGCCGGGAGAAGAAGCCGGTGACGAGGTGGATGCCCCGCAGGCCGAGGTCGCGCGCCGCCGCCGACCGCTCGTCCAGGAGGCCGGCGTGCGTCCCGCCGAGACGGAACGCGCGGACGGTCCGCGCGCCACCGACGCTGTCGAGCAGCTGGTGCTGCAGCGCGCCGGTGGCGATGCGGTGAGCCCCGTACACGGGGGAGGAGCGGCGCATGTACCAGCGGACGGAGAACACCTGGACCGGCGCGGCGAGGAGCGCCGCGAGCAGGAACCGCCAGTCGAGGACGGCGAGTCCGACGAAGGTGAGCACGATGGTGAGCGCGGACCGGCTGAACTCGGGCAGCGCCTGGCGCACCGACTTCGCGATCATGGTCACGTCGCTCGTGACCCGCGAGACGAGGTCGCCGGAGCCGGCCGCCTCGACGCGCTCCAGCGGCAGCCGCAGCGCCCGCTCGATGAACTGCTCGCGCAGCGCGGCGAGCACGGTCTCGCCGAGCCGGGCGACGAGCGTGCTGCCGACGGCCGTGGCCGCGCCCCGGGCCACGGCGACGGCGATGAGCAGGACCAGCGGAAGCGTCAGGGCCTGGGCGCCCCGCTGGTCCACGACCAGGTCGACGATGTGCCCGAGGATCGGGGCGGTCAGCAGGCCGATCGCGGTTCCGGCGACCAGGACGGCCGTCGCGGCCACGGCCAGGAGCCGGTGGCCGTGGAGCATCGTGCGGAGCGCCGCCAGGCACGCGGCGCCCGTGGCGGTCGGCAGGAGCGTGCGGTCCGGGCTGCTTCCGGTCATGGTCTGTTCCGTCTCCTTGGGCGGGGTCGTACGCGGTCCCTCGTCGGTCGTCGTGCCGGCCGCCGTCATGCCAGCACCGTCGCGCGGTACGTCTCGTCGGCGACGAGGAGGTCGTTGTGGTGGCCGGCGGCCCGTACGGCCCCGTCCTCCAGGACCACCACCCGGTCGGTCACCGCGAGGAGCGCGGGACTCGTGGTGACGAGGACGGTCGTCCGGCCCCGGCGGACCTCCCGCAGCCGGCTCGCGATCCGCGACTCGGTGACGGTGTCGACGGCGGTCGTCGGATCGTGCAGGACGAGCACGGGCCGGTCGGCGGCGAGCGCCCGGGCGAGCGCGACGCGCTGACGCTGGCCGCCGGACAGGGACCGGCCGCGCTCGGCGAGGAGGGTGTCCACGCCGTCCGGGAGGAGTTGGGCCACGTCGTCGGCGGCCGAGGCCCCGAGGGCCCGGTCGACCGCCGCCGTGTCGCCGTCGGCCCCGGCCCGTACGTTGTCGAGGAGGCTGGACTCGAACAGGTCCGCGTCGTGGTGGGCGACCAGGACGGCCCGGCGCAGCGCGTCGGGGTCGAGCCCGGTCAGCGGGACGCCGTCGAGCTCGATCGTGCCCTCGGCGGGGTCCTGCTCCCGGGCCAGGCAGAGCAGCAGGTCGGCGGCGGCCGCCGGGTCCTTGGCGACGATGCCGGTCAGGCCGCCCGCGGGCAGGTCGAGGTCCACGCCCCGCAGGGCGCCGAGCGACACACCGCGCAGGGCGAGGTGCCCGGCGGCCGGTTCGGCCGGGACGGTCTCCCCGCCCCGGACGGCGGCGGGCTCGGCCAGGACCTCGGCGATCCGCCGGGCGGACGCCCGTCCCTGGGCGAGTTCGGCGTTGACGTAGGTGAGCAGCTGGAACGGTCCGAGGAGGAACTGCGCCAGACCCACGGCCGCCACCAGGTCGCCGACGCTGATGGTGCCGTCCATGGCGAGGTAGGCGCCGACCAGGCCGATCACGGCGATGAAGACGCCGGTCAGGGCGAGCACCGCGCCCTCGTGCCCGGCCCGGCTGCGGGCCGCGCGCAGGGCGGCGGCCAGCGAGTCCTGGCTCGTGGTGCGGTAGCGGGCGACGGCCGCCGACTCGGCGCCCATGCCCTTGAGGACGCGCAGACCGGAGACGAGGTCGGCGGCGACGCCCGAGGCGTGGGCGGCGCGCTCCTGCTCGGTCTCGCTGCGCCGTTCCAGGGGCCGGCTGATGCGGTGCCCGAGCCAGAGCAGCGGCGGGATGCCGAGCAGGACGAGGAGGCCGAGCGGGACGGAGATCCTGAGGAGCGCGACGGCGCTGATCACGAGGGCGGCGACCGCCGACACCCCGTACGCGATGATCGTCGCCACCGAACCCACCCGGCGGGCGTCGTTGGTGGCGATGCTGGTCAGGGCGCCGGGGAGCCGGTTGGTCTCGGCGCCGCCCCGGGGGTCGAGGACGCGCGCGGCCAGTTCCACGCGGAGCCGGTGCGCGGCGTGCTCGCCCGCGCCCTCGGTGATTCGCGCGCTCGTGCGGTAGGACGTGGAGAGCACGAGGAAGAGGGCCGCGAGGACGAGGAGCCAGCGCAGCAGGGCGTCGGAGGAGCCGGTCGCCACCGCCGTGTCGATGATGACGCCGATGACCACGGGGACCAGGGCCTCGCAGCCTTGGTGGGTCATGCCGAGCAGGGACGCCGCGACGATGCGCGGACGCTGCCCTCTGATCGCTCGACGGAGGACAACTGCCCCTGTCGGTACGCCCGTTGGCATGGGACTCCTCCACGGAGAGGTAGGTGATGGTTAGGTAAGCCTACTCTGACTGTCTTGCGCGTTGACCGGCCGTTTGCGTTCGGTTAGCCTCACCTAAGTATCGCCTCGTCATCGTCTCGGTATCGCCTCCGTATCGACCCGTCAGTCCGTGTGTCGCGGGGCTCGCCCCGCGTGTCAACTGCCGTCAGGGGAGCTGTTGTTGTCCCTCCAGTCCCGCGATCAGGTCGGGAAGGCCGTCGACGCGGCACCCCACTCGGGCCGCACCGGGGCGACGCTCCGGAGCCTCGGCCTGGTCCTCGGCGTCGCGTTACTCGTCCTCGTCTCCCTCCTCAGCGTCTGGGTCGGCACCCGGGGCATCCCCTTCACCGCCACCTGGAACGCCCTGTGGAACCCCGACGGGTCGGAGACGTCGGTGATCATCCATGACTACCGCATCCCCCGGACCCTCCTCGGCATGCTCGTCGGCATGGCGCTCGGCCTCGCCGGCGCCCTGATGCAGGCCCTGACCCGCAATCCGCTCGCCGACCCCGGCATGCTCGGCGTCAACCTCGGCGCCTCCGCCGGCGTGGTGGTGGCCATCGCCTTCTTCGGGATCGCGGCGCCCCTCGGCTACGTGTGGTTCGCCCTCGCCGGCGCCGCCGCCGCGTCCGTCGGGGTCTACCTCCTCGGCTCCTCCGGCCGGAAGCTCGCCTCGCCCGAGCGGCTCGTCGTCGCCGGCGCCGCCGTCACCGCGGTGCTGTACGCCTTCAACTGGGCGATCCTGCTCCTCAACCCCAGGGCCTTCGACCAGTTCCGCTTCTGGACCGTCGGCTCGCTCGCGGGCCGCTACGGCGACGTCGTCCTGATGGCCCTGCCGTTCATCGCCGTGGGCCTGGTCATCGCCCTCGTGCTCGCACCCTCGCTCAACGCCCTGGCCATGGGCGACCAGATGGGGCGGGCCCTCGGCGTGAACGTCGGCCGGACCCGCGCCCTCGGCGCCGTCGCCGTGATGCTGCTGTGCGGCGCCGCCACTGCCGCCGCCGGACCGATCGGCTTCGTGGGGCTCGCCGTCCCGCACGTCGCCCGGTTCGTCGTCGGCCCCGACCAGCGGTGGGTGTTCGCGTACTCGATGCTCATCGCCCCCGTCCTCCTCATCGGCTCGGACGTCATCGGCCGGGTCATCGGCGCCCCCGGCGAGGTGCAGGTCGGCATCGTCACCGCGTTCATCGGAGCGCCCCTCTTCATCGCCCTCTGCCGCCGCCGAAAGCTGGTCATGCTGTGACTGCCGTACGGGAGGCGAAGGCCTCCGGACCCCCGTCGCCGCCCCGCGTCGTCACCGGCCGGGTCGTCCGTACGCCCTCGGGGACCGTCTCCCTGCTCGTCCGGGGCCGGACCGTCGCCGTCACCGCCGGGATCCTCGCCGCGCTCCTCGCCGTCGTCGGCACCACCCTGACCACGGGCGACTTCGACCTCTCCGTCGGTGAGGTCCTCCAGGCCCTCACCGGCAACGGCTCCGGCATCGCCGACTTCGTCGTCAACACCCTGCGCATGCCGCGGCTCGTGACCGCGCTGTGCGTCGGCGCCGCCCTCGCCGTCAGCGGGGCCATCCTGCAGAGCGTCACGGGCAACCCCCTCGGCAGCCCCGACATCATCGGCTTCACCAACGGCTCCGCCGTGGGCGCCCTCGTCGTCATCGTCGTGCTCCACGGCAGCATGACGCAGATCGCGCTCGGTGCGCTGGCCGGCGGCCTCGCCACCGCCCTCGCCGTCCACCTCCTCATGCTCGGCCGGGGGATCCAGGGATTCCGCCTGGTCGTCGTCGGCATCGGCGTCAGCGCCCTGCTCCTCGCCGTCAACTCGTACCTGATCACCCGGGCGACCTTCCAGGAGGCCCTGGAGGCCCAGGCCTGGCTGATCGGCAGTCTGGGCAACCGCCTCTGGACCCACGCGAACGCCATCGGCATCGCCGTCGCCGTCCTGCTGCCGCTCGCCTTCTTCCTCTCCCGCCGGCTCTCCATGGTCGAGATGGGCGACACCACCGCCATGGCCCTCGGCGTCGACGTGGCCCGCACCCGCACCCTCCTCCTCGTCATCAGCGTCGCCCTCGCCGCGTTCGCCACCGCCGTCACCGGCCCCATCTGGTTCATCGCCCTGGCCGCGCCCCAGGTGGCCCGCAAGCTGACCCGCTCCTCCGGGCCCGCCCTGCTGCCGTCCGCCCTCATGGGCGCGCTGATGCTCGCCCTGAGCGACCTCGCCGTGCAGCGCCTCTTCGCCCCCGCGCTGCTTCCCGTGGGCACGGCGACCGGCTGCGTCGGCGGGCTCTACCTCATCTGGCTACTGGTCACCGAGTCGCGAAAGAGCCGCGCATGACAGCAACAGAGAACCGCCCGACGGACCGCTCGACGAACGGCCCGGTGAACGGTCCGTCGGGCCGCCCGGCGCACCGCCCCGCCTCCCGCCTGCGTGCCGAGAACCTCACCCTCTCCTACGGCCAGCGGACGGTCGCGACCGGCCTCGGCGTCGACATCCCCGACCACTCGTTCACCGTGATCATCGGCCCGAACGCCTGCGGCAAGTCCACGCTCCTCACCGCGCTCGCCCGGATGCTCAAGCCCCGCGCCGGACAGGTCTACCTCGACGGCCGCGCCATCAGCTCCTACCGGTCCCGCGAGGTCGCCCGCCGCCTCGGGCTGCTCCCGCAGTCCTCGACCGCGCCCGGCGGCATCACCGTCGGCGACCTCGTCGCCCGCGGCCGGTACCCGCACCAGGGAATGCTGAAGCAGTGGTCCGCCGACGACGAGGCGGCCGTGGTCGAGGCGATGCGGAAGACCGGCGTCCTCGAACTCGCCGACCGGCCCGTCGACGACCTCTCCGGCGGCCAGCGCCAGCGCGTCTGGCTGTCCATGGTCCTGGCGCAGCAGACCTCGATCCTGCTCCTCGACGAGCCGACGACCTTCCTGGACATCGCCCACCAGGTCGAGGTCCTCGACCTGTGCGCCGAACTCCACGCCCGCGAGGGCCACACGGTCGTCGCCGTCCTCCACGACCTCAACCAGGCGTGCCGCTACGCCACGCACCTCATCGTGATGCGGCCCGGGGGCGTGATCGCCGCCGAGGGCGATCCGTCGACCGTCATGACCGCCGAGCTGGTCGAGGACGTGTTCGGCCTGCCCTGCCGGATCATCGACGACCCGGAGACGGGAACACCGCTGATGGTGCCGGCGGCCCCCAAGCGGTACGCGCCCACCGCCGTGGCCGCGGAGACTCCCCAGGCCACCCAGGCCACCCAGGCCACTGAGCTCGCCCCGACCTCCTGACGGCGGCGGCGGCGACGTTGCTGCCGCCGCCCGCCGAAGACGACGACGAACCGGACGGATCGCCCATGCTCTGTACGAGGCTGACGAACGCGCACATCCTCACGATGGACCCGGACCACCCCGTCGCCCATGACCTCGGGATCTGGCGCGGCCGGATCGTCGGCCTCGACGAGGCCGTGACCTCGCTGCCCGCCCGCGAGGTCGTCGACCTCCAGGGCGCCACCGTGCTGCCCGGCTTCATCGACAGCCACGTGCACCTCGCGTGGACCGGGCTGAAGGCGAACACCCCGAGCATCGCTCCGTGCGAGCGCGTCGAGGACGTGCTCGCCGTCGTCCAGGATGCCGCCGCACGCAAGGCGCCCGGCGCCTGGGTGGACATCGCCGGATACGACCAGCGGTCGCTCGGCCGCCACCTCACCGCCGCCGAACTCGACCGGGTCGCCCACGGGCGCAAGCTCTTCGTCCTGCACGACTCCGGACACGCGTGCGTGGTCAACAGCGCCGTCCTGGACCTCCTCCCGGCCGACGTGCCGCACCAGGACGGCTTCCTCGTCGAGAGCGCCATGGCCGCCGTACGCCGCCTCCGGCTGCCGTACTCCCAGGAGGAGCTGGCGGACGCCATCGAGCTCGCGGGCCGCGCCTGCCTGGCCGAGGGGATCACCGCCGTGGCCGAGGCGGGCATCGGCGGCGGCCTCCTCGGCCACAGCCCGGTCGAGCTCGGCGCGTACCAACTCCTTCGCGACCAGGGGAGGTTGCCCCTGCGGGTCCAGCTCATGGCCGCGGGCGACACCCTGCGACCGCGCGACGCGCACCGCGACGACGGCATCCCCCGCGCCCTCGACCTGGGCCTGCGGACGGGCTTCGGCGACGACTGGCTGTCCCTCGGCGCGCTCAAGATCTACACGGACGGCGGGATGATGGCCCGTACGGCCGCCCTCACCGCCCCGTACGAGGGGACGTCCCACACCGGGCAGCTCCAGGACGACCCCGAGCGGCTCGCGCAGCTGATCGTGGACGGCCACCTCGCGGGCTGGCAGCTCGCCGTCCACGCCATCGGGGACCGTGCCGCCGACCTCGCCCTCGACGCCCTGGAGCGCGCCCAGGAGCTGCGGCCCCGCCCCGACGCCCGGCACCGGATCGAGCACGCCGGGCTGATCCGCCCCGACCAGCTCCCGCGCCTCGGGCGCCTCGGCGCCGGCGCCGTCGTCCAGCCCAACTTCCTGCGCTCCTTCGGCGACGACTACGCGGAGATCATGGGGGAGTCGCGGGCGCCGTGGATGTACCGGGGCCGGGGATTCCTCGACCACGGCGTCACCCTCGTCGGCAGCTCGGACCGGCCGGTCACGGACGGCTCGCCGCTGCGGGCCGTCCAGTTCATGGTGGAGCGCGCCTCCCTCTCCGGCCGCCGGATCGGCCCGGACGAGGCCGTCACCGTCGACGAGGCCCTGCACGCCTACACCGTCGCCGGCGCGTACGCCTGCCGCTGGGACGACACGGCCGGCAGTCTGAGCCCCGGCAAGCGCGCGGACCTCGTGGTTCTCGGAGACGACCCGCGCCGCGTGGATCCGTCCCGGATCGGGGACATCGAGATCGTGGCGACGTACGTGGACGGCCACCGCGCCGGGGAGGGCAAGGCCTAGATCCCGCCGGGCGGTTCGCCGGCCTCGCGGAGGAGCCTCGCGCGGTCGATGGCGTCGCAGTCGGTCGCCGGTACGGTGCAGGCGTAGGCGCCGGCCACCGCGCCGTACAGTGCGCACCGGGCCGGGGCCTCGCCCGTCAGCCGGCCGAAGAGGAAACCGGCGGCGAAGGCGTCGCCCGCGCCGTTGGAGTCGACCACCGGGGCGCGCGGCGTGACGGCCGGGACGTGGACGAGCCCGTCCGCGGTCAGCAGGTACGCGCCCGCGGCCCCGGCGGTGGCGACCACGACCTCGGCCCGGCCCCGCTCCAGGATCCGGCGCATGGTCTTCTCCGTGTCCGCCAGGGCCGTGGCGGACACGAAGACGACGTCGGAGCCGTAGGCGAACGGCTCGTGATACGGGTTCTCGCCGTCCCAGTCGTGCAGGTCCGTCGAGATCGTCAGGCCCGCCTCGCGCAGCTGGGGCAGGGCGAAGGCGCACGGGTAGGTGATCGAGACGTGCGCGTGGCGGCTCCGCGCGGCCAGGGAGCGGACCAGCTCCTCGGGCAGCCGGTCCGACTCCCGGGAGCGGCTGTCGTCGTAGAGCGAGAGCCGCCGCCCGTCGGGGCCGACCAGGTTGACGGCCCGCTTCGTCCCCCCGGGCAGGGGCACTTCGGTCAAGCCGATGCCCCGGTCGCGGTGGAACGCGCGGACGAGGTCCCCCTGGGCGTCGTCGCCGACCATGTCGAGGTGGTGCGTCCGCAGGCCCAGGGCGCTCAGCCCCAGCGCGACGAAGTCGCCGGTCTGCCCGGCCCGGGTCTCGATGCCCGGCCGGATCATGTAGCTGTCGGCGTACGGCAGGGGGAGCTCGGGGACGTACACGATCGTGTCGACGCCCGCCCCTCCCAGGACGAGGACGTCGTACTCGCCGGCCATCGTGGTTCCTCTCGTCGTACTGCCCTGTGCAATATCTTGCTGAGTGTTGCAGCAAGATATTGCACAGGGCTAGAGGCCGAGAAGACGTACGGCGTTCTCCTTGAGGATCAGCGGCCGGACCTCCGGCTTGATGTCGAGGGTGTCGAAGTCGGCCAGCCAGCGGTCCGGCGTCACGACCGGGAAGTCCGAGCCGAACAGCACCTTGTGCCGGAGGAAGGAGCCGGCCGCCCTGACGAGCTGCGGCGGGAAGTACTTCGGCGACCAGCCCGACAGATCGATGTGGACGTTGGCCTTGTGCGTGGCGATGGAGATCGCCTCGTCCTGCCACGGCACCGACGGGTGCGCCAGGACGATCGTCAGACCGGGGAAGTCGGCCGCGACGTCGTCCAGGAGCATCGGATTCGAGTAGCGCAGCTTGATGCCGCGCCCGCCGGGCAGGCCCGCGCCGATCCCCGTCTGCCCCGTGTGGAACAGCGCGGGGACGCCCAGCTCCTGGATCGCCTCGTAGAGCGGGTAGTGCTCCCGCTCGTTCGGCGCGAACGCCTGGAGGCTCGGGTGGAACTTGAAGCCGCGGACGCCGTGGTCGAGGACGAGCGCCCGGGCCCGGTCGACGGCGTCGGGCCGGTGCGGGTCGACCGATCCGAACGGGATGAGGACGTCGGGGTGTTCGGCCGCGGCCGCGGCGATCTCCTCGCTGGACAGGGCCGGGTGGCCGAGTCCCGTGGTGGCGTCCACCGTGAAGATCACGGCGGCCGTCCGGCGCTCGCGGTAGTACGCCGCGAGGCGCTCGACGGTCGGGGTGCGGTCCTGGCCGGACTTGAAGTAGGCGGCCGAGGCGTCCATCAGCTCGGCGTCGAGCGCGAGATGGCCATGGGCGTCCTGCTCCACGTGGACGTGGAAGTCGATCGCGGTCAGCTCGTCGTGGTTCATCGACGGGTTCATCGGCAGGCTCATCGGGGTGCTCACAGGTGGTCGGTCCGGTTCTTGGCGTCGAGGAGAAGAGCGAGGAGCGCGTCGCGTTCGGCGACGACATCGGCCTCGGAGGTCCCGGCCAGCTCTTCGGCGACGCCTCGGGTGATCGCGTGCGTCAGCTCGGGCGTGAGGCGCGGCGCGCCGAGGTCCGCCCACCACTCCTCCATGGGCGGGCCGAGATGCTCCAGTACGTGCGCGATGCCGCCCGCGCCGCCCGAGAGGTGCTGGTTGAGGAACGGCCCGAGCAGGGCCCAGCGCAGACCGGGCCCGTGGGCGATGGCCGTGTCGATGTCGGCGACGCTTGCCGCGCCCCGGCCGACGAGGGAGTACGCCTCGCGCCACAGCGCCGCCTGGAGCCGGTTCGCGACATGCCCGGGCAGCTCCTGGCGCAGCCTGATCGGCCGCCGGCCGAGGCCGCGGTAGAACGCCATGGCCTCCTCCACGGCGGCCTCGCCCGTCCGTTCCCCCGGCACGACCTCGACCAGCGGGATGAGGTGCGGCGGGTTGAACGGATGCCCGACGAGGACCCGTTCGGGGTGGGCCGCGCAGGCCCGCTGGATCCGGGACGGCAGCAGCCCGGAGGAGCTGCTCGCCAGGACCGTCTCCGGCGGGGCGGCGGCGTCGAGGACGGCGAAGACCTCGTCCTTGAGCTCGGGCCGCTCGGGGCCGTTCTCCTGGACGAAGCCGGCGTCCGCGACGGCCCCGGCGAGGTCCGTGGTGAACGTCAGCCGGGTCTGGTCGGCGGTGACGGCGGCCCGGAGCCGGTCCTCCGCGCCGGGCGCCGGGTCGGTGGCGACGACCTCGTGCCCGTACTCCAGGAAGAGGGTGGTCCAGGAGGCCCCGATGACGCCGGTTCCGACGACGGCGATCCTCATGACGCGCTCCCGTCGTTCGGCGCGCCGGCGCGCTTGGCGGCGTACGCGACGAAGGTGTCGAGCGAGCGGGGGTCGGCGAGGACGTCGGTGCTCGCGACGGACTCGGGGGCCGCGCCGAGGAGGATCCGCTTCACCGGCACCTCCAGCTTCTTGCCGGTCCGGTTGCGCGGGACGGCGGGCACCCGCTCGATGACGTCGGGGACGTGCCGGGGCGAGAGCGCCGACCGCAGGGCCCGGGCGATCCTCGTACGGAGGGCGTCGTCGAGCTCGACGGGGCCCGCGACGAAGAGCAGCAGTTCGCCGTTGCCGCCCTCGGGGTCCTCGATGTGGACGACGAGGCTGTCGTCGATCTCGGGCAGGTCCTCGACGACGGCGTAGAACTCCGCGGTGCCGAGCCGGACCCCGCCCCGGTTGAGCGTGGCGTCGGAGCGTCCGGCGACGACGCAGTGGCCCTCGGGCGCGAACCGCACCCAGTCGCCGTGCCGCCACACCCCCGGGAACTCCTCGAAGTAGGCGGCCCGGTAGCGGGAGCCGTCGGTGTCGCCCCAGAACCCGACGGGCATCGACGGCATCGGCTCGGTGATCACCAGCTCGCCCAGCTCCCCGACGACCGGCTTGCCCTCGGCGTCGTAGGCGTACGCGGCGACCCCGAGGCACGGGCCGGAGATCTCCCCGGCGCGCACCGTCTGGAGCGGGCTGCCCTGGAGGATGCCGGTGCACACGTCGGTGCCGCCGCAGCCGACGTTCAGGAGGACCCGGTCGCCGAACTGCTCGGCCACCCAGTGGAAGCCTTCGGCGGCGAGCGGGCTGCCCGCCGCGCCGAGCTGCCGCAGCCGCGACAGGTCGAACTCCTCGGCGGGCCGCACCCCGGCCTTGCGGCAGGCCATCAGATAGCCGGGGCTGACGCCCATGAGCGTGGCCCCCGTCTCGGCGGCGATCCGCCACTGCTCCCGCAGCTCCGGATGGACCGGATTGCCGTCGATCATGACGATCGAGGCGCGCACGAGCAGCGCGGAGACCAGGGTGTTCCACAGCATCCAGGCGGTGGTGCTGAACCAGAGCATCCGGTCGCCGGGCTTCAGGTCCCAGCTCAGCGCGTTGTTCTTCAGGTGCTCCAGGAGGATCCCGCCGTGGCGGTGGACGATCGCCTTGGGGATGCCGGTGGTGCCGGAGGAGAACAGCACGAACAGCGGATGGTCGAACGGCACGGGCTCGAAGGACACGGGCCCGGGGGCCGGCTCCGCGAGCAGCTCCGCCCAGCCCATTGCGTCGGGCAGTGCGTTCGGGCCGTACGGGACGTGGACGATCCGCTCCACGGTGGGGAGCCCGGCGGCGATCTCCGCGACCTCGGTGCGGCGGTCGACGTCCCGCTCGCCGTAGCGGTAGCCGGCGACGGTGAGCAGCACCTTCGGTTCGAGCTGGGCGAAGCGGTCGACGACGCTGCGCGGCCCGAACTCCGGTGCGCAGGCAGCCCAGACCGCCCCGATGCTCGCCGTGGCGAGGAAGGCGACCAGCGTCTCCGGGATGTTCGGCAGGTACGCGACGACCCGGTCGCCCTTGCCGACGCCGAGGCGGAGCAGCCCGGCGCGGGCCCGGGCGACCCGGTCGCGGAGCTCGCCGAAGGTCAGCTCCATCGGCGCCCGGGTCTGGGAGTGGGCGACGACCGCGACGGCGTCGAGATCTTCCTCCCGGCCGAGGGCGTGCTCGGCGTAGTTGAGGGTCGCGCCGGGGAACCACTCGGTGTCCGGCATGGACCTGCGGCCCAGGACGGCGGTGGGCGGGGTGTGCGGGCGGACGTCGAAGAACTCCCAGACCGAGGACCAGAAGCCCTCCAGATCGGTGACGGACCACTGCCACAGGCCGGCGTAGTCCGGGAAGTACAGGCCCCGCTCGGACTCCAGCCAGCGGAGGTAGCGGCCGATCTCCGACTCGTCCCTGACCCGGGGGCCGGGCGTGCTGAGGATCTCGCTCATCGGGTGACCTTTCCGGCGCGGCCGTCGAGGAAGGCCCGCATCCTCGCCTGGGCGTCGTCGCTGCCGGCGGCGACGGCCGCCATGAGGGATTCGAGCAGGAGGCCGCCGGCGGGCGAGGCCTCGGCGATGCGGGGGAGTGCCTGGAGGACGGCGAAGTTGGTCAGCGGCGCGTTGGCCGCGATCCGCTCCGCGAGCTCCAGGGCCTTGGCGCGCGCCCCGCCCTCGGGGGTCAGATAGTGCGAGAGGCCGACGGCCTGGCCCTCGGCGGCGTCGAGGACGCGGCCGGTGAGCATCATGTCCGCCATCCGGTGCGCGCCGATCAGCCGCGGGATCCGGACGGAGCCGCCACCGCCGACGAACAGTCCGCGCTGCCCCTCCGGCAGCGCGTAGAACGTGGACGGCTCGGCCACGCGCAGGTGCGCGGCGGCCGCCAGTTCCAGACCGCCGCCGATGACCGCTCCCTTCAGCGCGGCGACCACGGGGACCCGGCCGCCCTCGATCGTGTCGAAGACGCGGTGCCACATGAGCGAGTGCTCCAGCGCCTCCTCGGTGGACCGCTCGGTCAGCTCGCCGAGGTCGAGCCCGGCCGAGAAGTGGTCGCCCTCGGCGTCCAGGACGACGGCCCGGACGTCGGGGCCCGGCTTCCGGAAGAACGCCTCGACGGCCAGCACCGTGGCGTCGTCGAGGGCGTTGCGCTTGGCCGGCCGGCAGAGCGTCAGGACCGCCACTCCGTCATGGCGGTCGATCGACAGCGTGCTCAAGAAGGACTCCTCAATCATCAGGAATCCTGAGTATCGGAGGACGTGCCGCCGTCGGGCAAGGGGGTTGCGCTAGGATTTTCGACAGGATTCCTGATGATGGAGGGAGGGGGAGCGAAGGTGACGGACACCACGCCGCCGTCTCTGCTGTACTCGGTGAAACAGGTCGAGCTGGCCACCCGGGCCCGGCTCGACGAGCTGCTCAGGCCCTCGGGCGTCACCGCCCTCCAGTACACGGCGCTGACCGTGCTCGAACGCCGGGACGGCATGTCCTCGGCGGAGCTCGCCCGCAACTCCTTCGTCACGCCCCAGTCGATGTCCGACCTGGTCGGCGCCCTGGAGCGGCGCGGCCTCATCGCCCGGTCCCCGGACCCGGCGAGCCGGCGGCGCCACGTCATCAGCCTCACCGACGAGGGCCGCGCCCTGCTCGCCCTCCACGCAACGGCCGTCCAGCACCTGGAGGACGAGATGCTCGCGGGCTTCACGGCCCGCGAGCGCACCGCCTTCCGCGACTTCCTCAACCGCGCCCGCGCGGCGCTCGGCTGACGCTGGGCGTCGCGCGGGTCCGACGGGTCGCTGACCTTCAGGCCGTCGCCGTTGTCCGTCCCCGCGACGGGGCCCTGCCGCTGCTGGATGACGTGGGTCAGCGCGTGCGCGAGGGTGTGCCGGTCCGAGCCGCCGTCGCCGATCACGACATGGCTGCCGCTGGTGTAGGCGCGGGCGCCGACCTCCGCGGCCGAGGCCCTGGCGGCGCTGTCGTCGTGGATGCGCCGCTCTGGAGGGCGAGCAGCCCCGCGGGGGTTCCGTCGCGGAGAGCAGGGGGACGGGCGAGCCCGCGGTCGGCCGGTACGGCGTCGGGGCCTCGGGTCTGTTCGTTGGCGTGCATCGGGTCCTCTCGCGGGCGGCGCGGTGGGACGCGCCGGACTCCGGAAGTCCGGCGCGTACGCGCCTCATGACACGCGAGCAGGAACCCCCTACGGCTCCTGGACGACGGGCTCGACGACGAAGACCGGGATCTCGCGGTCCGTCTTCCGCTGGTAGTCCGCGTAGTCGGCGAAGGCCGCGACGGCCCGCTCCCACCACGCCTGCCGCTCCTCGCCCGTGACGATCCGGGCCCTCATGTCCCAGGTCCGCGGGCCGTCACGCAGCTCGACCAGGGGTGTGGCGACGAGGTTGTGGTACCAGACGGGGTGCTTCACCGCCCCGCCGTTCGACGCCACCAGCGCGTACGCGCCGTCGTGCTCCACGCGCATCAGCGGCGTCTTGCGGAGCTTGCCGCTCCGCGCGCCGACGTTCGTCACCAGGACCACGGGCAGGCCGCGCATCGTGGTGCCCTCCGTGCCACCGGACGACTCGTACAGCTCGACCTGGTCACGTACCCACGCGGATGTGCTGGGCTCGTACTCGCCTTCGAGGGGCATGGCCGTCCTTTCGTCTGGATCTTCGTCCGCGGCCGGCATCCGGACACACCGGTTCCGCCCGCCCCACGACGCTAACCGATGCCCCGCCGCCCGCGCCCTTCTAGAGGGGGTGCGGCGCGGGGTCTCCCGGCAGCCGCTCCAGGGCCGCCGCGACATCCGTGTGGCGGGCGACCTCCGTGAGCGCCCGGGCCATGACCGAGCCCGGGTCCCGGGCGACGGTCACCAGACCGACCGGCACCGTGCGCGTGGGCTCGACCAGCGGCACCGCCCGCATCCCGTGCGGCACACCGAACACGTGCAGCCAGGTGTACGGCACGACGCTCGCCCACCGGCCCGTACGGACATGGGCGAAGAGCGCCGCCACCGAATCGGTCTCGACCCGCGGCGAGGGCCGCACCCCGACCTCCGTGAACACCTCGTCGAGCACCTGACGCCCCTGCATGGCCCGGGTCAGCAGGCACAGCGGCAGCCGCGAGGCCTCCGCCCAGGTCGCCGTCGTCCGGTGGACCAGGCTGTCGGCGGCGTCCGTCAGGAGCACGTACCGCTCCTCGTACAGCGGGACCGACCGGAAGCCCTCGGCGAGATCCTTGTGGAGGTACGTGATCCCGGCGTCGATCTCGAAGCTCCGCAGCTGCCGCAGCACCTCCTCCGACGCCAGGTCCGCTATCACCTCCACCGTGACCAGCGGATGCGCCAGGCAGAACGGCGCCGTCAGCTGGGCGACCGCCCCGGACGCGGTCGGCACCGCGCCGATCCGGATCCGGCCGCCGAGCCCGCTGCGCAACGCGCCGACCTCGCTCGTGAGGGCGTCGCGGTCGGCGAGGATCCGCCGCGCCCACACCACGATCCGCTCGCCCTCGGGCGTGAGGCCCTCGTACGTACGGCCGCGCAGGACCAGCGGAACGCCCAGCTCCCCCTCCAGCTTCCGGACGGCCTCGGAGAGCGCGGGCTGGGAGACGTGGCAGGCCTGGGCGGCACGGGCGAAGTGACGCTCCCTGGACAGGGCCACCAGGTATTCGAGTTGACGGAACAGCACCTCACGGGTCTACCCGACCGCCCCGCGGAACGCCAATCGGCATCACCGACCGGCGCAACCGACCCGCTCAAGGCGTGGGTACGGGACCGAGGCGCTCGGCTCCGCTGTACACGTTCATCGACGTGCCCCGCAGGAACCCGACCAGGGTCAGCCCGCTCTCCTCGGCCAGGTCCACGGCGAGCGACGAGGGCGCCGACACGGCGGCGAGCAGCGGGATTCCGGCCATCGCCGCCTTCTGCACGAGCTCGAACGAGGCCCGGCCGCTCACCATCAGCACCGTCTCCCGCAACGGCAGCAGCCCCGACCGCAGGGCGTGCCCGACGACCTTGTCCACGGCGTTGTGCCGTCCGACGTCCTCCCGCAGGCACAACAGCTCCCCGTCGGCCGAGAACAGCCCGGCCGCGTGCAGCCCGCCGGTGCTGTCGAACACCCGCTGGGCGGCGCGCAGCCGGTCCGGGAGCGCCGCGAGCACCTCAGGGCCGATCCGCAGCGGGTCGTCCGCCACGGACCACGCCGCCGAGGTCCGCACCGCGTCCAGGCTCGCCTTCCCGCACAGCCCGCACGAGGACGTGGTGTAGAAGTTCCGCTCCAGGGAGGCGTCAGGCGCGGCCACGCCCCGGGCCAGGACCACGTCCACCACGTTGTACGTGTTGCCGCCGTCGGCCGTGGCGCCCGCGCAGTACCGGATCCCGGCGACGTCACCGGCGGCGTGCACCACGCCCTCGCTCACCAGGAACCCGGCCGCGAGGTCGAAGTCGTCGCCCGGCGTGCGCATCGTCACGGTCAGCGCCCGTCCGCCGACCCGGATCTCCATCGGCTCCTCGGCGGCCAGTGTGTCCGGGCGGTACGCACCCTCGCCGTCCCGTACGCGCAGCACCCGACGGCGTACGGTCACGCGCCCCACGGCCCGCTCACCTCCCCGGAGCGCGCCGCCGCGGGCTCAAGACGGATCAGCACGCCCTTGGACGTGGGGCAGTTGCTGATGTCGGCGACGCTGTCCAGCGGCACCAGGACGTTCGTCTCGGGGTAGTAGGCCGCCGCCGAGCCACGGCTCGCCGGATACGCGACGACCCGGAAGCCCTCCGCGCGGCGCTCCCGCCCGTCGTGCCAGACGCTCACCAGATCCACCGTGTCGCGGTCGGCGAGGCCGAGGGCGGCCAGATCGGCCGGGTTGACGAGGACGACCCGGCGCGCGTCGTGGATGCCCCGGTAGCGGTCGTTCGGCGCGTACCACACGGTGTTCCACTGGTCGTGCGAGCGCAGCGTCTGGAGCAGGAGGTGGCCCTCGGGGACGTGCGGCATCGTGAACGCGTTCCGGGTGAAGACCGCCTTGCCGCTCGGGGTGGGGAAGACCCGCGCGTTCACCGGGTTGGGCAGCGTGAAGCCGCCGGCCACGGCCGCCCGGGCGTCGAAGTCCTCGAAGCCCGGCACGACTCGGGAGATCCGGTCCCGGATCGTGCCGTAGTCGGCTTCGAACTCCTCCCAGGGGACGGACGGTTCGTCGCCCAGGGTCAGCCGGGCGAGCCGGCTGACGATCGCGACCTCGCTGAGGAGGTGAGGGGAGGCGGGCGGCAGCTTCCCCCGGGAGGCGTGGACGTCGCTCATGGAGTCCTCGACGGTCACGAACTGCTCGCCGCCCGCCTGGACGTCCCGGTCGCTGCGGCCCAGGGTGGGCAGGATGAGGGCCGTGTCGCCGCAGACGGTGTGGGAGCGGTTGAGCTTGGTGGAGACGTGCGCCGTGAGCCGGCACTTCCGCATCGCCTCCTCGGTGACCGCGCTGTCGGGCGTGGCCCGGACGAAGTTCCCGGCGACGCCGAGGAAGAGCCTGGCCCGGCCCTCGTGCATGGCCCGGATGCCGTTCACCGCGTCGAGCCCGTGCCGGGTGGGCGGTGTGAAGCCGAACTCCCGGCCCAGGGCGTCGAGGAACTCCTGCGGCATGCGTTCCCACACGCCCATCGTCCGGTCGCCCTGGACGTTGCTGTGGCCGCGCACCGGGCACACACCGGCGCCGGGCCGGCCGATGTTGCCGCGCGCGAGGAGGAAGTTGACGACCTCCCGGATGGTGGGCACGCCGTGCTTGTGCTGGGTGAGCCCCATCGCCCAGCACACGATGATCCGCTCGCTCCGCAGGACCCGCTCGTGCACCTCCTCGATCTCCTCGCGGGACAGCCCGGTCGCCCGCAGGACGTTCTCCCAGGAGGTGTCCCGCGTGTGCTCGGCGAACGCGTCGAAGCCGGTGGTGTGGTCCCGTATGAAGTCGTGGTCGAGCACGGTGCCCGGCGCGGCGTCCTCGGCCTCCAGGAGCAGGAGGTTGAGCGCCTGGAAGAGCGCGAGGTCGCCGCCCGCGCGGATGTGCAGGAACTGATCGGCGATCGGCGTGCCCCGGCCGATGATCCCGCGGGCCTTCTGCGGGTGCTTGAAGCGCAGGAGACCGGCCTCGGGCAGTGTGTTCACGGCGACGACCCGGCCGCCGTTGCGCTTGGTCTCCTCCAGGGCGGAGAGCATGCGCGGGTGGTTGGTGCCCGGGTTCTGGCCCACGACGAAGACCAGGTCGGCGTGGTGGATGTCGTCGAGCGACACACTGCCCTTGCCGATGCCGAGCGTCTCCGACATCGCGGACCCGCTCGACTCGTGGCACATGTTGGAGCAGTCCGGCAGATTGTTCGTGCCGTAGGCGCGGGCGAAGAGCTGGAGGAGGAACGCGGCCTCGTTGCTCAGCCGGCCGGAGACGTAGAAGAGGGCCTCGTCGGGGGAGTCGAGCGCCTGGAGTTCCCGGGCGAGCAGCCCGAGCGCCTCGTCCCAGTCGATCGGCTCGTAGTGCGACGCGCCCGGGCGCTTCACCATGGGCTCGGTCAGCCGGCCCTGCTGGTTGAGCCAGTAGTCGGACTTCCGGTCCAGCTCGGCGATCGAGTGCTCGCGGAAGAACTCCCGGGTGACGCGGCGCGAAGTGGCCTCGTCGTTGATGTGCTTCGCGCCGTTCTCGCAGTACTCGTTCCTGTGCCGCTCGCCCGGCGCGGGCTCGGGCCAGGCGCAGCCCGGACAGTCGATGCCCTTCGGCTGGTTGATGTTCAGCAGGGTCAGCGCGGTGCGGCGCGGGGACGTCTGCCCCAGGGAGTACTCCAGGGCGTGCGTCACCGCGGGCAGGCCCGTCGCCCACGTCTTGGGTGCGGTGACCTTCAGATCGTCGCTCGGGTCCTCGATGTCACTCACGTTCCGCTCCGCCTCTTTCCGAATTTCCGGCTCGCACTGCGGAGGAAGCTTCACGGGATTTCCCGGGGAAAGTCAAAGAGGTGTTTCCGATGAGGTGACAGGCGCGGCCTATCGATGTGTCGCACGGCTGTGTACAGGGGTTCTGTGGTCGGATAGGCGCCGCCGATGACGTCATCGAGAAACCCTCTTTGACTTCCCGAGGGAATGCGCCGAAGGTGATCGACGGGTGATTGTTCCGGTTTCACCGGCAGCCATCAGGAATGGCGGTGAGAATTCCCGGCACCGCGCGACTGCCTCCGGGCAGAGGAAGAAGGCAGCCCCGTGTCCCGGCTCCCCCTGGCCACCACGGCCCCCGTGGCCCCACCGGCCCCCCTGCTCGACCGCTTCGGCCGCGTCCACACGGACCTGAGGGTGTCCCTCACCGACCGCTGCAACCTGCGCTGCACGTACTGCATGCCCGCGGAGGGCCTGAACTGGCTGCCCCGCGCCGACGTGCTCACCGACGACGAGGTCGTACGCCTCGTCCGCGTCGCCACCCGGCGCCTGGGGATCACGTCGGTACGGCTCACGGGAGGCGAGCCGCTGCTGCGGCGCGGTCTGCCCGGCCTGGTCGCCCGCCTCACCGCGTCGGACCCGGCGCCGGAGCTGTCCCTCACCACCAACGGCATCGGCCTGGCGCGCAGCGCCGCGGCCCTCGCCGAGGCGGGAGTCCACCGCGTCAACGTCAGCCTGGACACCCTGCGCGCCGACCGGTTCGCCGCGCTCACCCGCCGCGACCGGCTCGTCGACGTCCTCGACGGGCTGCGCGCGGCCCGGGCCGCCGGGCTGGCACCGGTCAAGATCAATGCGGTTCCGGTGCGCGGGGTCAACGACGACGAGATCGCCGAACTGGCCGCGTACGCCGTCGAGAACGGCTACCTTCCCCGGTTCATCGAGTCGATGCCGCTCGACGCGCAGGGCGCCTGGGACCGCGAACGGCTGGTCACCGCCGACGAGATCCTCGACCGCCTCGGCGAGCGCTTCGACCTCGTACCCGTCGGACGGCACGGCAACGCGCCCGCGGAGGAATGGCGGATCGCCGGTACGGACACGGTGATCGGGGTCATCGCCAGCGTCACCCGCCCGTTCTGCGGGACCTGCGACCGGGTCCGGCTCACCGCCGACGGGCAACTGCGCAACTGCCTCTTCGCCACCGAGGAGTCCGACCTCCGGGCCCTGCTCCGCGGCGGCGCCGACGACGCGGCGCTGGAGGTGGCCTGGCGGAACACGATCGCGGGCAAGGGCCCGGGCCACGCCATCGGCAGCCCGGACTTCCGCCGCCCGGAACGCCCGATGTCGGCCATCGGCGGCTGACGCACGAGAACAGGACCCGAGGAGAGAGGGGAGCCGGATGTACCAGATGCGTCAATGGATCGCCGCGGCCGAGACCGAACTGAACAGGGAACTGGCCCTGGAACGCCTGCTCGGCCTGACGGCCGGGCCGACGGCGGTGCCTGCGGCCCTGCCCGCGGCCGGCGGGCCGTCGCCCGAGGCGGGGAAGGGGGCCCGTGACGAACCGGCGGGTCACGCCGTGGCGTGGGAACAGGCCCGCGCCCGTGCCCGGGACAGCGCCGGGCAGCCGCTGCCCGTCGTCACCCGCGACCTCGACGCGGCCCTCGGCCACGCCCTCGCCGGACCGCTGACGGCCCTCACCGACCTGCCGCCGTTCGACACCTCGGCCATGGACGGCTGGGCCGTCGCCGGACCCGGCCCCTGGCGGCTGCGGGACGGCCAGGTCCTGGCGGGCGGGCAGCCCCCACCGCTCCGCGACGGCACGGCCGTCGCCATCGCCACCGGCGCCCGCCTGCCGGCGGGAGCGAGCGCCGTACTGCGCAGGGAGCACGGCGAGATCGGGGCGGGCGACGGCATGCTGCACGACTGCTCGAGAGGCGGATCGGGCCCTGTTCCTGGCCCGGACCCCGCCCCCGGCCCGGTTGCCGTCCCCGCCCCCGGCCCCGCCCCCTTGTCTCCTCGTCGGGACGTGCGGGCTCAAGGGCAGGAGTGTCGGGTCGGTGACGTGCTGCTGCCCGCCGGGGCCGTCGTGACGCCGGGGGTCGTCGGGCTGGCCGCTGCCGCCGGTTACGACCGGCTCGCCGTGCACCGGCGCCCCCGCGTGGAACTCCTCGTCCTGGGCGACGAGTTGCTGGAGTCCGGACCGCCCCGCGACGGCCGCGTCCGCGACGCGCTCGGGCCGCTGCTCCCGCCGTGGCTGGCCCGCCACGGTGCGGACGTGGCCGGGCGCCGGCTCGTCGCGGACGACGCCGTGCGGCTGCGCGACGCCCTGCGCGACTCCACCGCCGACGTCGTCGTCACCACCGGCAGCACGGCCGCCGGGCCCGTGGACCATCTGCACGCCGCTCTCGGCGCGTTGGGCGCGCGGCTCCTGGTCGACTCCGTCGCCGTCCGGCCCGGACACCCCATGCTGCTCGCCGAGTTGCCGCCGTCCCCCGACGGCCGCCCGCGCCTCCTCGTCGGCCTGCCCGGCAACCCGCTGGCCGCCGTCGCCGGGACGGTCACCCTCGCCGTACCCCTGCTGCGCCGCCTCGGCGGACACGCGGACCCCGAGCCGCACCGGGCGACCGCCGCCGCGGCCCTGCCCGGGCACCCGCACGACACCCGGCTGCTCCCGGTGCGGCGCGTGGCCCACGGCGTCGTACCGCTCCCGTTCGACGGACCGGCGATGCTCCGCGGCCTCGCCGTCGCCGACGGCCTCGCGGTCGTCCCGCCCGGCGGCGTACCGGCCGGGTCCGACGTCGAGGTCCTGGAGGTACCGGGGCCGTAGCGCCAGGAGGGACACCGCAGAAGCAGAAGAAGTGACAGCGCAGGGGAGACACCGATGACGTACCCGCCCGGAACCGCCGACGACCCGATCCGCCTCCTCGCCGTGCGCGACACCCCGCTCTCCCTCGACGAGGTGTACGCGGCCGTCGGCGACGCCGCCGCCGGCGGCACCGCCCTCTTCGTCGGCACCGTCCGCGACCACGACGGCGGAAAGGCCGTCACCCGCCTCGACTACAGCGCCCACCCCGACGCCGGGGACGTGCTGCGCCGGGTGGCGGAGCGGACCGCCGCCGCCTTCCCGGTCCGCGCCCTCGCCGCCGTCCACCGCACGGGCCCGCTGGCCGTCGGCGACATCGCCGTGATCGCGGCCGTCTCCTGCCCGCACCGCGCGGAGGCCTTCGCCGCCTGCGCCCGTCTCGTCGAGGACCTCAAGCACGAGGTGCCGATCTGGAAGCACCAGGTCTTCGCGGACGGCACGGAGGAGTGGGTCGGCGCGTGCTGACCGGCCTGCGGCGCACGGCGGCCCGGGCCCGGAGCGCGCTCTCCCCGCGCGGGGCGCTCGCCCTGCAGAGCGTGGACGGCGCCCTGTCCTTCGCGTTGCGGGCCGCTCTCGTCATGGCGCTGCCCGCTCTGCCGTTGGCCCTGGCGGGGCGGGCGGACCAGGCCGTCTACACGATGCTCGGGTCCTTCACCACCTCCTTCGGCCGCAACCTCCCCTACGCCCGGCGCGCCCGCGTGCTCGCGGTCGTCGCGGTGGCCATGACCGCCTGCGTGGGCGGCGGTTCGGCGCTCGCCGCCTGGGCCGATCCGACCGCCGGGGGAGCGGGCGCCGCCGTGGTGGTGGCCGCGACGGCCCTCGTCGCCGGGCTCGCCAAGTTCGCCTGCGACGCGGCACGCCTGACCGGCCTCGGCGCGGTCCTGCTGCTGTTCTCCTTCGCCGTGGCGGCCAACGGCGACTCGACGACGGCCGACGTCCTTCCCCACACCGCCCTTGCCGCCCTGGGCGCGGCCGTGGCCTGGGTCCTCGCCGTGGCCGGCCGCTTCGTCCACCCGGACCGGCCGCAGCGCCTCGCCGTGGCCGCGGCGCTCCGCGAACTCGCGGACCTCCTGGACGCGGGCGCCGGGCCCGGCGACCGGCTCGCACGTCACCGCGCGACCGCCGCCGTCCTCCAGGCGTACCGGACACTGGGCCTGGCGCCCCCGGCCGCCGCCACAGCCGGCGCCGGCGCCGTACGCGGAGACCGGGGCGACACCTGCGTACGCCTCACCGACCTCGCCTGGTCGCTGCTCATCGACCGCGCCCGCCGTCCGCCCGACGACACCACCGGCCTGGCCCGCGTCCTCCGCGCCCAGGTCCGCCTGCTCGCGAGCCGCCGCCGGCGGGTCCTGCGCCTCCTGCCCGAACTCGCCCTCCTGTCGGCCCTGGCGCAGGACGACAGCGCCCCGGCACCGCCCGCCCCCACCACCCGGCGCGCCGCCGAACTCCGGGCGGCGGAACTGCTGACGGGCGGCGGGACCTCCGCGACGCACGCCTCGGTCCTGCTCGTCCCCGCCCTGCGGATGGTCCTCGGCACCGGCCTCGCGGGCGGCGCGGCCCTGCTGCTGGGCCTCGGCCACGGCTACTGGGCGGCCGTGTCCGCCGCCGCCGTCCTGCACTCCGTCAACGTCCGTACGGCGACCCAGCGCGCCGTCCAGCGCACCCTGGGCACGGTCGTCGGTCTGGCGCTCGCCCTCGCCGTGCTCGCCGCGCACCCCGACCCCGTCGTGCTGGTCCTGGTGATCGTGCTCCTGGAGTTCCTGCTCGAATACGTCGTCGCCCGCAACTACGGTCTCGGCGTCGTCTTCCTGACCCCGCTCGCCCTGCTCCTGACGGACCTGGCCGCCGCCTCTCCGACCGAGGCGCTCGTCCAGGACCGGGCGCTGGCCAGCGTCCTCGGCATGGGCATCGCCCTGCTCTGCGCGCTGCTCGTGGTCCACGACCGGGCGGCGGTCCGGGCGCGCCGTGCGCTGGACGCGTGCACGGCGGCGGCCGACTCCGCCGAACGCGCCCTGGCGGCCGGGGCGGCGGGCTCGTTCCCGCTCGTGCAGACGCGCCTCGCGGCGGCCGTCGTGGAGCTGCGCGAGGCCGACGACGCCGCGGCGGGCGAGCTGTGGCCCGCCGAGATGGACCCGACGGAGCCGGCCGCCGCGGAGCAGCGCGCGTACCGGCTCCTGGAGCGGCTCGTCAGGCCGCCGGGCCGATCGTGACCTTGACGTGCTTCATGATCGGCTGGTCGCTCTGGGTGCTGTAGTCGCCGAGCGCGCACAGCACGTTCATCTCCGGCATGTAGCCGGCGGCGCAGCCCCGGGGGATGTCGTACGGGATCGCGAGGTAGCCGCGCAGGTACCGCCGGCTGCCGTCCTTCGCGGTGCTCGTGATGTCGACGGGCCCGAGGTCGGGGATGCCGCGCTCGCGCATGTCGGCCCGGTTCATGAAGACGAGCGTGCGGAGGTTCTTGACGCCCCGGTAGCGGTCGTTGTCGGAGTAGATCGTGGTGTTCCACTGGTCGTGGGACCGCATCGTGCCGAGCGCCAGGGTGCCGGGGGCGGGGACGACGTCGGGCAGGGCCGCCGAGGAGAACTCGGCGCGTCCGGACGGCGTGAGGAAGACCAGTTCGCGGGCGGGCTGCTTGATGCGGAAGCCGAGGGGCAGCCGGACGCGCCGGTTGAAGTCCTCGAAGCCGTCGAGGGCGCGGGCCATGGTGTCGCGGATGCGGTCGTAGTCCTCGACGTACCACTCCCACGGCGTCGCGCTGTCGGGCAGCGCCGCGCGCGCCATGCCCGCGACGACGGCCGGCTCGGAGAGCAGGTGCGGCGACGCGGGCCGCTTCATGCCGACGGACAGGTGGACCATGCTCATCGAGTCCTCGACGGACGTGCTCTGGACGCCCTTGCGCTGATGGTCCTTCTCGGTCCGGCCGAGGCACGGCAGGATCAGGGCCCGGCGGCCGTGGACGATGTGGCTGCGGTTCAGCTTGGTGCTCACCTGCACGGTGAGGTCGCAGTTCGTGAGCGCCGCGTACGTGTACGGGGTGTCCGGCGCCGCGAGGGCGAAGTTGCCGCCCATGCCGACGAAGACCGTGACGTCGCCGTCGTGCATCGCCGTGATCGTCCGGACGGTGTCCAGGCCGTGCTCGCGGGGCGGCTCGATCTCGCAGACCTCGGCGAGGCGGTCGAGGAACGCGTCGCTCGGGCGGTGGTCGATGCCGCAGGTGCGGTTGCCCTGGACGTTGCTGTGGCCGCGGACGGGGGAGGGGCCCGCGCCCTCGCGGCCCAGATTGCCGCGCAGCAGAAGGAGGTTGACGATCTCCCGTACGGTGTCGACGCCGTGCTCGTGCTGGGTGACGCCCAGACACCAGCTGACGATGGAGCGGTCGGCCTCCCCGTACACCCGCGCCGCCGCGAGGATGTCGGCGCGGCTCAGTCCGGACTGCTTCTCCAGCTTCTCCCACGACGTGGCCTCGCACAGCGCGCGGTACTCGTCGAAGCCGGCCGTGTGCCGGTCGATGAACTCCCGGTCCAGCGCCTTGGGATCGGTCTCGGACTGCTCCAGGATCGCCTTGGCCATGCCGCGCAGCAGCGCCATGTCGCCGCCGATGCGCGGCTGGAGGTTCAGGGTGCTCGTCCTCGTCGTCTTGAAGAGGGCCATGTCGAGGAAGTCGTGGGGGACGATCGTGCGGGTGGCGGCCGCCTCGACCAGCGGATTGACGTGCACGATCTGCGCGCCCCGGTGGTGCGCCTCCGCGAGGGCGGTGAGCATCCGGGGCGCGTTGGAGGCGGCGTTGACCCCCAGGATGAACAGCGCGTCGGCGGTCTCCCAGTCCTTCAGGTCGACGGTCCCCTTGCCGGTGCCCAGGGAGGCCTGGAGGGCGCGGCCGCTGGCCTCGTGGCACATGTTGGAGCAGTCCGGCAGGTTGTTCGTGCCCAGTTCGCGGGCCATCAACTGGTAGAGGAACGTGGCCTCGTTGCCGAGACGGCCGGAGGTGTAGAAGGCCGCCCGGTGCGGGCTGTCCAGCTCGCGCAGCGTGCGGCCGACCAGCTCGAAGGCGTCCTTCCAGTTGATCGGTACGTAGTGGTCCGTCTCCGGGTCGTAGACCATGGGCTCGGTGAGACGGCCCTGGTTCTCCAGGTCGTAGTCGCTCCACCCGGCCAGCTCTGTCACCGAGTGCGCGGCGAAGAACTCGCGCCCGACCCGCTTGCTCGTCATCTCCCAGGTGACGTGCTTGATGCCGTTCTCGCAGATGTCGAGGTGCAGGCCCTTGGTGTCGTCCGGCCACGCGCAGCCGGGGCAGTCGAACCCGGTGTTCTCGTGGTTCATCTTCATGATCGCGCGGGGGCCGTCCACCAGCGCGCCCTCGGCGACGAGGAAGCGCGTCACGCTCTTGGCCGCGCCCCAGCCCGCCGCGGGGTGGTGGTACGGGTGGAACTCCGGTTTGCCCTCGGGAGTGGGCCCCACACGGGCTTCGGGCTGCTCCGGGTCCTGGGGGCGTTCCCGGGCGGTGTTGTCGGCGTTCACGACTCTCAACCCTTCCGGCCTTGCGGGCACGGGGAGGCGAAACGACTCTCTCCGGCAGGCTAGGTCCGGTGGGGTGC
The DNA here is from genome assembly GCF_042268445.1 of Streptomyces sp. NPDC056169. NCBI lineage: Bacteria > Bacillati > Actinomycetota > Actinomycetes > Kitasatosporales > Streptomycetaceae > Streptomyces > Streptomyces sp. NPDC056169. The sequence goes on along the minus strand of NZ_JBHJUO010000009.1, from coordinate 87,193 downwards.
GCCTGCCACTCGACCCCGGAGGCCCCTCCCGTGCCTCCGTCCGGCCAAGCGATCCCGTCCGGCCGGGCGCTCCGGTCCGGCCCGACCGCTCCCGTCCGGCCGAGCGGTCCCGGCCGCGCGCGGATACGCTGACGCCGCCCCATTGATCCTTTTTGAGGTTACTTGTCTCGTTTGACGGGAGTCCCATGGTCGTCGCGCAGCCCGTCCTCACACCGCCCGCCCCGGCGGCCGTCTTCCTCGTGGCCACCGTGGCCCCCGGTGGGGAGGCGGCCGTACGGGAGGCACTCCAGGACCTGGCGGGGCTGACCCGTTCGGTGGCGTTCCGGTCCCCCGAATCCGGGCTCCGCTGCGTCGCAGGCGTGGGCTCGGAGGCCTGGGACCGGCTCTTCGGCGGTCCGCGCCCGCGCGACCTGCACCCCTTCCCGGCCCTGCGCGGCCCCCGGCACCGCGCGCCGGCCACCCCGGGCGACCTGCTGTTCCACCTGCGCGCGCGGCGCATGGACCTCTGCTTCGAACTGGCCCGGCTGATCCTGGACCGGCTGGGCGGCGCGGTGACCGTCGTCGACGAGGTCCACGGCTTCACGTACTTCGACGAGCGCGACCTGCTCGGCTTCGTCGACGGCAGCGAGAACCCCGCCGGCCAGGCCGCCGCCGACGCGGTGCAGATCGGCGACGAGGACCCGGAGTTCCGGGGCGGAAGCTATGTCGTCGTGCAGCGGTACGTGCACGACATGACGGCCTGGGACTCCCTCACCGTCGAGGAGCAGGAGCGGGTCATCGGCCGCACCAAGCAGGCCAACGTCGAACTGCCCGACGGCGTCAAGCCGGCCGACTCGCACGTCGCCCTCAACACGGTCGTCGACGACGACGGCGCCGAACAGCAGATCCTGCGCCAGAACATGCCGTACGGACGGGTCGGCAGCGGCGAGCTGGGCACCTACTTCATCGGCTACGCCCGCTCGCCCGCCGTCACCGAGCGGATGCTGCGCAACATGTTCCTCGGGGATCCACCCGGCAATACCGACCGCATCCTCGACTTCTCCCGCGCCGTCACCGGCTGCCTCTTCTTCGTGCCGAGCGCCGACCTGCTCGACGACCTCCCCGCCGCCCCGTCCGCGGCCGCCGCGAGCCCCGGGGACTCCCTGGGCATCGGCAGCCTGAAAGGAGCCCCCGCGTCATGACGACCGACGTGACGAACAACCTGCACCGGGAACTCGCCCCGATCACCCCCGCGGCCTGGGCGGAGATCGAGGAGGAGGCCCGGCGCACCTTCCGGCGCCACATCGCGGGCCGCCGCGTCGTCGACGTGCCCGACCCGGCGGGCCCCGGGCTCGCCGCCGTCGGTGTCGGCCACCTGACCGACATCCACCCGCCCGCGCCCGGCGTCTCGGCGCGGCTGCGCGAGGCGAGGCCCATCGTCGAACTGCGGGTGCCGTTCTCCGTCTCCCGGGCCGCCGTGGACGACGTCGAGCGCGGCTCCAAGGACTCCGACTGGCAGCCCGTCAAGGACGCGGCGCGCACCATGGCGTACGTCGAGGACCGGACCATCTTCGACGGGTACGGCGCCGCCGGCGTCGACGGGCTGCGCTCCCGCTCGTCCAACCCGGTGCTGCGGCTGCCCACCGAGCCGCGCGACTACCCCGACGCGGTCAGCCGGGCCCTGACGGAGCTGCGGCTCGTCGGCGTGGACGGGCCGTACGCGCTGCTCCTCGGCGCCGAGGAGTACCGGGCGGTCAGCGAGACCTCCGACCACGGGTATCCGATCGCCGCGCACCTGGCCCGGATGCTCGACGGCGCCCCGATCTGGGCGCCGGCCCTCAGCGGCGGCTTCGTCCTCTCCACCCGCGGCGGCGACTTCGAGCTGCTGCTCGGCCAGGACGTGGCGATCGGCTACACGGGCCACGACGCGGACACCATCGACCTGTACTTCCAGGAGACGCTGACCTTCCTCACCTACACCGACGAGGCCGTGGTCGTCCTGGAGGCCTGACCCGTGAACCGCCGGCTGGCCGATGCCGTCCCGCGACTCGTCGGATCGACGGTGGTCGGGGCGGCGGCCGGCCTGGCCGTCGGCGGAACGACGAGGACGCCGCTGGGCATCCTCGCCGGCATCGCCGCGGCGGAGACGGTCTTCGTCGTCGCGGGATGGCTCGTGCTCTGGCCCATGGACGCGGCCGCCACCCATCGCAACGTCCGCCGGGAGGAGTTCCGGCCCCTCGTCGAGGAGATCGTCGTCGTCGGGACCGCCGTGTGCGGTCTCGTCGGCATCATCGTGATGCTCCTGGTGGGCCACTCGAACCTGGGCCACGCCGCCGCCGCGACGGCGCTCTGCGGCGTCTTCATGGCCTGGGCGGCGCTCCACCTGATGTACGCGACGCGCTACGCGTACGACTACTACGCCCTGGAACCCGGCGGCGGAATCGACTTCAACACCGACGACCCGCCGCGGTACAGCGACTTCCTGTACTTCAGCTTCAACCTCGGCATGACCTACCAGGTCTCCGACACCAACGTCTCGAAGTCGTCGCTCCGCGCGATCGTCCTCCGGCACTGCCTGCTGTCGTACGTCTTCGGAGCCAGCATCCTCGCCACCACCATCAACCTGGTGACCGGCATCGTCACGGGCTGACCGCCCCGCCCTCCCCGCCACCCAGCGACACCACGACCGCGTCGGCCCGGCCCCCGGGCGTGTCGTACGTGACGGTGTCGCCGGCGCGGCGGCCGAGCAGTGCGCGGCCGAGCGGGCTGTCGGCGGTGACCATGGTCGCGTCCAGGACCTCGGCGACCTCGCCGATCTGGACGGTCGTCTCCGTGGCGTCCGCGAACCGCACGGTCACGGTGCTGCCGACGCCGACCGTGTCGGTGCTCGGCGGGCCGGCGACGGCGCCCTCGCGCAGCCTGCCCTCGATCTCGGCGATACGGGCGTCCAGGCGCTGGAGCTCCGTGACGCGTTGCAGCTCGTCGGCCTGGTCGGCGCGGTCGCCGACCTGATCGCCGCCGCCGTCGCGCAGGGTCACGGCGACCGTCTCGCGTTCGGTGCGCAGGTCGGCGAGTTCGCGCGCGAACGCCGCACGGGCGACATCGCTGAGGGGCTCGGGTCCACCGGTCATGTCTGATCCCGTCGGGCGGGCGGCACGGATGCGTGCCGCGCATCGGTCACGGCAAGCCGAAGGTATCAGGGCAATCTGAGCAATCAGAACATTCCGCCATGCTCGACCCGCCGTCAGGAGGCGGGTGTTTTCTGGGGGTTCGACGGGATTTCGATTGCAGGAGTATGGCAGATGCATGACAAGCCCCCAACTCCCTTGAGCTACGCCCGTAGACCGGCCAGGCTGCTGATCACCCGGAGCGCACACACGGCTCCGGTCCGTGCGTGTGACCGACACGCGCCCCCCACAGTCGCGCCGCCCCACACGAGGCGCGACGCCGAAGAGGAGGACTCCCTCGTATGGCACTCCCGCAGCACACCAAGGCCCGGCTCGCGCTCACCGTGTCCGCCGCGACCGCGGCCGCCCTGCTCGGCACCTTCGCCGCCGTCCCCGCCCAGGCGGCCCCCGCCGAGGGCGTCGTCCTCGCGGCCGGTTCGGCCGACGCGGTGCCCGGCAGCTACATCGTCACCCTCAAGCAGGGCGCGGGCTTCACGGCCGCGTCCGCCAAGGGCCGGACCCTGATAGCCGGTTACGGCGGCACGGTCCGCAAGACCTTCGGCTCCGCCCTCAACGGCTACACGGCCACCCTCGGCGCGACGGAGGCCCGCCGCCTCGCCGCCGACCCCGCCGTCGCCTCCGTCGAGCAGAACCAGATCTTCCGCGCCGACGCGACGCAGACCAACGCCCCCTGGGGCCTGGACCGCATCGACCAGGCGAACCTGCCGCTCGACGGCTCGTTCACGTACCCCGACACGGCGGGCGGCGGCGTCACCGCGTACGTCATCGACACCGGCGTCCGCATCTCGCACGCGCAGCTCGGCGGACGGGCCGTGAACGGGTACGACGCGGTCGACGGCGACACGGTCGCCCAGGACGGCAACGGACACGGCACGCACGTCGCCACCACCATCGCGGGATCGACGTACGGCGTGGCCAAGGCCGCGAAGATCGTCGCCGTCCGCGTGCTCGACAACGCCGGATCCGGCACCACCGCCGGCGTCATCGCGGGCATCGACTGGGTCACCTCCCACCACACGGCGGGGGCCCCGGCCGTCGCCAACCTCTCGCTCGGCGGCGGCGCCTCCACCGCCCTCGACAACGCGGTGAAGAACTCCATCGCGGACGGCGTCACCTACGCCGTCGCCGCGGGCAACTCCGGTGTCAACGCGTCCTCCTCGTCGCCCGCCCGCGTCGCGGCCGCCATCACCGTCGGCGCCACGAGCAACACGGACGCCAAGGCGAGCTGGTCCAACTACGGCTCGGTGCTCGACCTCTTCGCCCCCGGCGTGTCGATCACCGCGGGCTGGAACACGAGCGACACCGCCACCAACACGATCTCGGGCACCTCCATGGCCACCCCGCACGTCGCGGGCGCCGCCGCCGTCTACCTCGCGGGGCACCCCTCCGCCACTCCGGCGCAGGTCGCGACGGCTCTGGTGAACGGCGCGACCCCGAACAAGGTGACCAGCCCGGGCAGCGGCTCGCCCAACCGCCTCCTGCGGATCGTCCCGTAACCCGCATGTGAACGGTCGGGGGTCTTGCGCGGGCCCCCGACCCTCTCTACCCTCGCGGCTCAATGGTTAGGAAAACTTCCTAACCATTGGATGAATGAGCCATGAAGGAAAGGGAGTTGTCATGCGTCGACGAAGCGTCTCGCTTCTCGGGCTCGCCGGACTGCTGGTGCTGCCCCTGACATCGGTGCCGCAGGCACTGGCACAACCACAGACCCAGCCCCGCGCACAGGAACGGGCGGCCGCCGCCGACAGCCTGGTCTCCGTCGGAAAGCCGGTGACGGCCTCGTCCGTCGAGGGATCCGGGTTCGAGCCCGGCCTGGCCGCGGACGGCAGCACCACCACCCGCTGGGCCAGCGTGGAAGGCGTCGACCCGCAGTGGGTCCGCATCGACCTCGGCGCGACGCACACCGTCTCCCGGGTGAAGCTCAACTGGGAGGCCGCCTACGGCAAGGCGTACCGGATCCAGACCTCGGCCGACGGGTCGACCTGGACCGACGTCTACACGACCACGACCGGCGACGGAGCCGTCGACGACCTCACGGTCTCCGGCAGCGGCCGGTACGTGCGCATGCAGGGGACCGCACGCGGCACGTCGTACGGCTACTCCCTCTGGGAGTTCGAGGTCTACGGCGCCCCGAGCGGCGGCGGCGTCCCCGGCGGGCCGGCCGTCCCCTTCGGCAGCCACCTCAAGCCCTACGCCGCCGGCACGCTGAAGCCCTCCGGCACCCAGGCCGCGATCGACCAGAAGGTCGTCGAGTACTACAACAAGTGGAAGGCCGCCTTCGTCCGGCAGAACTGCGGCAACGGCTGGTACCAGATCATCTCGCCCGACGCCGACCACCCGTACGTCGCCGAGGCCCAGGGATACGGCATGGTCGTCACCGCGACCATGGCCGGCGCCGACCCCGACGCGAAGAAGATCTTCGACGGTCTCGTGAAGTGGAAGATCGACCACCCGTCCTCGGTCAACCCGAACCTCCTCGCGGCCGAACAGGACGTCGCCTGCAAGAGCGTCAACGGCGGCGACGGCGCCACCGACGGCGACATGGACGTGGCCTACGGACTGCTCCTCGCCGACAAGCAGTGGGGCAGCGCCGGCACGTACAACTACAAGGACCTCGCGCTCAAGCACATCGCCGCGATCAAGAAGGACGAGGTCAACGCGACGACCAAGCTCCTGAAGCTGGGCGACTGGAGCAGCTCGGGCGACCAGTACTACTACATCTCCCGCACCTCGGACTGGATGGTCGACCACTTCCGCGCCTTCCGTACGGCCTCCGGCGACACGACCTGGGACGCCGTGCGCAGCGCGCACCAGACCCAGATCACGCGGCTCCAGTCGACGTACGCCTCCGGCACCGGCCTACTGCCCGACTTCGTCGTCGACACGAACACCACGCCCAAGCCCGCCCCCGGCCAGGTCCTGGAGGACCCGAACGACGGCGCGTACTGGTGGAACGCGTGTCGTACCCCGTGGCGCATCGCGGACGACGCGGTGACCAGCGGGGACGCGGCCTCGCTCGCCGCCGCGCGGAAGGTCAACAGCTGGATCAAGACGAAGACCGGCGGCGACCCGAACAAGATCGCCATCGGCTACAAGCTCAACGGCACCCAGATCTCGGCGGGCAGCGAGGCCGCCTTCTTCGCGCCGTTCGCCGTCGCGGCCATGACCGACCCGGGCAGCCAGGCCTGGCTGGACGCCCTCTGGAACAAGATGCTGACCACGCCGGTCGACACGAGCAGCTACTTCTCGGCCAGCATCCAGCTCCAGGTCATGATCACGGCCTCGGGGAACCACTGGGTCCCGTAGGCCCGTAGGCCCGTAGGTCGGCAGGCCCGTAGGCCGGTAGGGCGCGCCGTGCAGATCAGTGGTGGAAGAGCCGCAGTCCGGTGCGGGCGAGTGTGATGCCGTGCTCGCGGCAGGCGTCCTCCACGTCGGCGGAGCGGATCGACCCGCCGGGTTCGGCGATGAAGCCGACACCGTGCCGGTGCGCGTGGTCGACGTTGTCGCGGAAGGGCAGCGCGCCGTCCGAGGCGAACGCCACCCCGGTCAGCTCCGCGAGCCACTCGGCGCGCCGGCGGTCGGTCAGGTCGGGGGCGGGCACGGACAGGACCTCGGACAGGCGCGCGCGCTCGTCCGGGGTGAGGTCGCCCTCGACGTACCGGATCCGCCAGTTGATCCGGTCCTGCCGGCGGACGCCCGGCCGGAAGGCGAGCGCGCGGACGGCGGGGTGGCGGCGCAGCCACCACGTGTCGGTCTTCGCGCCCGCCAGCCGGGTGCAGTCCACCCGGGACTGCTGCCCGGCGCCGATCCCGAGCGTGACCCCGTCGCGTACGTAACAGACCGAGTTGGACTGGGTGTAGCGCAGCACCGCGAGTCCGAGCAGCAGGTCCTCCGCGGCTTGGGCGGTGAGGTCACCGCAGACGACGTCGTCCAGGAGGGCGGGGGAGAGCGGCACGTCGTCGCGCTGCTGGGTCAGCCGCATGCCGAACACCTCCCGGGCCTCCTGGCCCGGCGGGGTGAAGGCCTCGTCGGCCTCCATCACCAGGAAGCGGCCGCTCTTCTTCCGGCTGAGCGTCTCGACGGTGCCGGGGGCGTAGCCGGGGGCGATGACACCGTCGCAGACCACCCGGGTCAGCACCTCGGCGAGTTCGGTGTCGACCGGGTGCGAGACGGCGGCGAAGTCGCCGTACGAGGACTTCGGATCGGCGTCACGGGCCCGCAGATAGGCGCTGGTGAGCGCGCCGACGCGGTCGCGGTCCACGCCGTACACCTCGGCCGTCACCTCGTCGACCGGACCTGCCAGCGCCGCGCCGGCCGGGGAGACGTGCTTGAAGGACGCGGCGGCCGGCCGTCCCAGGGCGCGGCTCGCGTCCCGTACGAGCTGCCAACTGTTCAGCGCGTCAAGGAGGTTGATGTAGGACGGGCTGCCGTTCACCACCCGGACCGGCCGGCTCCCGGGCTCCACCGGCGTGGTGGTCGCCACCAACTGCTGGGGATTGATGCCGTAACGCAGTTCCATCTCAAGACCTCCTGGGTCAGCGGGACATCACTGACGCAGGCGCCCAGGCGGTCGACGCGCACGCGGGAAGAACAGGCCGAACTGCCGCTCCCCGGTGGTGATCCACCTTCGCCAGTCGCGGCGGGCACGATGCTACCCGTACGGCGGAAACGCGGCGCGCCGCACCACTCCCCGTACGGGAGACGTGCGGCGCGCGGCCGTGCGTTCGGACTCCGGGGGATCAGACCGCCGGGACCGGGAAGGTCGGGTACTCCACGCCGGAGACGTGCTGGACGACCCGGATGACCTGGCACGAGTAGCCGAACTCGTTGTCGTACCACAGGTAGAGGATCGCGTTGTCGCCGTCGACCTTGGTCGCGCCGGCGTCGACGATCGACGCGTGGCGCGAGCCGACGAAGTCCATCGAGACGGCGTCGGGGGCCGTGGTGAAGTCGATCTGACGCTTGAGCGGCGAGTGCAGCGAGACGTCGCGGAGGTACTCCAGGACCTCTTCGCGGGTGGTCTCGCGGCCCAGGCGCAGGCTCAGGATGGCGATCGAGACGTCCGGCACGGGCACGCGGATGGAGCTGCCGGTGATCGGGGCCTTGAGGTCCGGCAGCGCCTTGGCGACGGCCGAGGCGGCACCGGTCTCGGTGATCACCATGTTCAGCGGCGCCGAGCGGCCGCGACGGTCGGCCTTGTGGTAGTTGTCGAGCAGGTTCTGGTCGTTCGTGAACGAGTGGACCGTCTCGACGTGGCCGCGGAGCACGCCGTACTCGTCGTCCATCGCCTTCAGCGGCGGGACGATCGCGTTGGTCGTGCAGGACGCGCAGGACAGGATCTTCTCGTCCGGCTTGACCGTCTCGTGGTTCACACCGTGGACGATGTTGGGCACGTCGCCCTTGCCGGGCGCGGTCAGGACGACCTTGTCGATGCCGGGGCGCAGGTGCTTGGAGAGGCCCTCGCGGTCGCGCCACTTGCCGGTGTTGTCGATGAGGATGGCGTTCTCGATGCCGTACGCCGTGTAGTCGACCTCGGAGGGGTCGTTGGCGTAGATCACCTTGATCGTGTTGCCGTTGGCGACGATCGTGCTGTTCGCCTCGTCGACCGTGATCGTGCCCTGGAACTGGCCGTGGATCGAGTCGCGGCGCAGCAGCGAGGCGCGCTTCACGAGATCCTGGTCGCCGCCGCCGCGGACGACGATGGCCCGCAGGCGCAGACCGTTGCCGGAGCCGGCCTTCTCGATGAGGAGGCGGGCGACGAGGCGGCCGATGCGGCCGAAGCCGTAGAGGACGACGTCGCGTCCGTCACGGCGCTCGATCTTGTTCTCGCCGATGGCGCCGGCGACGGCCTGTGCGGTGAACTCGGCCACGGTCATACCGCGGTCGTCGGTCTTGTAGTCCGCGGCCAGCACGCCGATGTCGATCTGGCACGGGCCCAGGTCGAGGGTCGTGAGCGTCTGGAGGAACGGGAGCGTCTCGGTGACCGAGAGCTCCTCGCCGTCGATCTGCCGGGCGAAGCGGTGGGTCTTGAGGATGCTGACCACCGACTTGTTCACCAGGGAGCGGCTGTGGACCAGGACGGTGACGTCCTGCTCCCGGTGCAGCTTCCCGATGATCGGGATCATCGACTCCGCGATCTCCTCGCGGTTCTTCCAGCTGGTGAACGAGTCGTCATTGACAGTCACAAGTTTATCTTTCGAGCTAGGCGGCGCTCATATGGTAACCCCAGGTCTGTGCGGTGCTTCAGAGGGGTGGCGCATCCCACGCTCCGCCCCCGTTCGCCGCTCGCGGACCCGCGCCAGCCGCTCCTCCAGAGCCGCCCGGCGCTCGGGCCACTCCTCGGCCACGATCGAGTAGACGGCGGAGTCGCGGAGGCGGTCCTCCTCGCCCGGGACCCGGGACGGGGCCGAGCTCCGCAGAACGCCCTCGAAGGCGGCGCCCACCCGCTCGATCGCCGCCCGGGAGCGGGCGTTGCGCGCGTCCGTCTTGAGGTCGACCCGGCCCACGCCCCAGCTCTCGAAGGCGTGCCGGAAGAGCAGGTACTTGGCCTCGGCGTTCACGCCCGTCCCCTGGGCGGAGGCCGCGAGCCAGGTGAAGCCGATCTCGATCGCGCAGAGGCGGTCACCGGACGGCCAGAAACGCGGATCCCAGAACGAGGTGGCGCCGACCACCCGGCCGCTCGCCACGTCCACCTGCGCGTACGGGGCGAGGCTGCCCTCGGCGGCGCGGCCGAGCTGCGTCTCGATGTACGCCGCCGTCTCCTCCGGCCCGGGCACCCAGGTGAAGCCGTACGAGTCCCGGCTCTCCCCGGCGGCCTCGGCCAGACCGGCGGCGTGCTGGTGCCCCAGCGGCTCCAGGCGCACGAACGCGCCCTCCAGAACCGGCCCTTCCAGCGTGAAACCCATGGATCCGCACCCCGTGTACGTGTCGAGTTCGTCGAACATCACCCAGCGGCGAGCAGAATCGCAGACTCCGGCCGTGGGGGCATCCCTGTTTCAGGGGCTGAGCGGGAGGCCGATCGGGGCCGATCGGGGGCAGCTCAGGGGAGTGCGCGTGTGCGGAAGGCGTCACGGACGCGGGCCAGCGGGCCGGGGTCCCGGGTGAAGTACAGCCGGTTCGTGAGGAGGACCGCCCAGCGGCCCCGTGCGGGCGAGACCCACAGGCCCGTGCCGGTGAAGCCGAAGTGCGCCCAGACGTCGTCCGCCGGGTCCGTGCCGGGCGCCGGGTGCCAGAAGAGGCCGCGCGGCGGGGTGAGCGCGCCGGTGCGGACGCGCAGCGAGGCCGCCGTCCACTCGGCGGAGAAGGTCCCGGGCACCGGGACGAGGAGGTGCCGCAGGAACCGGCCGACGTCGCCGGCGGTGGTGAAGACCCCGGCGATCCCGCAGGCGCCGCCGAGCAGCCGGGCCGAGAAGTCGTGCACGGTCCCCCGCAGGGGCGCGCCGCTCTCCTCGTCGTACTCGGTGGGAGCGCAGCGCTCCCCGAGTGCGGCGGGCAGCGGTCCGTACCGGGTCTCCGTCATGCCGAGCGGCGTCCAGACCCGGTCCTGGGCGAGCCGGGTCAGCGGCAGGCGCGTGAGGTGCTCGGCGAGGTAGCCGAGGAGCAGCGCCGCCCGGTCGGTGTACGCGACGGCCTCCCCGGGCCGGTGCCGCAGGGGCTCGGCGAGGACCCCGTCCCGGACGTCCTGCGGGTCGGAGCCGTACAGGGGCCGCAGATTGGCGCGCAGCGGCAGCCCGGCGGTGTGGGTGAGGAGGTTCAGGGCCGTGACGCCGGCGAGGGGCCGCCCCGTGGCCTCCGGCCAGTACGAGCCGAGCGGCGCGCCCGGGTCCAGCTTCCCCGCGTCGACGAGGGTGCCGACCACGGCCCAGGCCGCGAGGATCTTGGTCAGGCTCGCGACGTCGAAGAGCGTGTCCGGGAGCGTCGGCTCGCCGGGCCGCGCGGGATCGAGCACGCCGACGGCCCCCTCGGAGAGGGTCGTCCGGGCGTCGCCCACGGCCCACACCGCCCCGGGGTACACGCCCGCGCGCACACCGTCGTCGAGGAGCCGTTCGAAGGGGTCGCTGCGCTGGGCCAAGGCGTGCCTCCGGCGGGGTCGGTGCGCCCCCGTCCCCGGGGGGTCGACGGGCCGCGCTCCGGAGTCATGCCCGGGCAGGTGGGGAAGACACCCTTCCGTCAGCTCCTGTCCCAGGAGTTCACTTGCAGGTGACCTCGTCACGCGGGGTGTAGTGGGTCTTGAAGGCCTCGCGCTTCACCTCGACGCCGTCGTTCTTGAAGACCCGGTCCACCGAGATGTCGAAGCCCTCGAGGGGCTCCTGCGGCATGCAGGCCTCGCCGGTGCCCTCGCGCTTCGCGGGCTCCGTGAGGTTGGTGCGCGGGCCGGCCACCGCCTCCACGGAGTCGTACTTCTTCGTCCCGAGGAAGCTCACGGTGACCGAGGAGTCCGTCGCGCCGGCCTTGATGTAGATCGGCTTGCCCGAGTCGTTGCGGAACTTCAGGTCCAGGCTGCCCCAGGCGACGGTGGCCTCGCGGCCGGCGGGGTAGCGCTCGATGTAGAAGGAGTGGGCGCCGTACTCGACGGGCTTCACACCGGCGAAGAACATCGCGTTGAAGACGGTGGTCGCCATGGCCGACACGCCGCCGCCGGGCGCGGACCGGTACTGGCCGTCGAGGATCATCGTGCCGTCCACGAAACCGTTGTCGGGGGTGCGCTCGCCGACCGTCTCGTTGAAGCTCCACACCTCGCCGGGCTGCACGACCGAGCCGTTGATCAGCTCGGCGGCCCGGCCGATGTTCGTCGTCCGGTAGGGCGCGGTCGGGAAGTCGACGGTGAAGGTCGACATCTGCTCGGTGATGCCGAGGCGGGCCAGCGAGTCGGCCGTCAGCTGGGGCTGCGTGACCGTGGTGGCCACCGGAGCCGTACGGGCCGTGGCGCCGTTCTTGGCGAGCAGCGGGCGCACGGCGTCGCCGAGGGCCTTCGCCGTCACCTCCTGCCCCGGCTTGCCCTCCGACTCGACGACGACCTTGCCGTCCCGCACGCCGAGGGTCGCCTCCACCGGCGCGCCCGTCATGGCCGCGAGGGGCTGGGCGACGTCGGGGTCGCGGAGGAGGGCCTCGGCGTCGAGCGCGGGGCTGAGCCTGCCGTGCTCGGTCTTCACGGAGAGGTGGTCGGCGAGCGTGGCGGCGGAGATCCGCAGCCGCTCGCTGCCGGCCGTCAGCGTCACCGGGCCCGAGACGGCGGGCTTCGCGTAGGAGTCGAGGAAGCGGGTGACCTCGGAGTCGCCCAGCTTCGGTTCCGTGAGGGTGACGGGGAGGGTCACGGGCGAGGCGCCCGAAGCGGCGGGATAGGCCGCTCGGATGTTCTCGACGGCCCGCCCGGTGTCCAGCTTCTGGCCGGTCACCGCCCGGGTCGCGACGGCCTCGCCGTCGCGGAAGGCGACGGAGCCCTCGCGGACCTTCCGGTCGTTCTTCTCGGCCAGCTCGTCCACGACGGCCTTCGCCTTGGCCTCGTCGTAGGAGAACACCGGCTGGATCTCGCGCTCGCCCGAGGAGAAGAGCCGGCCGATGACCGTCACGGGGTCGCGGGACGGGTCGGCCGCCAGGTCGGCGGTCTTCGCCACGTCCACGGCCAGGCCCGCGGCGGCGGGGGAGACGGTCGCGGCGCGGTCGCCCACCTGCACGGGTATCGGCGCGCTCCAAGAGGCCGGGGCCTCGGCCGCGAGCTTCGCCTGCGCCTCGGCGCGGCTCATGCCGCCCACGTCCACGCCCGCGACGCTGGTGCCGGCGGATATGTCGTCCCCGGTCGTGACCAGTCCCGCCACGTACAGTCCGCCCGCGGCGACGGCGACCACACCCGTCGCGATCGCCGCCGTCCGGAGGCGCGGACTGCGCCCCTCGCGGGGCGTCGGGGCATGGTCGGTCCTGGAGCGGGGCACACGCTCTCCCGGGGCGTCGAGGATGGAGGGATCTCCACGACGGTACGCCGAAAGAGTGTCAAATGCACATAAAGCTGTGGTGACCTGCGGGGATACGGAGCGAGGCGGAAGCGGTACGGAGTGTTCCGGGGTAAGGAGAGGGTGGCCGCACGGGGCCGCCTAAGCTGGAACGATGCCCGCCACCCCGAGCCCGAGCCCGGGCCCCGCGCCGAGCCCGGGCCTGGGCCCCAGCCCCAGCCCAAGCCCCAGCCCGAGTCCCGGCCCCCAGTCCGTCGACCGGGCCCTCGCCGTGCTCGACGCCGTCGCGGACGCCGACCGGCCCGTCGGGGCGAAGACGCTGGCCCGGCGGCTCGGCTGCGCCCTCTCGACCGTCTACCACGTCACCGGGCCCCTGCTCGCCCGCGGCTACCTCGTCCGCACCGCCGAGGGGTACGCACCCGGGCCCCGCGTCCCCGCCCTCCACCGCTCCCACCAGCGCCACCACGGCCTCGGCGCCGGCACCGGCGAGCTCCTCGGCCGGCTGCGACGCGCCACGGGAGCGGAGGCGTACCACACGGCCTACCGCGACGGCCTGATCACCGTCGTCGACACCACCGCCCCGGTGACCGACGCCACCCACCCCTTCACCCCGGGCCCCGAGGACCGGGCGCACGCCACCGCCCACGGCAAGGCGCTCCTCGCCGCGCTCCCGCGCCCCCTGCGCCGCCGCTACCTCGCGGAGCACGGCATGGCCCGCTTCACCGAGCGGACCATCACCAGCGCCGAGCGGTTCGAGGCGGAGGCCGCCCGGGTGCGCGGCCAGGGATTCGCCGTGTCGGTGGGGGAGGTGGACCTCGCCTACACCTGCCTCGCCGTGGCCCTGCCCGAGCGCGGCGACGGCATCGTGCACGCGCTCTCCGTCTCGCTCCCCACCGCCGACTTCGGACGGCGGCAGGGAGAGATCCGGGCGGCGCTCGCCCGCGCCGTACCCGAGTTTCCGGCCCTGCCGGAATCCTGACCGGCCCGGCTGGCCGACCGGGCGGGACCGCCGCAAGGTGGACGCATGATCTTCATCGCCGTCCGCTTCACCGCCCGCCCCGACCACGCCGACCGCTGGCTCGACCTGGTCGCCGACTTCACCCGCGCCACCCGCGAGGAGCCCGGCAACCTCTTCTTCGACTGGTCCCGCAGCGTCGACGACCCGAACGTCTTCGTTCTCCTGGAGGCGTTCGCCGACGCCGAGGCCGGCGCCGCCCACGTCTCCTCCGCCCACTTCACTGCCGGCCTCGCCGCCATGGCCGGAGCCATCGCCACCACCCCCGAGATCATCAACGTCGAGGTCCCGCAGCAGGGCTGGGGCGCCATGGCCGAACTCACCCCGACCGACACCCCCTAGGGGGTGTCCTGCGGTCGGGGCCGGACCGGCCCCGACCGGTCCCGCACACCCCCCGGCCCGACGCCCCGGGCCGCCGCCGTCCCGCCTGATAGGTTCGCGGGAAACGCAGGCGGGGCGGCGGCCCGAGGGGAGAAGCGGCACATGGCGGTGAGCGGACGGCAGACCGGCAGGCCCACCCTGGAAGAGGTCGCGGCCCGGGCCGGAGTCGGCCGCGGCACGGTCTCCCGGGTCATCAACGGCTCCCCGAAGGTCAGCGAACAGGCCAAGGCCGCCGTCGAACAGGCCGTCGCCGAACTCGGCTACGTCCCCAACCGGGCCGCCCGCGCCCTCGCCGGCAGCCGCACCGACGCCGTCGCCCTGGTGATCCCCGAGACCGAGGCACGGCTCTTCGCCGAGCCCTACTTCCTCGACATCATCCGCGGCGTCAGCGCCGAACTCGCCGACGCCGACAAGCAGTTGCTGCTCACCCTGATCCGCAGCGAGCAGGAGCGCCAGCGCTTCGAGCAGTACCTCGCGGCCCAACGCGTCGACGGCGTCCTGCTCGTCTCCGTGCACGGCGACGACCCGCTCCCCGACCAGGTCCGCGCCCTCGGCCTGCCCGCCGTCCTCAACGGCCGCCGCCGCGAGGACGAGCGCGTCGCCTTCGTCGACTCCGACAACACCGGCGCGGGCCGGACCGCCGTCGCCCATCTCGCCGCGCGCGGCCGGCGCGCGATCGCCACCGTCACCGGCCCCCTCGACATGTACGTGGCCCGCTGCCGACTCGACGGCTACCGCGAGGGCCTGACGGACGCCGGGCTCGCACACGACGAGGCGCTCGTCGTCAACGGCGACTTCACCGAGGAGGGCGGCCGGCGCGCCATGCGGGAACTCCTGGACCGCAGGCCGGACCTGGACGCCGTCTTCGCCGCCTCCGACGTGATGGCGGCCGGGGCGCGCGCGGTGCTGCGCGAGGCGGGCCGCCGGGTCCCCGAGGACGTCGCGCTCGTCGGCGTCGACGACTCGGCCGTCGCCCGGCACATGGACCCGCCGCTGACGAGCGTCCGGCAGCCCATCGAGGAGATGGGCCGCACCATGGCGCGCCTGCTCCTCCAGGAGATCGTCGCGCCCAGCGAGCCGGACGAACAGCCCCGCCGGATGCTGCCCACCGAACTGGTCGTCCGAGCCTCCTCCTGACGGGTCCCGCGAAGGCGCCCCGCACGGCCGGGAGGCGACGGCCGAGATGCAGCCGTCTCCGGGCCCCCGGAGAATGGACTCCGTACGGGGTCCGTACGGATTCCGTCTCCGCGACCAGGGCGCTCCCCTCGGCGTCCGACCCGGCAAGGGGGCGGTCGACGATGGCGTTGCGGAAGCCGATCCGGTCACTCAGCGCGTCCGCGTCACTCCGCACGTGGACGCTGGTCTATCTCCTGGTCGTGACCCTGCTGACTGTCGCGTACCTGCAGTTCCCCGCCCGCCACACCGTCCTCTGGGCACTCATCGGTCTCGGTGGCGTCGCCGCCATCCTCATCGGCGTCCGTCTCCACCGGCCCGCCCGGCGCTGGCCCTGGCTGGTGCTGGCCGCCGCCAACTTCGCCTTCGTCGCCGGCGACACCGCCTACAACGCCCTGGAGGCCTTCTTCGGGCAGACCAGGCCCTTCCCCTCCGTCGCCGACGCCTTCTACCTGGCCACGTACCCGCTGTTCGCCATCGGCCTGTTCGGCTTCATCCGCTACCGGGCCGCCGGCCGCGACCTCGCGGTCGTCCTCGACGCGCTGATCCTCACCTCGGGACTCGCGCTGCTCTCCTGGGTCAACCTCATCACCCCGCTCGCCAGAAGCGAGGACATGACCTGGATCGAGAAGGCCATCTCCATCGCCTATCCCCTCGGCGACGTCCTGATGCTCGCGATGCTCGCCCGGCTGCTCGTCCCCGGCGGCCTGCGCTCCCGGTCGGTGCAGCTCCTCACCCTCGGCACCTGCGGCATCCTCACCTCCGACGTCATCTACGGCGCCCTCCAGCTCAACGGCACCTGGCAGGTCGGCACGCCCTTCGACCTCGGCTGGGTCGTGTTCTTCACCGCCTGGGGCCTCGCCGCCCTCCACCCCTCGATGACCGGGCTGACCGAACGGGCCCCCGAGCCGACACCCCGCGTCGCGGAGCGCCGACTCGCGCTCCTCGCCGGCGCCTCGCTCATCGCCCCCGCCCTGCTCCTCCTCCAGTCCCTCCGCGACGACGGGGACCAGGACATCGGCGTCATCGCGATCTTCTCGGCCCTCATGTTCCTGCTGGTCCTCGCCCGGCTGTGGAGCATGATGAACGCCCACGGGAAGGCCGAGGCACGCGAACGCAGCCTCCGCGTCGCCGCCGCCTCCCTCGTCGCCGCCCTGAGCCCGCGCGAGGTCGGCGGAGCGGTGGAGACCGCCTCCGCCACGCTCTTCGGCCCCGGCACCGACCACCGCGTCCTGCTCCTCACCCGGGACCGCCGGGGCGGCCTCAACGCCGTGGCGACCGTGGCCCACCCGTGGAGCTGCCGCACCGACCGGCTCACCGTCCCTCCCGCGACGGCCTGGCCCGAGCTCGTCGCCCACGGCACCCGGATCCTCCCCGTGACCCGCCTCGACCCCGCCGTCGCCGCCGAGGTGGCGCCCGAGTCGCACGCCCTGCTCTGCCCCCTGGAGCTCCAGACCCCCGCCGGACGCGAACCGCTGCTCGGCGTGCTGCTCCTCGCGGGACCCGAGAAGAAGCTCTCCGAGATCGCGGGCCCCGCCCAGTCGCTCGCCTCCCAGGCGGCCCTCGCCCTGGAACGCTTCGGGCTGACCGAGGAGGTCAACCGCCGGACGAGCGAGGCGTACTTCCGCACGCTCGTGCACAACACCTCGGACGTCATCCTCATCGTCGACGACGACGACACCGTCCGGTACGCCAGCCCGTCCGCCGAGTCCATGTTCGGTCACTCCCTGCTCCCGGGCACCCCGCTCACCGAGCTGCTCGCCCCCGCCGACAAGGCCAGCGCCCTGCGCGTCCTCGCCGACGCCCGGTCCCGCACGTCCGTCGACGCCCGCGACGACTGGAAGCTGCTCCACGGCGGCCCCGGCGGCCCCGGCGGCTCCGGCGGCTCCGGCGGCTCCGCCGACCTCCAGGTCGAGGTCCGGTGCAGCAACCTCCGCGACGAACGCACCGTCCACGGTCTCGTCCTCACCCTCCGGGACGTCACCGAACAGCGGAAACTGGAACGGGAGCTCACCCACCGGGCCTTCCACGACTCCCTCACCGGCCTCCCCAACCGGGTCCTGCTGCTCGAACGGATCGAGCGGGCCCTGCTCCGCGGCCGCCGCGAGTCCACCCTGACCTGCATGCTCTTCGTCGACCTCGACGACTTCAAGGTCGTCAACGACACCATGGGGCACTCCGTCGGCGACGAACTCCTCGTCGCCGTCGCCCGCCGCCTCACCTCCGTCCTGCGGCTCACCGACACGGCGGCCCGGCTCGGCGGCGACGAGTTCGCCGTCCTCATCGAAGGGGCCAGGGAACCCCGGGACGCCGAGACCCTCGCCGCCGAGATCGTGCACACCCTCAGCCAGCCCTTCCACCTCACCGACGGAGCCGTATCGGTCTCCACCAGCGTCGGCATCGCGACCGTCCTCGACAGCGCGCACGCCGAGGAGCTCCTCGGCCACGCCGACCTCGCCCTGTACGCCGCGAAGGCGGCCGGCAAGAAGCGGTGGCGGCTCTTCCACCCCGAGCTCCACTCCCGGCTCGTCGCCCGGCACGAACTCCAGGCGGGCATGGACACGGCCATCGCCGACCACGCCTTCGCCCTGCGCTACCAGCCCATCGTCGAGGTCGAGGGCGGCGCCCCCGCAGGCCTGGAAGCGCTCATCCGCTGGCCCCACGCCCGCCGCGGGATGGTGCCGCCCGACCAGTTCATCACCCTCGCCGAGGAGAGCGGCCACATCATGCCGCTGGGCGCCTGGGTCCTCGAACACGCGGCCCTCGACATCGCCCGCTGGCAGCGCTCCCGCCCGCGCCGCCCACCCCTGTACGCCAACGTCAACGTCTCCGCCCGCCAGTTCCGCGACCCGGGCTTCCTCGACGGGGTACGGCGCACCCTCCGCTCCTCCGGTCTCGCCCCGGGCTCGCTCGTCCTGGAGCTCACCGAGACCGTCCTCATGCGCCAGGACACCCAGATCAGTACGACCATGGCGGCCCTGAAGGACCTCGGGGTCTCCATCGCCATCGACGACTTCGGCACCGGATTCTCCTCGCTCAGCTATCTCCGCGAGTTCCCCATCGACATCCTCAAGGTCGACAAGTCGTTCATCGACGACATCACGACCGACCCCCAGCAGGTCGCCCTCGTCGAGGGCATCGTGCGCATCGCCGACGTCCTCGGCCTCATGGTCGTCGCCGAGGGCATCGAGCACGAGGAGCAGCGGGAGCTCCTCGCCGAGATGGGCTGCCGCTACGGTCAGGGCTACCTCTTCGCCCGGCCGATGACCGCCCACCAGGCCGAGTCGTACCTGCACCGCGCCCCGCCGGTGGGCCCCCAGCCCGCCGTCCGCCCCACTCCGCAGGCCCCCCCGGCCACCGCCGGAACCGTCACCGCCGCCGGCATCACCCCGCCGAGCGCCGCCGCCCGGACCGGCCGCCCGCCGCGCCCGTCCCGCTGGCGCGACCTGGAGCACCTCCAGCGGACCAGCCTCATGTGCGACGCCGTCATCGACGAGGTCGACGGCCGCCGCATCCGCATCGGCGACGACTGGCTCGTCGACTTCGCCTCCTGCAACTACCTGGGCTTCGACCTCGACCCCACGATCATGGCCTCGATCGAGCCCGAGGTCAGACGGTGGGGCACCCACCCCAGCTGGTCCCGGCTCATCGGCAGCCCGCGGCTCTACCCGCGCATCGAGGAGCGGCTCACCGAGCTCCTGGGCGCCCCCGACACCCTCCTGCTGCCCACGATCACCCTCATCCACCAGTCCGTCATCCCGCTCCTCGCCGGCACCGGCCAGGTCTTCGTCGAGGCACAGGCCCACCGCACCGTGTACGACGGCTGCGTCGCCGCCCGGGGCCAGGGCGCCGAGATCCACCGCTTCCGCTCCGAACGCCCCGAGGAGCTGGCGACCCTCCTCCGCGGCGCACCCGGCGACGCGGGCCGGCTCGTCTGCATGGACGGCGTCAACAGCATGACCGGCAACTTCCCGGACCTGCCCACCGTGGCCCGGATCTGCCGGGTGAACGGCGCCCTGCTGTACGTCGACGACGCCCACGGCTTCGGCGTCATCGGCGAGCGCGGCCCCGGCGAGACCAGCCCGTACGGCTCGCGCGGCAACAGCATCGTCCGCCACCTCGGCGAGACCTACGACGACCTGATCCTGGTCGGCGGCTTCTCCAAGGCCTTCTCCTCGCTGCTCGCCTTCCTCGCCGTCCCGAAGTGGCTCAAGGAGCATCTGAAGGTGGCCGCGGCCCCGTACCTCTACTCCGGGCCCTCGCCGACGGCCTCGCTCGCCACCGCCCTCGCCGGGCTCGACGTCAACGACGAGCGCGGCGACGAGATCAGGGCCGGGCTCTACCGCAAGACGGCCCGGGTCCTCGCCCACGTCCGGGGCCTCGGCCTCGCCACCCCGAACACGGACGGACTCCCGATCATCGAGATCCCGCTCGCCGACTCCGCGGACCTCGACGGCGTCGCCGCCTTCCTCTGGGAGCACGGGATCTACGTGACGCTCGCCTCCTACCCGCTCGTGCCGCGTGACCGCGTCGGCTTCCGCATCCAGGTCACCGCGGCCAACACCGACGAGGAGATCGGCCGGCTCTGCGAGGTCCTCACGGCGCTCGCCGAGCGGTTCACCCTCCAGCACGCCGACACCCCGCGCCCCGGCGCCGTCACGGCCGGCCGCCGGCCCCCGGAGCGGTGATGGACAGGGCCGGGGTCGCCGGCCGGGCGTACCCGCCGGACCGGGCGGGGCCGCGCCGCAACAAGGACGCCGACTGGAACGCCTGGCCCGTCGCCGACTACCTCGCCGAGAACTACCGCAGGCTCCACCCCTGCGACATCGGCGTCATCCGTCACCACGCCGCCGTCTACCGGACCATCGCCCCCGGCAGCCTCCCCCGCACCCTCGAACTCGGCGCGGGCCCCAACCTGTACCCCCTCATGCTCGCCGGCGCCGCGAGCCGCCGCATCGACGCCCTGGAACCGAGCGCGGCGAGCGTCCGCTACCTGCGGCACCAGCTCGCCGACGGCCCCGACGACAGCTGGCGGTCCTTCTACGCGCTGTGCCGCGGCCTCGACCCCGCGCTCCCGGCGAGCTGCGCGGACGCCCTCCGCCGGGTCCGGGTCGTGCGGGGCGTCGCGGAGGACCTGACCGACGGCACGTACGCCCTCGCGTCGATGAACTTCGTCGCCGAGAGCGTCACCGAGGACTTCGCCGAGTTCACCGCCCTCTGCGACGCGTTCGTCCGGGCGGTCCGCCCCGGCGGCCGGCTCGTGGCCTCCTTCATGGAACGCATGCCGAGCTACCGCATCGGTACGGGACCGGTCTGGCCGGCCTGTCCGGTCGACGCGGCCGCCCTGCGGGCCGTCTTCGCGCCACACACCACGGGCCTGCGCGTCGAGCGGCTGGCGAAGGACCGCACCCTGCCCGAGTACGGCGACACCGGCATCCTGCTCCTGACCGCGCTGCGGCGGGACACTCCCGCTCCGCGGGCCGGCCGGTGACGCCTCAGGGGTGCCGCCGGATCGTCTCCGCGTAGTCCGCGAGCGAGGAGCCCGGCGTCCCGTCGTAGAGCTGCCAGTCGAAGGCCCACATCATGCCCTCGAGGCCGCAGGAGGCCATCTGCTCGTACGCCTTCTCCGTCACCCCAGGCCGGTACTCGGCCACCTGAGGGCCCGCGCTCTCCCCGGTCAGCCGCGTGAACCCCGCGCTCCGGGCCACGGCCGCCACCCACCGGGACGACGACCAGTCCCGCACCGTCGCGTCGTCCGGGTTCTTCACGTCCACCTTCGCGTCGCCGGGCGCGCAGCCGTTGTCGTCGGGGTCGCCCGTGCCGTCGACCAGGGCGGTCGTCACGATCCGCACCTGGTCCCGGTGCTCGAGGCGCCCGAGGGTCAGGAAGAATCCCGCGGCGCGGCCCACCAGCCGGATCGACGGGGAGCCCACGAGCCGGGCGTCGAGGGCCGCCCGCAGGTCGGACGGGTAGAAGCCGGCCCCCGGCACGAGGACCTTGAGCGGGCCGGTGTGACCGAGCGAGGCGTACAGGTCGAGCTGCCAGTTCACGGCCCCGGCCAGCGCACCCGCGTACCAGTCGTACCAGCGCGCCACCTGCGCGCGGGTGAACGGCTTCCCGTTGTAGGTCCGGTCCCCGGGCCGCCACCCCGGGAACGGGCTGCTCTCCTGGGCGTGCCGGTCGTACGCCCAGAACTCGGCCTTGCCGCTGCCCTCCGACAGCGGCGCCGGATAGGCGAACTCACCGCTCTCGTTGATGCCGACCCGGATCGCCCAGAAGTTCTCCAGCCCGACGAGCCGGTCCACGGCCCGTGCGTAGGCGGCGACGTGCTCCCGTACGGGCTCGCTGAAGACGATGTTCGGCGTGGTGTCCGTCTGCTTGCCGAACTGGTTCTCGAAGACCGACTCGGGGAAGGCGTCCCGCAGCCAGGGCGGCGGATGGTTGAGACCGAGCCCCGCCTCGACCCGCAGTCCCGCGTCGCGGAACTCCCGCAGCCGGTCCGCGATCTCCCGCGCGTACGCCTCGTCGTACACGCCCTGCTCCGGCTCGAACCTGCTCCAGTCGATCTGGAGGTGGGCGACCCGGATGCCGTGCTCGTACTCCGTGCGCGCCTTCTCCGGATCGGTCTGCAGCGTGCCGTACCAGTACCGCCCGGGGTCCGGCCCGGGATCGGACCGGCGCGCCCCGCCCGGCGCGCCCGTGAGCAGGACGAGCAGAGCGACGACGACGAGGACGGTGACGGCCGTGAGCACCCCCGCCCACCGGGGCCCGGTCATGACAGGAGCTCCCGGTAGAGCGCCGCGTGCCGGGCGGCGAACCGTTCGGGACCGAAGTGGTCCTCGATCAGCGACCGGCCCCGCTCCGCGAGCACGTCCCAGGAACGCGGCTGGTCGAGGAGCCACGCGAGCTGCTGCCCGGTGCGGCGGGCGTCGCCCGTGGGCGCCCGCAGCACGGCGTGGCCGAAGTCCGCGAACTGGGGCAGGTCACTGAGGACCGCCGGTCGGCCGGAGGCCAGCGACTGGAGCACGGTGAGCGGGATGTCCGCCTTCCCGCCGAGCACGGTCGGCGGGAAGAGCAGCACGTGGACCGTGGCGATCAGGGCCCGCATGTCCTCGACGTACCCCATGACCTCGACGTCGGGCAGTCCGGCCGCTCCGGCCCGCTCCCGCAGCGCCTCGTTGAGCAGCGTGGGGTTCTGCCCCGGACGCCCGCGCATCGCGAGGACCAGCCGGAACCTCGCCCCCTCCCGCCAGGCCTCCGCTGCCGAGTCGATCGCCGCATCCGCGCCGCCCTTCGGATCGTGGTGCCCGGCGAAGAGGACCACCGGATATCCCCGCGGGCGCGGCAGATACGGCCACGCGTCCAGGTCGATCATGGGAGGGATCACCCGTACGTCCCCGAAGTCCGCGGCCCGCAGCCGCCGCGCCATCGACTCCGACAGGGCGACCGTCGTCCCCAGGGGCCTGGTGTGGGTGAGGAAGCGGGAGTCCATCACGCCGGGCACGGTGTGGACGACCGGTCGTCCCCCGAGGAGCAGCGGGCGGAGCCGGGAGAAGACCGGGAAGGTGCGGCCGACGGTGAGGAAGGCGTGGACGAGGTCGACCCGGCGGGCGAACACGGCCCCGGCGAGCGCGGCCTGGATCCGCTGCGGGATGTGGGGGACGCCGTCCCGGGAGAGGATGCGGACCGGGCGCCCGCGCCGCGGCGGGTCCTGCCGTCCTTCCGGCCACTGCGTGAACCAGACGAAGTCGAAGTCCGGCAGCGTTTCGAGGACGTTCGAGGCGAGCCGGACGTCGCACCCCTCCGCCCCGTCCAGCGGGCTGCTGGTCAGGAGCAGGACACGAGGCCGGTCACGGCGGGCCATCACGCACCTCCGTGCCCGTCGTCGCGGCCGGGCCCAGCGGGCCGGGGGCCGGGAGCAGAGGTCCCGTCGAGGCCGCCGAGGGCACCGCCAGGTCGGCGATGTCCGGTCCGGGCAGCGGCGCCGGCAGCCGGTACAGGGCCAGCGTGCCGTACGTGGGCCCGTCGAAGGAGAACACGGGCCGCAGTCCGTCCGTGAGCTCATGGACCTCCGCGAGGCTGGAGCGTCCGTACCCCTGCTCGATGACCTTCCAGGGCACGATCAGATACGTGGCGTTCTCCGCGGCCCGCGCCTCGGGCGTCGTCCAGTTGCCGAGCCGGTAGGTGTCGTCGAAGGCCCAGCTCGTCACGCCCCGCGTCCGCTGTCCGTCCACGGTGACGATTCCGCTCCCCGCCGGCACGTTGGTCAGGAGGTACGACCGGAGCCGGGAGAAGCCGTCGTCGGCTGTCCAGCGGCTCTGCGCGTACACGACGGCGGGCACCGCGAGCATGGCGGCGAGGGCGCCGATGACGGCCGTCCGCAGGACGCGCCGCCCGACGTGCGGCACCGGGACGGTGACGGCGAGGGCCACCAGGTTCGGCACGAACAGCAGGTACAGGGCCTGCTCCTCCAGGGTCCCGATGCTCAGCGCGTACCCCAGGGTGACGATCGCCGAGGCGTGGAAGAGCGCGAGCAGCCGGTAGACCGGCTCCTTGCGACGCAGGAGCAGCACCAGCGCCACCGGCGTCAGCACGAGCAGTAGATAGGTGGTCGTGTACCCCGGAAGCTCGTCGAGGAGCCGCCCCGAGAGCGAGGGAGTGCCGGGGGCGTTGAAGCCGGTCTCCTGCTCGAGGCCGAGCAGGCGACGCACGCCGGACGTCTTCGCAAACCAGAACTCGTCGAAGTGCCCGAACCCGGCGATCAGCGCCACGTACACGCCGTACATGGCGACGATCGTCGTGAGGGCGAGGGCCACGAGCCGCCGGGGCGGTCCCCAGCCGAGCAGCAGGGCGACGAGCAGCGGCAGCACCGTGATGAGTGCCGCGTGGTCCTTCGTCAGGACCGCGAGACCGAGGAGGAAACCGGCGAGCAGCGCCCGGCCCCGCGCCCGTGGCGGCGGTTCGGGCCGGGTGAGCCCGACGAGGACCAGGTAGCCGGCGAGCACCCACACCATCGTCCCGGTCTCCAGGAGCACCCGGTCGTTCTGCCGGATGCAGAACTGGTCCAGGGCGAACACGAGCCCCGCGAACAGGCCCGCGCCGCGCGAGCGGACCCGGGCGACGAGGAAGACGATCAGGGCCGCCGTGACGCCGGCGAGGAGCGCGTTGAGCACCCGCATCGAGTGCACGCTCGCGATCACGTCCGAGTGGTCCCCGACGAGCCGTGCCCAGCCCGCCTCCATGTAGAAGTGACCGGGCGGGTGGAGGAAGAACAGGCCTTCGTCGGTGCGCGGGAACTCGCCCTGACCGGCGCTGACGCCCAGCTGGCGGTAGATCGTCTCGTCGACGAACAGGTCGCCCGCGCGCCCGATCTGCACCAGTCGCAGGGCCGTCGTGACGACGGCGGCGAGGGCGGCCCAGACGACCGTCGGCACCGGCATGCGGTCCCGGGAACGGGGGCGCGGTCGAGGTCGCGGCGGCGACACCGGCTCGACGGCGGCGGCGGTGGCCGCGGTCGTACGGGAGAACGTCACGACACACCTCCGGCGGTACGGGCCCGGCGGGGATCCTCCGGGACGGCACGGGTGGGTTCGAAAGCGGTGGGCCCGGAAGCGGTGGGCCCGGAAGCGGTGGGCCCGGAAACGGCGGATTCGGGAGTGCCGGGTTCGGGCGCGGAAGGTGCCGCATCGGACTCGGGCATCAGGTACACCTCGGGCACGCGCGGGATCCGCCCCTCGGGGAACAGCGCGTCGGCCTGCGTCCGGTAGCCCCGGATCAGCTCGGCCTTCCGGTCGAGGCCCCGCTCCCAGGCGCGGGCCACGAGCCGGTGGCGCCCGGTGAACCCGGCGTCGGCGGCGGCGTGCTGGTTGTACGGGAAGTCGCTGTAGTACACGACCCGGCGGCCGCTCCGCTCGGCGGCGGTGCGGACGAGGACGTGGTCGGCGTGCCCGCCGACGCCCAGCGGCGCGAGCACCACGCCGCCGGAGCACGCGGGCAGCAGCGCCTCGACGGTCTCGCGGACCGCGCGCAGCGTGTCGTCGTCGCGGGCGGAGACCCGGCCCCGGGACAGGTGGAGCCGGTACGTCGGGTACACGTGGGCCAGCTCGGGCAGCAGCCGGGCGAGCCGTTCCGTACCGGCGCGGGGGCGCGCGAGGCGGCGGAACAGCCCGTCGACGAGGCCGACGTGGAGCACGCCGACGTCGAGCAGGCCCAGGACGTCCCGGTCCTCCGCCCGCCGGTCGGCGAACAGCTCCTCCGCGTCCCCGGCCCCCGTCTGCTTCAGGTACTGCCGGGCCGAGAGGGTGTGCGGCGGTGGCGTGGCCTCCGTGAACAGCGTGGCGACCGTCACCGGCGCCCGCCGCCCGGCCCAGCCGAGCAGCCCGCCGCAGGAGAGCACGGCGTCGTCCAGGTGCGGAGAGAGGACGAGTATGGGGGCGCCGGATCCGACGACGGTCCGGACGAAGCTGGTCAGCGGGTCGTCTGCCATGACGTCCCCCTCTTCCTCTGCCGCCGGGTGTGGGCGGGTGTGTCCAGAAGACGGTGGGCCAGGGCCAGATAGCGGCCCGTCATCTCGTCCCAGGTGTAGTGCTGGGCGGCGAGCGCGGAGCGGCGGCCCAGGTCGCGACGGAGCGTGGCGTCGCGGGCCAGTTCGCCCATCCGCTCGCCGAGGGCCGCCACGTCGAACGGCGGGACGGTCACCTCGCCGCCGTCGCGCATCCAGCGCAGGGCGGGCAGGTCGAAGTGGAGGACGGGCTTGCCGTACGACATGCCTTCGAGCGCGACGAGACCGAACGTCTCGTGACGGGAGGGCACCACGAGGAAGGCGCTGTCGCGCAGCAGTTGCCGCTTGCGCGCCTCGTCGGCGTAGCCCACCCAGTGGATCCGGGGCTCGGGCCCCCGGGTGTGGGCGGCGACGAGGGCCTCGAGCCGGCGTTCCTCGGCCGGTGTGCCGCTGCCCGCGAGCAGCAGTTCCAGCGGGGGCGCGGCCCGGTCGTAGGCGTCGAGGAGCAGGTCGAGGCCCTTCACCCAGGTGTCGATCCGCCCCAGGAAGAGGATGAACTGCCCGTCGCCGAGCCGGGACTCGTCGAGGAGGCGCGGCTCCACGCCGTTGGCAATGACCTGGACGTCGGCCCGGGGGCTGCGCCGCCGGATCGCCGAGCCGTCCGCCGCGTTCATCGTCACGAGGTGCCGGTAGAAGCGCAGCCCGAGCCGCTCGACCAGGAAGAACGGCAGGTGGTAGCGGTGCCACAGCGCCTCGGCGCTGCGACCCTGGTCGATGCCGACGACCGGGGCGCGGGTCACCAGGGGCAGGAAGCTGGTCGAGAACGGGGGAGTGAAGCTCTCCAGCCACAGGTCGTGCGGGATGCGGCGGGCCACGAACGGCAGCAGCGACAGGAACAGCAGCTGCCCGGCGCGCGGACCCGCCCGGCACACCGGCAGCCGGACGTACCGGATGCCGTCGCGGTACTCGGTCCCGGCGCTGCGGCCCGCGGTCACCACCGTCACGCGGAAGTCCTCCGCGAGCCTGCGGGCCACCTTGCCGACGACCAGGGCGCCGCCGCCCCGGTAGGCGGGGTTGTCGGCGTCGTCGTAGATCGACACGACCACGTGCGGACGCGTGTCGGACCCGCCCGCCGGGTCCCCGCCGTGCTCCTTCTTCTCCTCGTGTTCCCGCACCACGTCGAGGATCCGCTCCGCAGCGCTGGCCGCCACGAGCGACGGGGCCCGCTCGCCGTCGAGGCGCGCCACTCCCGGCAGGCGCGTGGCCCAGGTCCGGTAGCGGGCCCACCAGGCGGCCGGGGAACCCGCGACGTCCTCCCAGCCGCGTTCGAGCAGCGTGTCGGGCTCGGTCTCCACGAGGAGCGTCAGACCGTACCGCGCGGCGATCCGGCGGAAGGCGCCCGCCGCCGCCGACGAGGTCGGAAGGTTGAACTTCACGAGCCCGTCGAGGGGCCCGCGGTCGGTGATGACCACGGCCTGCCGCCCGCGCGCCCGCGCGGTCGCCGTCAGCCGGGCCGTCGCGATCCGGGCCGCGAGGTCGGCGGCGTCGAGGAACGCGTGGGCGCGGCGCGGCAGGGATCCCCGGCGCTCGGGATCCGATGCCCGCCGTGCCCACCGCTCACCCGGTTCCCCTTCTTCCCTCACCCGCGGGGGAACCGGGAAACTGCGGCACAGGAAGCAGCCGTAGCAGTGCGTGGTGGCGACCGGGACGCCCCGCTCGCCGAGCAGCGTCGCGAGCCTGCGGACCAGCGAGGACTTGCCCGCGCCGTCCGGACCGGACACCGCGACAAGGAGAACGCTTCGTGAGGTCGTCACGGCATTCGCCCCCTCAGCTTCTTGGCCACCACGAGCGGTACCCGCAGCGACGCCTCGCGGGTCGCGGCGCGGAGCCGGCCCTCGACGAGGAGATGACCGGAGTGTTCGGCGCCGACCCGCAGCGAGGTCGCCACCGGGAGAGGCAGCGGCAGCGGGACGGACTCGCCCCGGTCGAGCCGTGCCATCGCCGCGACGGCGGTGTCGAGCGCCCTGCGGCCGCCCGCGCTCCAGCCCTCGCGGACGGCTTCGCAGCGCGCCTCCGCCAGGATCTCGGGGTGCAGCAGCGAGCGCAGCGCGAGCAGTTCGGAGAGGTCGAGCGTCAGGTTCTGGAAGAGTGCGTGGGCCAGCCAGATCCGCAGCCGGTCGGACGGGCACGGCGCCAGCCAGGCGTGGCCGTCGGCGGAGGAATCGCCAGCGGGGTCGCCGTTCGCTCCGGGGCGTTCGGCCCGGGCGAAGAGCCGCTCGGTGGGGACCACCGGCACGCCGAACCACGAGACCGCGCTGTGCAGATGGGCCGCGGGGCCGGTCGGCGGTTCGAGGAGCACCTTGCTCGTCCGCTCCAGCCAGTAGACCGTCCGGTGCACGTACCAGCCGTCGAGCGCGGTCTGCGCGGCCCGCATGCGTCCCGGGGGCACCACCAGGTCGAAGTTGCCGTACACGTAGTCGCCGCCGAGGTCGGCCTTGATCAGGACGGTGGGGATGCCCGCCGCCCGCAGCAGGTCGGTGGACTCGATGAGATTCCGCCGGAAGAGCGCGGTCGCGCTCTCCACCTCGGCGACCGTCCCCGCGAGCTCGCGGGGGTAGGCGCGGGCCAGGCGTCCCTCGACCTGGTTGCGCCGGGCCGCGGCCAGCGCGCCGCGCAGCTCCTCGGCACCGGCGGGCCGGACCCGGCCCCGCCACACGGTGTCGACGAGGAGCCGCTCGGCGTGCTCGTCGTGGACCGCGGCCCGGGTCCCCCGCTCGGGCGGCACGGCTCCCGCGACCGGGGCGGGAGGCGTCCCGTCGGTCTCCCCGGCCGGGACCGGGTTGCTCCGCCGGCCGAAGAACCGCCACAGCGCGACGACGGTGACCGTCACCGCGGCGACGAGCCAGAGCACCGCGTACGGGCGCAGCAGCGTGAGCGCTCCGGCGAGCGCGAGGAGGGGCAGCACGACACGGCCGAACGGCCGCTCCGCGACCCCGAAGCCGTGCTGCCGGGCGTGCCGGACGGCGAGCAGCACGAGGGCGACGACCGTCCCGCACAGTCCGCCGATCGCCATGCCCAGCACGCCGTTGACGGCCCAGCCGGTCACCAGGGCGGTGAGGTACACGCCCAGACCGACGAGGAGCGTCCGCAGACACGCGTAGTCGTTCGCGGCCTGCGCGAAGGTCACGAGGAGGGCGAGCGCGCCGAGCGCGAGTCCCGCCGTCGCCGTGCAGGCCATGAGGGTGGAGACCATCGTGTACCCGGCCGGGAAGACCGCCGTCAGGACGGCTCCGGGCGCCGTGGCGGCCACCACCGTCAGGGGCACGGCCACCGTGAGGTACATCCGGAGCGCGCCCGCGGTCAGGGGGTCGCCCGCCCGCCGCCGCGAGAGCGCGGGCAGGAAGGCGATGGAGACGGCGCCGGCGAGGAAGAGCGGGATCCTGCCGAGCATCACGGCCGCCTGGTAGCTGGCAGCCGCCGACCGGTCGGTGGGCAGCATCGCGACGAGGACGATGTCCGAGGCCGCGAGCATCGCGACGACGCCCTGGAGCGAGGCGACCCCGATGGCGCGCCGCCACAGCTGCCGGTCGACGGTCACCGCCCGCCAGGGCCGTTGAGGCGCGGCGCGGAACCGGTGCGGCAGGAAGAACGCGTACGGCAGGACGGCGACGGCGAAGGCCGCGAGTGCACCGGCCTCGCCGAGGCCGAGCGCCGCGACGAAGAACAGCCCCACACCGAACTTGAGGAAGGCCTCGCCGGAGTTGAGGACCGCGAGGGTCCGCAGCCGCTCGGTGCCCTGGAGCCAGCCGGCGCTCACCCGGGTGACGTAGATGGCGAAGGTCGAGCCCGCGACGACCAGCGTCGTCAACGTGCCCGCGAACTCCCGCGCCACAGCGCCCACGACGACCGCCGCGAGCGCGCCGCCCGCGATCGACGTGACGATGGAGAAGCGCACGGCCTCGGCGCGCTCGGTGTCCGAGCCGGCCCGCGCGAGCGCCTGCGCCAGCATCCACGGCACGGTGACGACGGCGACGGCCGCCGTGCACACGATGAGCCCCTGGCCGGCGGCGAAGGTGGCGTACTCGGAGACGTCGAGGAGCCGGGTGAGGACCAGCGCGTACATGTAGTTCAGCGCACCGACCGTGACGGCGGCGGTGGCGATCCAGCGCGCGCCGTGGACGGCCGTGACCGCGTCCTGCGGGACGGACGCCGGGGTGATCGCACGATCGACGGTGGTCACGGCCGGCTCCGGGGCGGTGTGGAGCGGGTCTCTCCGGCGTCCGGACGCGGCGCGAGGGTGTCGGCCGCGAGGGGCTCCGGTGCGAGGGTGTCCGCAGGGTGGGTCTTCGACGGGTGGGTTTCCGCCGGTCGGATCTTCATCGGTCGGGTCTCCGCCGCGAGGGTGTCGGCCGCGCCCACCAGGACGTCGTGGCCGTTCGCCAGGGCGATGTCGGCGTCCGCGACGGCGAGGCGGCGCAGGGCGCCGAGCGCCCGGACCTCGTCGCAGCCGTGGAGCAGGACGCGGAAGACGTTCCCGTCACGGCTCCAGGCGTCCGTCTGGCGCAGGGAGTTCCGTACCGCTCGCTCGGTGGCGGCGGGATCGGGGGAGGAGAAGCGGGTCACGACCGACAGGTCGCTCGCGGAGCGGCGGGAGCGGAGGTGGCGGTGGATGCGCTGGACGTCCTCCAGGACGACCTGCGCGAGCCGCTCGGCGCTGGCGTCCCAGGAGAACGCGGCCGCCCAGGCACGGCAGCGGGCGGCGGCGAGCCGGCGCGTCTCCGGCGTGGACAGTTCGTCGAGGGCCGTGTCGATCCCGTCCGCGAGCTCCGCGTCCGGGTCCAGCAGCCAGCCGTTGACGCCCGGCCTGATCGCGTCGCGCAGCCCCGGCACGTCGAAGGCGAGGGCGGGGGTGCCGACGGTGTTCGCCTCGATCACGGCGAGCCCCCAGCCCTCGGCGACGGACGGCACGACCGTCAGCCACGCGTGGTGGAACAGCTCCTGCTTGCGCTCCTCGGTCACGTGTCCGTGGAAGACGACGGCCGAGGCGACGCCGAGGTCGGCGGCGAGCTTCCGCAGCGCCTCCGCCTCCGGGCCGTCCCCGCAGATGTCGACGCGCAGTTCGGGCCGGCGTCGCAGCAGCGCGGGCACGGCCCGCAGGATCAGGTCGACCCGCTTCTGCGGGACGAGCCGGCTGACGACGGTGACCGCGGGGCGGTCGGACCGCTGTCCGGCGGGGGCGCGGGCCGCCGCGCCCGGGCGGCCGTTGGGAACGATGTGGAGCGGGTTGCCGAAGCCGAGTTCGCGCCGGGCGCCCTCGCGGGTCGAGGGTGAGACGACCACCACCGGCCGTCCCCGGTAGACCCGGCGGCTGACCTGCTTCTCCAGGACCCGGCCCACGGCGTTCATCGGCCAGCGGAACCGGGTGTCGAACTGGTGCTGGTGGACGTGGTGGATGACGCAGATGTCCGCGGTCCAGCGGGGCGTGAACAGTGGCGAGAAGAACGGGATGCCGTTCTGGAAGTCGACGACGGCGTCGTACGCGTGACGGTTCCGCAGCAGGTGCGCCGCGGCCGACGCGTACACGCCGAACGTCCCGCCGGCCCGCACGACGCGGATCCCGTCGCGGTACTCCAGGGCGCGCGAGCCGGGGTACCGCGACGAGACGAGGGTGATGTGAGCGCCGGCCGCGGCGAACCGCCGGGCGATCTCCCAGCAGTACGCCTCGGCCCCGCCGGCGTCGGGGTGCCCGGGGTCCCGCCAGTTGAGGAAGGCGAGGTCGGCGCGGGCGAGCCGGTCGAGCGCGGTCACGGGAACCGGGGCGGTCAGGGGGGTCGGAGCGGTCACGGGAATCACCGGGCCAGAGAGATGCGCAGGAGGTCGGCCATCGAGCGAAGCCCGTCGCGCCGTGCCGAGAACGTCGAGCCGGGTACGTCGTGCCAGACGACGGGGACCTCGACGACGTCCCGCCCGGCGCGCACGACCTGGGCGAGGAGCTCGACGTCGAAGGCGAAGCCGTCGATGCGGCACCGGGGCGCGATCGCGCGGGCGAGCGGGCCGGGGAAGAACTTGAATCCGCACTGCGTGTCGGCGACGCCGGGCAGCGACAGGTGCGCCAGCGACCGGAACAGCAGGCCGCCGCCGCGTCGCAGTGCCGACTGCTCCACGTCGAGGTGGGCGCCGGGCATGTGGCGCGAGGCGATCACGGCGCCGTGCCCGGCCCGCAGCAGCCGCATGACCCGGTCCAGGGTGTCCACCGGCGTGGCGTTGTCGGCGTCGGCGAAGCCGATGAACCGGGCCGACGAGGTCTCGATGCCGCGCCGCACGGCCGCGCCCTTGCCCTGGTCGCTGCAGCCGATCGCATGGACGGGGACGGGGGAGTCGGCGAAGCGGGCGAGGACGTCGAGGGTGCCGTCGGCGCTGTTGTTGTCGACGACGACGACCGCCGAGGACCAGGACCGTTCGCTCAGGTAGTCGACGGTCGCGGCGACCGTGGACGGCAGCCGGCGCTGTTCGTTGAAGGCGGGGATGAGCAGTTCCAGTTCCACCGGCGGGCGGACGAGCCGGCGGGGGAGAGGTTCGTGGGTGCGCGGGGTCGCCATCACGCCTCGCCTCCTCGGGGGAAGGCGCGGCGCGGGGGTCGCGCGGAAGGGCGGGGGACGGCGATCAGTGCGGGGGCGGTACGTCGGCCGGGGCGGCGCCCGAGGCGCGTGCGGCGCTCGTGGCACCCGCTGCGCCCGCGGCACGCCGGGGCTGCCGGGCCGTCGGATCCGTCAGAGCCGTCAGAGCCGTCCGGCCGGTGGGGGCCGTCGGATCCCGAGGGACCGTCGGATCCGGCTGGGCCGCCGGAGCCGTCGCGGTGCGGGGCGTGCGTCCTGACCGTACGGGCGCGGCGGCGACGGGCGGCGCCCCGGGGCCTGCACGCCCTGCTGAGGGGCGGCGGCGCGGTGGCGCGGAGCCGGTCGGAGACCCGGCGTGCCGGGTGCGCGGTCGGGAGGTGCGGGGTGCGGCGGGCCGGACGGCGCCGGGCCTCGGCGAAGGGCCAGTCGGTCACCCGCCGCAGAGGATGCGGAGCGGGTGCCGCCGGCGCGCGGTTGAAATGGAGTGAGGTCACGACGAGCCTCTTCCGGCAACCGACCCTGCCGAGGGTCTGCTCTTACCTGATCTGTTCTGATCGGGTCTGATCTGGTCTGGCCTAAAATGGTGCTGTTTCCACCCTTAGCCCCTCGGGTGCGATCCGTCAACCGGTGGAGTGCCGGGAACGGCCGTGGGCGAACCGCGAGAGGGCGTTGTGCGGCCGCTCGTCGAGGAGCGTGCCGAGGATGCGGGCGCCGTCACGGACCGTGCGCGGGTGTGATGGACCGTGGCGGCGAGGCAGCTCACGACTGGGCACCTCGGCGACGCGGAGCCCGTAGTGCAGGGCGTGCGTCACGAGCTCCGCGCCCAGCTCGACACCGTCCTCGCGCAGGTCGAGCAGGTCGACGAAACCGCGCCGGAACGCGCAGAATCCGTACCAGAGATCGGTCAGCTGCTGGCCGTACAGCCGGCGCGCGACGCGCAGCAGCGTGCGGTGGCCCAGACGTCGTGCGAGCGGATAGTCGGCGACGTCCCCGCCCGCGATGAATCGGGATCCCTTGACGAAATCGAATCCGCTCTCCAGGTAATGCAGGTAGTGCGGGATCTCGTGCGGCGACATGCTTCCGTCGGCGTTCATCAGCACGATCAGGTCACCCGTCGCCGCGCGCAGTCCCGCGTGCGGAATGTCGCCCCGGGTGAAGTCCCAGGCCCCGAGTGTCCGGACGGTCATGCCGTCCCGCACGGGCCTCGCGGCGGTCGGTCCGCCGATCAGGACCACGTCCCGCACGACCTCCGGCACCTGGTCGAGCAGCAGGTCGAGCGCGGGCCCAGGGTCCGTCCCGTCGGGGCGGACCGTCAGGACGAGGCTCACCGTGCGCGTGACGGAGCCGGGTGCCCGGTCGGTCGACCGGCGGCGGGGGTGCGCGTCACTGCTCATGGGTACGGCCTGTGGCCTTCCGCGCGGCGGACCCGTGCATTTCAGAATCCTGCGCGGAGCGCGAAGCGTCAAGAAAACGACAGGAATATGCGGAGCGCCGCGAAAGAATGCGGTTCCCTCTCTGCGCGAGATTCCAGGACGGCATACAATCCGTGCATGGCAGGGCGAATTGAGGACTACGCCCTCGTCGGAGACCTGGAGACGGCAGCGCTCATTGGGACCGACGGGTCCATTGACTGGTGGTGCGCGCCGCGCTTCGACTCGCCCGCCTGTCTCGCGGCGCTCCTGGGCGACCCCGGTCACGGCCGGTGGATCCTCGCCCCGGCCGGCGGCGCCCACTGCACACGCAGGAGTTACCGGGGCGCCACGCTCGTCCTGGACACCTTCTGGGAATCCCTCGACGGCACCGTACGGGTCACCGACTTCATGCCCCCGCGCTCCCCGGGCCATCCGCGCGAGGGCGCGCCCAGGATCGTCCGCGTGGTCGAGGGAATCTCCGGACGGGTCGCCATGCGGGGCGAGTTGAGGCTCCGCTTCCACCACGGCAGCATCGTCCCCTGGACCCGCGCGGTGGACCGGCGGACCGTCGCCTCCGTCGCCGGACCCGACGCCGCCTACCTCTCCTGCGGCCCCGGCGCCGAACCCGTCGTCACCCTGGACCGCACGACCGTCGAGTTCACCGTCACCGCCGGGAGCAGTGTCGCGTTCGTCCTCGGCTGGCGCCCCTCGCACGTGTCCGCGCCCCCCACCGCCTCACCCGGCGAGATCGACGCCACCCTCCTGCGCACCCTCGCCTTCTGGAACGACTGGGCGGCCGGGCTCCGTTACGAAGGGCCGGCCCGGGAGGCCGTCCTCCGCTCCCTCCTCACCCTCAAGGCCCTCACCTACGCCCCCACCGGCGGAGTCGCCGCGGCCGCCACCGCCTCCCTCCCCGAGAGCATCGGCGGAGAACGCAACTGGGACTACCGCTTCTGCTGGTTGCGCGACTCCACCTTCACGCTCTCCTGCCTGCTGCGCGGCGGATACCGCCGGGAGGCCCTGGCCTGGAAGGACTGGCTGCTCCGGGCCGTCGCGGGCGACCCCGCCGACCTCCAGCCGCTCTACGGGGTCGAAGGGCAGCGCAGGCTCCCCGAGACGTACGCCGACTGGCTTCCCGGCTACGAGAACTCACGCCCCGTCAGATTCGGCAACGCGGCCGTCGACCAGTTCCAGCTCGACATCTACGGCGAGGTGCTCAACACCGTCTACTCGGCCGTCCGGGCCGGGGTCGCGCTCGACCCGCCCGCCTGGGCCCTGGTGGCCGCCCTCCTGGAGTACGTCGGCAAGCGCTGGCAGGAACCCGACGAGGGCATCTGGGAAGTCCGCGGCCCGCGCCGCCACTTCGTCCACTCCAAGGTCATGGCCTGGGTCGCCGCCGACCGAGCCGTCCGCCTCGCCCGTGTCGCCGGCCTGCGCGGCTCCGTACGCCGCTGGCAGGCCCTGCGCCGGGAGCTCCACGCGGAGATCTGCGCCCTCGGCTGGAGCGAGGAACAGCAGTCGTTCACGCAGTACTACGGCAGCCACGAGGTCGACGCCACCGCCCTGTTGATCCCCCGGCTCGGCTTCCTCCCCGCCGACGACCCCCGGGTCCTCGGCACCGTGGCGGCGATGGCCCGCCTCGACGACCACGGCTTCCTGCGCCGGTACGGCGACGTCCGCGACGGCGGGACCCACTCCCTCGACGAACTCGGCGGCACCGAAGGGTCCTTCGTCGCCTGCACGTTCTGGTACGCCGACGCCCTCGCCGCGACCGGCCGCCCCGCCGAGGCCAGGGCCGTCTTCGAGCGGGTCCTCGCCATCCGCAACGACGTCGGGCTGCTCTCCGAGGAGTGGGACCCGGTGGCCGGCCGCCAGCTCGGCAACACGCCGCAGGCGCTCAGTCACGTGGCCCTCGTGAACACGGCCTTCACGCTGTACGGAACGCGCCGCCACGACCGCACGGCCCCCCGCCCGCTCGCCGTGGCTTGATCCCACCCCTCCCAGGAAGGACCGGGAGGTGCCGGGAGGGGTCGGGAGGGGCCAGGAGGAGACGAGGGGAGCCGGGAGGACCCGGGAGGAATCCCCACCGCCGCCCACCAGGTCCTTCGGCGTGTCGTTCGGGTGCAGCCAGCGGGCGGATCCGCCGCGCATGGGTTCGAATCGGGGCATGGCTTCCTACGACAGGCTCCGCGCCGGCGGCTCCCCGAGGCCGCTGGAGACCGGTGGCACCTGGTGGTACGCCGCCGTCGCCGGCGAGGCCGCCGGCTCCTTCAGCACCAGGGTCCGCACCCGGACCCGGCGTGCCTGCCTCGGGACCGTCCTCCTCCTCACGGTCGTCTACGCGGGCCTCGTGCTCACCGCGACCGGCCGCCGCTGGGGCGACGCCGCCCTCACCGGCCGGCGCGCCGACACCGCCGCCGCCACCCTGCTCCGGGAGCACCCCTCGCTCGCCGGGCTCACCACGCTCTCCCTCGTCCTCGGCTGCGTCCTGCTGCTCGCCGTCGGCCTCCTGCGCAAGCGGTACGCGCTCACCGGCGCCGTCGCCGGCGCCCTCGTCACGTCCCTCGCGCTGACGGGCCTCCTCCAGCGGTACGCGCCACGCCCCCGCCTCCTCGACAGCGGCGGAGCCGTCCTCCAGAGCGGCTTCCCCAGCGGGCAGACCACCCTCGCCCTCGGCACCGCCTTCGGTCTCGCCTTCCTCGTCCCGTACCGGTACCGCGGGCTCACCGTCCTCGCCGGCACCCTCTGGGCCGGAGCCGTCGGTGCCTACACCGTCGCGGCGGGTGGCCACCGCCCCGGCGACCTCATCGCCGCCGCCCTCGTCGTCCTCGCCGTCTTCTGCGGGCTCGCCACCCTCCTCGCCCGCAGGGGCAAGGTCCGCCCCGCCCCCCGCGCCCCCCTCCCACGCGTCCTCCTCGCGACCGTGCCGCTCGCCGCCCTCGCCGCCGTGGGACTCGGCGCCGGCCTCTGGCTCCTCGGCGACACCCTCGCCCTGCCCGCCACCGCCCCCTACGACCCCGCCGAGCTCCGGCTCGCGCACCGCTGCGGACAGGCCCTCGCCGCGGGCGTCACCGCCGCCGCGGGACTGCTCCTGCTCACCCTGCTCCGCCGCGTCGACGTGGACGGGGCCGCCGCCCCGTACCGCCTCGGCGGCCCCTTCGTGGAGGCCGCGGGAGCGCCGCCCGACGGCGAGCTCGTGGGGCCCTTTACGGAGGACCGCGATCACGAGATATCTTGATGTCGAGCAATCTCGCATACGCAGACGTGGAGCTGGAGAACCCTGGTGACTGACTCGACCATCATCTACACCCACACTGACGAGGCGCCCGCCCTGGCGACGTACTCGTTCCTGCCCGTGATCCAGGCGTATGCCTCGCAGGCCGGCGTCACGGTCGAGACGCGGGACATCTCCCTCGCGGGCCGCATCATCGCCGTCTTCCCCGAGTTCCTGGAGGAGGGCCAGCGCATCGCCGACGCCCTCGCGGAGCTCGGCGCGCTCGCCAAGACGCCCGGCGCCAACATCATCAAGCTGCCGAACGTCTCGGCGTCCATCCCGCAGCTGAAGGCCGCGATCGCCGAGCTCCAGGCGCAGGGCTACGCCCTCCCGGACTACCCGGACGACCCGCAGACGGACCAGGACAAGGACGTCCGCGCCCGCTACGACAAGATCAAGGGTTCGGCCGTCAACCCGGTCCTGCGCGAGGGCAACTCCGACCGCCGTGCCCCGGCCTCGGTCAAGAACTACGCCAAGGCCCACCCGCACCGCATGGGCGCCTGGTCCTCCGAGTCGAAGACGAACGTCGCCACCATGAGCGACAACGACTTCGCCTCCACGGAGAAGTCCGCCGTCATCGCGCAGGACGACACCCTCCGCTTCGAGTTCACGGCCGCCGACGGCACCGTCTCCGAGCTCCGCGAGCCGCTGAAGGTCATCGCCGGCGAGGTCGTCGACGCCGCCGTCATGCGCGCCGCCGCGCTGCGCACCTTCCTCAGCGAGCAGGTCGCCCGCGCCAAGGCCGAGGGCGTGCTCTTCTCCGTGCACCTCAAGGCCACGATGATGAAGGTCTCCGACCCGATCGTCTTCGGCCACGTCGTCCGCGCCTTCTTCCCGGAGACCTTCGCCAAGTACGGCGAGGTGCTCGCCGCCGCCGGTCTCACCCCGAACGACGGCCTCGGCGGCGTCCTGAAGGGCCTGGAGTCCCTCCCGCAGGGCGCGGAGATCAAGGCCTCCTTCGAGGCCGAGCTCGCCGCGGGCCCCGCCCTGGCGATGGTCGACTCCGACAAGGGCATCACCAACCTGCACGTGCCGTCCGACGTCATCGTCGACGCCTCGATGCCGGCCATGATCCGCACCTCGGGTCACATGTGGGGCCCGGACGGCCAGGAGGCCGACACCCTCGCGGTCCTCCCGGACCACAGCTACTCGGGCGTCTACCAGGTCGTCCTCGACGACTGCCGCGCCCACGGCGCCTTCGACCCGTCGACCATGGGCTCCGTCCCGAACGTCGGCCTCATGGCGCAGAAGGCCGAGGAGTACGG
This sequence comes from Streptomyces sp. NPDC056169, assembly GCF_042268445.1. NCBI lineage: Bacteria > Bacillati > Actinomycetota > Actinomycetes > Kitasatosporales > Streptomycetaceae > Streptomyces > Streptomyces sp. NPDC056169. The sequence goes on along the minus strand of NZ_JBHJUO010000009.1, from coordinate 48,441 downwards.
CTCGCACGACAAGACCTTCGAGATCGCCGAGGCCGGCACCGTCCGCCTCGTCGACTCCGCGGGCAACGTCGTCCTGGAGCAGGAGGTCGCCGAGGGCGACCTGTTCCGCGCCTGCCAGACCAAGGACCTGCCCATCCAGGACTGGGTCAAGCTCGCCGTCACCCGCGCCCGCGCCACCGGCTCCCCGGCCGTCTTCTGGCTGGACGCCGCGCGCGCCCACGACGCGCAGCTGATCGCCAAGGTCGAGCAGTACCTGCCGGAGCACGACACCGAGGGCCTGGACATCAAGATCCTGTCCCCGGTCGAGGCCACCGCGTTCTCCCTGGAGCGCATCCGCCGCGGCGAGGACACCATCTCGGTCACCGGCAACGTCCTCCGCGACTACCTGACCGACCTCTTCCCCATCCTGGAGCTGGGCACCAGCGCCAAGATGCTGTCGGTCGTCCCGCTGATGGCGGGCGGCGGCCTCTTCGAGACCGGCGCCGGCGGCTCCGCCCCGAAGCACGTCCAGCAGCTCGTCAAGGAGAACTACCTCCGCTGGGACAGCCTCGGCGAGTTCTTCGCCCTGGCCGCCAGCTTCGAGCACCTCGCGACGACCACGGGCAACGACCGCGCCCAGGTCCTCGCCGACACGCTGGACCGCGCCACCGGCACCTTCCTCAACGAGGACAAGTCGCCGACCCGTCGCCTCGGCGGCATCGACAACCGCGGCAGCCACTTCTACCTCGGCCTCTACTGGGCCCAGGAGCTGGCCGCCCAGACCGAGGACGCGGAGCTGGCCAAGGCCTTCGCCCCGCTCGCCGAGACGCTGGCCGCGAACGAGCAGAAGATCGTCGACGAGCTCGTCGCCGTCCAGGGCTCCCCGGCCGAGATCGGCGGCTACTACCAGCCCGACCCGGCCAAGGCCGCGGCCGTGATGCGCCCGTCCGCCACCCTGAACGAGGCCCTCGCGTCCCTCGTCTGATCCGCGCGCGTCCGCCCCGGCGGACGACATGGACCGCCCCGGCCGGAAGGATTCCGGCCGGGGCGGTCCCGTCGGTGGCGCATCCGCCGTTCGGGTGTGAACCTGGATGGATGAGCTGGGCATCTTGGACGACCGCCGGTGTCTACACCGGGCGTGGTGGGGTGCTGACCGACGAGGCCGGAGTCGTCACGGGCGATCTGACCGTGCACACGACCTGGGCCGAGCGGGAGGCACGCGTGGCCGTGCAGTACAGCGGCGCATCCGACTGGTTCACCATGTCGGGCAGTCCCGTTCCGTGCGCGACGGAGGAGGAGAGCCGCGATCTCCACGAAGCGGTCGTGGAGGCAGTCAGGGAAGGGCACGGGGCCACGGTTCCGGCACTTCCCGGCGCATCGTTGTAGATCCCGCCCGGCGGATCACAGGCCGGGCGGACCGAAGAAGTGTTATCCCTCCCGCTCCCACGGGTCTCCGAAAGACGGGGGACTCGGACCACGGATGAGGGAGCAGACCCATGCACAGCGACGAGCGCCGCACCACCGCCCTGGTGGAGGCGGCCCGGGCCGGTGACGCGCACGCCAGGGACGAACTGGTACGCGCGTACCTGCCCCTCGTCCACAACGTCGTCGGCCGCGCCCTCGACGGCCACGCCGACACCGACGACATCGTCCAGGAGACGATGGTCCGCGCCCTCGACGGCCTCCCCGGCCTCCGTGATCCGGCCCGCTTCCGATCCTGGGTCGTCGCCATCGCCATGAACGGGATACGGCGCCGCTGGCACGAGAACCGCCAGGCGCCCCTGCCCGGCCTCGACCGGGCCGCCGACCTCGCCGACCCGGCCGGCGACTTCACCGAACTCACCATCCTCCGGCTCCGCCTCTCCGGGCAGCGCCGCGACGTGGCCCGCGCCACCCGCTGGCTCGACGACGAGGACCGCGAGCTCCTCTCCCTGTGGTGGCTGGAGGCCGCCGGAGAGCTGACCCGCGCCGAACTCGCCGAGGGCCTCGCCGTCTCCCCGCAGCACGCCGCCGTCCGCGTCCAGCGGATGAAGGAACGCCTGGAGACCGGCCGGGCCGTGGTCCGCGCCCTCGACGCCGAACCGGCCTGCCCCGGACTCGCGGAGTCCCTCACCGCCTGGGACGGCCGCCCCTCGCCCCTCTGGCGCAAGCGGATCGCCCGCCACCTGCGCACCTGCGCCGCCTGTACGGGGCAGACGACCGGCAGCCGCGGCCTCGCCCCCGTCGAGGGCCTGCTCGTCGGCATCGGTCTCGTCCCGCCGCTGGCGGCGGCGGCCGTCGCCCGGCGCGGCGCGGAAGCCTTCGCCGCCGAGCCCGTCGGCCGCTGGACGCCGATCCGGCGCGCCTGCCTCGCCGGCGCCGTGACCGTCGCCGTCCTCGGCGCGCTCGCCGTGCTCGTACCGCGGCAGCCGGAGGTACGGGTGGCACCCGACCGGCCCCGCGCCGCGCCCCCGGCGCCCGCGACCCCCACCACCCCGAAGCCCTCCGCCACCCGGGCCGCCACCATCGCCGCCCCGGCCCCCACGACCCGTACCCCGGCACCCCGCCGCACCACGCCCCCCGCGCCCACCGCCGAGGAGCGGGTGGCGACGGAGGTCAACAGGCTCCGGGCGGCGGCGGGTTGCGCCCCGCTGCGGACCGACCCGCGACTGGTCGCGGCGGCCCGGGGGTACGCCCGCGACATGGTCGCGCGCGGCTACTTCGCCCACAGCAGCCCCGAGGGTGAGTTCGCTGACGCCCGGATCACCGCGGCCGGGTACGACTGGAGCGCCTGGGCCGAGAACCTGGCCCAGGGGACGGGGGACCCGGCGGCCGTCGTCGACGGCTGGACCGACGGGGCGATGCACGAGGAGAACATGCTGGACTGCCGGTACCGGGACACCGGTGTGGCGTCGGCGCCCGGTCCCGGCGGCACGATCTGGGTGCAGAAGCTGGCGGCCCCCGCCTCCTGAACCGCGGTCGGCCGGGCGTCAGCCCTTGGCGCCGAAGTTCTGGACCCACCAAGGGCCGTTGGCGGTGAGGGTCACCCCGACGCCGATGTCCTTGAAGGAGCAGTTGAGGATGTTCTCGCGGTGTCCGGGGCTGTCCATCCAGTCCTCCATCGCCCGGGCCGGGGTCTTCGGCCCGCGATGGATGTTCTCGCCCCACGTCTGCCACGTGTAGCCGGCGCCGGTCATCCGGTCGCCCGCGTCCCGGCCCTCCGGACTGTCGTGCTCGTAGTAGTCGCGGGCGGACATGTCGTCGGCGTGCCCCTGGGCGGCGGTGCGCAGATGGCTCTCCGTACGCAGCGGGCCGCAACCTGCCTTCTCCCGCTCGGCGTTGGCGAGGGCGACGACCTCCTGGACGTACTCGGAGACCTTCCCGCCGGCGGCATCGGTACCGGCACCGCTGCCGGATCCGGCACCCGCACCGGCTCCCGATCCGGCACCGGCTCCGGCTCCGGTGGCTTCGCCCGGCTGCGGTGCCTGTTCGGTCCTGGGCCGCGCCTGCCGCTCCTGCGGGGACGCCGAGGGGGACGCCGGCCGCGGTGACGTGGTGGCCGCCTTCGTCTCCGGCGTGGAGGCCGACCCGGGGCGCGAGGTCCGGGGCGCCGTCGTGTCCGCCGTGCGGCGGGCCGGCGTGGGCGCGGTCGAGGGGGCGGACGGAGGCGTGGAGGGGGCCGCGGCCTCCCGGACCGTCGTGTCCGCCGTGGGCGACGCCCCCTTGGCGTCCGGGACGGCGGAGGGCGCGGCGGCGACCCAGGGACCGGCGGCCGGGGCGGGGGAGGCCACGTACACCCCGGCCGCCACGGTCAGGACGACGGCCGCGGCCCCGGCGGCGGTGACGGCGGCGCGGAAGCCCGGCCGCCGAGGAGCGCGCCGCCGCGCCCCGTGGCCCTTCCGGTGCCGTCCGCCGTCCCGCACGGGACGATCGAGCCGTACGACGTGCTCCTCGTGCCACCCCTCGTACTGCTCCTCGTGCCGCTCCTCGCGGTCGAAGCGGTCGAAGCGGTCGACGTGCTCGACGTGCTCGACGTGTTCAGGGTTCTCGGGGTGACCGGGTTGGTCGTGGTGCCGCATGGAGCTCCGCTCTCTCGCCGAGGTCGCCGGACGGTCCGGCGCTGGGAGAGCCACCGGGGCGACGGCGATAACACTTTCCGGCCCCGGCCGCCCCGACACCCTTCGTCAACCCGACGCGTCAACGCACGTCAGAGCCTTTCAGCCCTGCGGGATCACCGCCACCGGGCACGGCGCGAGATGGAGCGCCGCGTGCGCCACGGAGCCGATGCGCGGGCCGACCGCGCCGCGCCCGGCCCGCCGCCCGACCACCAGCAGCTGGGCGGCGCCCGAGGAGGAGAGCAGCACCTGCCCCGCGCTGCCCAGTTCGACGTGCTCCGTCACCGGCACCTCGGGGAACCGCTCCCGCCAGGGCTCCACGGCCTCGCGCAACGCCTTCTCCTCGTACGGGACGAGCCCGCCGGCCTCGTCGGCGAGCCGCATCGACGCCGGGCTGTACGCGTAGAGCGGCGGCAGGCTCCAGGCGCGGACGGCCCGCACCGACGCCCCGCGCGCGGCGGCGGTCTCGAAGGCGAAGCCGAGGGCCGCGGCGCTGTCCTCGGGACTGCCGTGCTGGCCGACGAGGACCTCGCCGACCGGCGGCTCGGCGGGCTCGCCGTCGCGGGACCTGACGGCCACCACGGGACGGGTCGCGGCGGCGATGATCTGCTGCCCGTACGAGCCGAGCAGGAAGCCGGCGACGGCGCCGTGACCGCGCGAGCCGATGACGAGCATCTCGGCCCGCGACTCGGTGCCGAGCAGCGCCGCGACGGGCGTGTCGGGGAGCACCTCGGCCGTCAGGGCGATGTCCGGGTGGCGCCGCGCGACCGTCGCCTCGGCCGTGCGCAGGACCTCCTCGGCGACCCGCTCCTGGTCCGCCCGGTCCTGGACCAGCGGGATGTCGAGGGGTTCCCAGCGCCACGCGTGGGCGAGCCGCAGCGGGAGCCTCCGGTGGAGGGCCTCGCGGGCGGCCCAGTCGGCCGCGGCGAGACTCTCCGGGGAACCGTCCACTCCTGCGACGATCTCACGACTCATCGGGCTGCCTCCGTCGGTAGCTGACGGGCCCGCCGGGCGGCCGGGCCCTCCTGCTCCCAGCTTGGGCCCATCGGCAGCCCGGCGAGAGGGACGGACGTCCCGACATGCCGGACCTTCCGTCCCTTCTGTCGTGCCGTCAGGCCGGCAGGGTGAGCCGCGCGTGGGTGCCGTTGAGGTAGTGGTCGCCGATGTCGCGGAGCCGGTGGGAGGGCTGCGTGTGCGCGGTGAGCGCCCGGGCGTTGCGCCAGAAGCGGTCGAATCCCGGCCCGCCCGACTGGGCGTCGGCGCCCTCGGCGCCGTCGACGAGTTCGAGGACGCGGGTCGTGATGCGGACGGCGGCCCGGCCGGTGACCGTCTCGGCCGCGGAGACCAGGACGGCTATGTCGGCGCGCTCCTCGGGGCTCAGCGACTCTTCGGCGAGCAGCCCGCGGGCCAGGGCGTCCGTCGCCCGCTCCACCACGGCGGAGGCGACGTGGGCGGCCGTGGCCAGCTCCCCGTAGGCGAGGAGCAGGTACGGGTCGTCGCCCGTGCCGAGCGGACGCGCGCCGGCCGGTGCCGGCCTGCCGTCCGGCGAGGGCGCCGGGACCGGTCCGGCCTGCCCGGCGCGGCTGATGTCCCGGGCCTCGGCGAGCGCGCCCTCGGCGATGCCGAGTCCGACCTGGACGAGGAGCAGCCGCAGGGCGAGCGGGGCGAGGGTGGCGAAGGGGCTGACGGCGTGCTCGTCGTGCGGGAGCACGCCGAGGACCTGGTCGGCCGGGACCGGGACGTGGTCGAAGGTGACGGTGCCCGCGCCGGAGACCCGCTGCCCGACCCGGTCCGTACCGGCGTCGGTGAACACGCCGGGATGCGCCGGGTCCACCAGGACGATCAGCCAGTCGCCGGTCCCGCCCGGCCGGGCGCCGACGACCAGCCGGTCGGCCACGGCGACGCCGGAGGCGAACGCGCGGCGCCCGTCGAGGATCCAGCCGTTCGTCGTGGGGGTGAGCCGGAGGCCGGGGTCCGTCTCGGTGCGCGGCGGCTCGACGCCGCCGCCGAGCACCCAGTGCTCCTCGGCCGTCCGCGCGTCGAGGGCGGTGCCGGGTGCCGCGTCCTGCGTCGGAGGGCCGAAGAACCGGCTGCTCCAGGACAGGACGTAGTGGTGGGCGAGGAGTTCGCCGACCGAGCTGTCGGCGGCGGAGATCTCCCGGACGACGGCGGACGCGGCCCGCCAGTCGGCGCCCCGCCGGTTCGCGCCGGGCGCCGTGAGGAGGGCGGGCAGTCCGGCCTCCTGGAGCCGGGCGACTTCGTCGAAGGGGGCCTTTCCCGCTCGGTCCCGAGCGGGCGCGTCGACGGCGAGGTCGTCGGCGAGCTCGCGGGTGACGCGGGGCCAGATCTCGTCGTCCGCGGGCCGGTCGGCCGGTGCCGGGACGATGTGCATCGCGGTTCTCCTGCCCGATTTCCTCGGCGTACTCACGTCACCTCACCCGATCCCTCGTATCCCCACTGGAATACTAGGGATAGTGGCAGAGGCGGTCGCCCGCCCCCAAGGGGCGTCCGAGGGCTGGACACGTCCGTCTTGATAGGCGGGACGGCGTCACGTCGGCGCAGGTCGTGCGGAGTTGGCCTCGTCGAGAATCGGCCGGGTGGGAGATTTTCGGACACCCGGTCAGGGGTTGGTCCAGGCCTCCGGGTCGTCCGCGAGCGCGGTGATCCCCGCCGGCAGCTCGGCCGCCGCCACCTCCGCGAGCGAGACCCCGAGCACCTCGCGCACGCTCGCCCGGAGGGCGATCCACAGCGGGAGCAGCGACTCGGCGGGACCCGTGTACGCCAGGTCCGGGGGCCGCTCCCCGCGCACGGAGACCAGCGGGCCCTCCACGCAGCGGATGACCTCCGCGACCGAGATCGACTCGGCCGGCCTGGCCAGCCAGTACCCGCCGTTGCCGCCGCGCTGGCTCTGGACGAGCCCGCCCTTGCGCATGTCGCCGAGGATGCCCTCCAGGAACTTGTGCGAGATCCCCTGGACTTCGGCGATCGCCTCGGCCTTCAGCGGCCCCGTGTCCTGGGCGGCGGCGAGCTGGAGGGCGGCCCGCACCGCGTAGTCGGCCCTGGCTGAAATGCGCATGCGCGCATTATTCCGTACCGGCCCGGACGGATTCGGGCGCCCCACGGGGGTGTCCCGAGCCGGTGCCTCCCGCACCCTTGACGCCACGAGTGACCGGTCGGAGACTCATGAAAGGGAAAAACCGAGTGAACGGGTAGGGAAGCATGGGACGCACCGGCCGGCGGGACCCCGCACACGCCGTGCTCCTGCCGTGCTCCGTACCCCTCACGTCCCGCCGTCACATCGATCTGATGCGGGTCTGCAGCGCCGCGGGTCGCCGTCACCGCCGGGGCGTCCACCGCGTCCGCTGAGCCCGTCCGCCCCGACCGTCCTGCCCTGTCCTGACCTGCCCGGTCCGCGCCGTTCCGGCGCCCCGGGTCGGGTCCGGTCCAGGCCGGGCACGGGCCCGGCTCCGGGTCCGGACGCGCACCTCGCCGCCGTCCGTCCGTCTCCTCCTTCCCGTTCCTCTGCTGCCTCCGGGCCCTGCGCACCGGCCGACGTCCTCGCGCCATCGCGACCTGTCACCGCGACCGTCACCGCCGCGCACCGCCCCGACCCAGCACCGAGCACCCACCAGGGAGAAGCATGTCCGTCATTCCCTCCTCGCTCCTGCCGGCCTCCGCCGTGCCCGCCTTCCGCGGCCGGATCGGCCGCGACGTGCGCAGCGGCCACTACGCCGTACCGCACCGCTATCGCCTTCACCTGGCGCCGTCCGGCCCCGACTGTCTGAGGATCGCCCTCACCCACGGCCTGCTCGGTCTCGACGACACGCTTCCGCTCACCGTGCTCCCCGCGGCCCCCGACACACCCGACGGCGGATACGCCGCGCTCCGCCCGCTGTACGAGGCCAGCGCCCACCTGTACCGGGGACCGGCCGCCGCGCCCGTCCTGAGCGACGGGTGGACCGGGCGCATCGTCAGCACCCACGTGCCCGACATCCTGCGCGACCTCGCCCTGCGCTTCCGGGGCGACGGCCCCGACCTGCTGCCCGAGGAGCACCGGGGCGAGATCGAGGCCATCGCCGACCTGTGCGAGCGGAGCGTCAACCGGGCCGCCCAGCGCGCCGGCGAACTCGGCCTCGACGGCGACGCCGCCCACCACGACCCGCTCGGCGTCCTCTTCGCGGCGCTCGGCTCCCTGGAACGGCGCCTCACCGGCCGCCCGTACGTCCTCGGCGACGGGCCGACCGCCGCCGACGTCCACGTCTGGGTCACCCTCGTCCAGCTCGACACCGTCCACCGCTGGCACCTGGACGCCGCCGCGATGGAGCGGGTCGCCGCGCACCCCGCGCTCTGGGCGTACGCCCAACGCCTCGCTGCCCGCCCCGAGTTCGCCCGCCACCTCGACATCGACGCCGTCCTGCGCCGGCACCGCGCCCACTGTCGCGGCCACGAGGCCGCGGGCGCCGGGATACGGATCGTCGACTGGTCCGGCACCACGGGCTGACGGCCGGGGCGCCGCCGTCTTCGCTGCCCCGTCGCTCCCCTGTCGCTGCCCACGTCGCTTCCCTGAGCGGTGTCAGCCGATGCGGTGACCCGCCAGGGGAGCGGTGTCGTCGCCGGAGCCCGCGCGGACCCCGCGCAGGAAGGCCTCCACGGCCTCAAGCGAGGTCGCCGCGGGCTCCCACTCCAGCTCCCGCCGGGCCCGCTCGGTGGCGAGCAGGGGCATCTGCCGCAGCGCGTCGAAGAGCCCGGGGGAGGCCGGGGCGAGCCGCAGCCGCCAGGCCGCCGACAGCGCCCCGCGCACCGCACCGGCCGGGACCTTCACCGGCCGGGCGTGCAGCAGCCTGCCGAGGGCCGCGGCGTCGAGCACCGGCTCGGCGGCGAGGTTGAACGCGCCGCGGACGTCCCGGAGGAGCACCCTCCGGTAGGCGTCCGCGGCGTCCTCGGTGTGCAGGACCTGGAAGCGCAGTCCCTCGAACTCCGGGAGCAGTGGCAGCAGTTCAGGCCGCATCAGCTGGCCGGGGAAGAACCGGCCCGCGAAGATCCGCCGCTGCCCGCTCGCCGACTCCTCCTTGAAGAGGAAGGCCGGGCGCATCCGGACCACCCGGGTCAGCGGATGGTCCCGCTCGAACGTGTCGAGGACCCGCTCCAGATACGCCTTCTCGCGGGTGTACGCGGCGCCGGGCCAGCCGTGCGTCGGCCAGGCCTCGGACACCGGGGCCCCGCCCTTCGGGCCGGGGGAGTACGCCCCCACCGAGGAGGCGTGCACCAGCACCGGCACCCGCGCCGCCGCGACCGCGTCGAAGACGCGCACCGCGCCCAGGACGTTGGTCCGCCAGGTCTCCACCGGATCGTGCGTCGGCCCGAACCGCCAGGCCAGGTGCACGACCGCGTCCGCGTCCGCGACGTACTGCGCGAGCCGGGGCTCGTCCCCCTCCCGCGAGAGGTCGACCTCGGCCCACTCCACGCCGGGCAGCTCCAGGCCGGGCCTGCGCCGGGCGAGCCCGAGGACGGAGCCGACCCGCGGCTCGCGGGCGAGCGCCCGCACCAGGCTCGTACCGACATTGCCGGTGGCGCCGGTGACGACCACCCGCTGCTGCGTGCTCGGGTTCATGTCTCCGACCCTCCGCCATGGGCGGCGGAAGCGCACTCCGGGACCCCTCCCGTCACGCAGCGTGCCCGTGCGGGTCGCGGGCGTGGTCGACCACGCGCAGGATGGAGCGACTCGGGAGTCAGGAGCCAGGAGGACGCGATGCTGCTGCCCGACACGAACACGGTCGACCGGTTGCTCCGGCGCTACCGCACCCAGGAGCGGTCCGTGCTCGCCAGGCCGTGCGACCTGTCGGTCCGCCGGCGCTTCGAGGACACGGCGTACACCCTCTGCGTCCTGATGGGAGAGCGGACCGCCCACGAGGCCGTCCGCGCGGCCGAGCGGTACGTCTCCCAGGGGCCGCCCGCACCCCGGGAGGCCCTGGGGGGCCTGGCGGGGAGCTGACCGGAGTCCGGTCAGGAATCGAGAAGCGTGGCCCACGGGCGCCGGTTAGCGTGGCCGTCGTGGACATCGCGATTTCCCGGACGTCGGAGCCGACCCGATGCGATGATCACGAAAGTCGCGAAGATCACGAATCGGCCCGTCCGACGGAGGAGAAACGATGAGCCAGACCCCGAGGACGGCGAAGAAGACGGCGAAGGCGCCGGCGAAGGGGCCGGCGAAGAGCACGGCAGAGCAGCAGGTCACGGAGCACGCCGCCGACAGCCACGACACGATCCGCGTGCTCGGCGCGCGCGAGAACAACCTCAAGGACATCAGCATCGAGATCCCGAAGCGCCGGCTCACGGTCTTCACGGGCGTCTCCGGCTCGGGCAAGAGCTCCCTGGTGTTCGACACGATCGCCGCGGAGTCCCAGCGACTGATCAACGAGACGTACAGCGCCTTCGTCCAGGGCTTCATGCCGACCCTCGCGCGGCCGGAGGTCGACGTCCTCGAAGGCCTGACGACCGCGATCATCGTCGACCAGCAGCGGATGGGCGCCGACCCCCGCTCCACCGTCGGCACCGCCACCGACGCCAACGCGATGCTGCGCATCCTCTTCAGCCGCCTCGGGAAGCCCCACATCGGCCCGCCCAGCGCCTACGCCTTCAACGTCCCCTCGGTCCGCGCGAGCGGAGCGATCACCGTCGAGCGAGGCGACAAGAAGGCCGTCCGGGCGGACTTCGAGCGCACCGGCGGCATGTGTCCGCGCTGCGAGGGCCGGGGCTCCGTCTCCGACATCGACCTCACCCAGCTCTACGACGACTCCAAGTCGCTCGACGAGGGCGCGCTCACCATCCCCGGCTACACCCCGGGCGGCTGGAACTACCGCCTCTACAGCGAGTCGGGCCTCGTCGACCCGGCCAAGCCGATCCGCAAGTACACCAAGAAGGAACTGCACGCCTTCCTCCACCACGAGCCGACCCGCATGAAGATCGCGGGCATCAACATGACCTACGAGGGGCTGATCCCGCGGATCCAGAAGTCCTTCCTGGCCAAGGACAAGGAGGGCATGCAGCCGCACATCCGGGCGTTCGTCGACCGGGCGGTCACCTTCACCAGCTGCCCCGAGTGCGACGGCACCCGTCTCAGCGAGGGGGCCCGGGCCTCGAAGATCAAGAAGGTCAGCATCGCCGACGCCTGCGCCATGCAGATCAGCGACCTGGCCGAGTGGGTCCGCGGACTCGACGAGCCCTCGGTGGCACCGCTGCTCACCGCCCTCGGGGACACCCTCGACTCGTTCGTGGAGATCGGCCTCGGCTACCTCTCGCTCGACCGGCCCGCGGGCACTCTGTCGGGCGGCGAGGCGCAGCGCGTCAAGATGATCCGGCACCTCGGCTCCTCGCTGACCGACGTCACGTACGTCTTCGACGAGCCGACGATCGGCCTGCACCCCCACGACATCCAGCGGATGAACGACCTGCTGCTGCGCCTGCGCGACAAGGGCAACACGGTGCTGGTCGTGGAGCACAAGCCGGAGACCATCGCGATCGCCGACCACGTCGTCGACCTCGGCCCCGGCGCCGGTACGGGCGGTGGCACCGTCTGCTTCGAGGGCACCGTCGACGGGCTGCGGGCGGGCGACACCATCACCGGCCGGCACTTCGACGACCGGTCCTCCGTCAAGGAGACGGTACGGACGCCCACCGGCACGCTGGAGATCCGCGGCGCGTCGGCGCACAACCTCCGCGACGTCGACGTCGACATCCCGCTCGGCGTCCTCGCGGTCGTCACCGGAGTCGCCGGCTCCGGCAAGAGCTCGCTCGTACACGGCTCGATCCCGCCCGGCGAGGACGTCGTCTCCGTCGACCAGGGCGCCATCCGCGGCTCGCGCCGGAGCAACCCCGCGACGTACACCGGGCTGCTCGAACCGATCCGCAAGGCGTTCGCCAAGGCCAACGGCGTGAAGCCGGCGCTGTTCAGCGCCAACTCCGAGGGCGCCTGCCCGACCTGCAACGGCGCGGGCGTCATCTACACCGACCTGGGGATGATGGCCGGGGTCGCGAGCACCTGCGAGGAGTGCGAGGGCCGGCGGTTCCAGGCCTCCGTCCTGGAGTACCACCTCGGCGGCAAGGACATCAGCGAGGTGCTCGCGATGTCGGTGACCGAGGCCGAGGAGTTCTTCGGCGACGGCGACGCGCGCACGCCGGCCGCGCACAAGATCCTCGAACGGCTCGCCGACGTCGGCCTCGGCTACCTCAGCCTCGGTCAGCCGCTCACGACCCTGTCCGGCGGCGAGCGGCAACGGCTCAAGCTGGCCACGCACATGGGCGACAAGGGCGGGATCTACGTCCTCGACGAGCCGACCACCGGTCTGCACCTCGCCGACGTCGAGCAGCTCCTCGGCCTGCTCGACCGTCTCGTCGACTCCGGGAAGTCGGTCATCGTCGTCGAGCACCACCAGGCGGTCATGGCCCACGCCGACTGGATCATCGACCTCGGCCCCGGCGCCGGCCACGACGGCGGCACCATCGTCTTCGAGGGCCCGCCCGCGAAGCTCGTCGCCGACCGCTCCACCCTCACCGGCGAACACCTCGCCGCCTACGTGGGCGCCTGACCGAACGTCCCGTCCCAGGGGGTGGGCGGCGGGGGGGCCGGGGCCCCCCCCCCCCGGCGGCAGGGGGGCCCCCCCGCCCGCCGGCGCCCCCCCGCCCCCCCCCGGGGGGGCCCGGCCGCCGCCCGGCCCACCCCCCTCCGGCGTCGTCAGGCGGCCCGGCCGGCCGTCCTGCGCCGCCAGGCCCACAGCGCGAGCGCCGCCGCGCAGGCCGAGCCCACCAGGGCCAGCGGAAGCCCGGCCGACGGGCCCTCCCCCGAGGAGTCCTCGGCGGACGCGGACGCCGCCTCGGCCCCGGCACGCGGAGCTCCGCCGGCCGCCACGGAGACGGCCTCCTCCGCGCGGCCACCGTCCCGTCCCGCCGTCACGGCCCGGGTGCCCGCCTCGGCCGCGGCCTTCGTCCGGCCCGGCAGCAGCGAGCCCACCGGCTCCACCCGCCCCGCGGCCTCGAAGCCCCAGTCGAGCAGCTCGCGGGCCTCCTCGTAGACGGCGAGCCCGCCGCCGCCCTGCGGGTTCATCACCGAGACGACCAGCGTCCGGTCGCCCCGGCGCGCGGCGGAGATCAGCGTGTTGCCGGCGTTCGTCGTGTAGCCGTTCTTGATCCCGAGGAGCCCCGGGTAGCGGGCGACGCCGTCCGCGCCCGTGAGGAGACGGTTGGTGTTGGCGATGCCGTACGTCCAGGAACCCGCGGGGAAGTCCGCGTACGGCGTGGAGCAGTACCGGGTGAACGCGGGGTCCTGGAGCCCGGCCCGCCCGAAGACCGCGAGGTCGAACGCGGAGGACACCTGCCCGGGCGCGTCGTACCCGTCGGGGGAGACGACATGGGTGTCCCGGGCGCCGAGGGACCGGGCCTTCTCCTGCATCTGCCCGGACATCCCGTCCCAGCCGCCGTTCATCGCGGCGAGGACGTGCACGGCGTCGTTGCCCGAGCTGAGGAAGACCCCGTTCCACAGGTCCGACACCTTGTACGTGTACCCCTCCTTGACTCCGACGAGGCTGCTGCCCGCCCCGATCCCGGTCAGCTCGGAATCGGCCACGGTGTGCTGCTCGGAGGGGTCGTGGTGGGGGAGCGCCGTGAGCGCGAAGAGCGCCTTGAGGGTGCTGGCCGGCGGCAGCTTCCGGTGGGCGTTCCGCGCGGCGAGCACCTCGCCCGAGGACGCGTCCGCGACCACCCACGAGAGCGCGGAGAGCTCCGGCGTGGAGGGCGCGCCCGGCAGCCGCTCCACCTGCGTGCCCTGGCGGTGGAGCCGCGCCGGGTCGACGAACCGGGGCGCGGGGGGAGTCGGCTCCTCCACGGAGGATCCGGGCGAGAGGGGAGGAGCGGGGGAGGCCGTGGCCGCCGGAGCGGACAGCACGAACAGCAGCGCCGCGGTACCGGCGGCAGCATGACGGACAGCTGACGTGACGATCATTCAGTCACCGTAGGGAGGAGGTGCGTCCCGCGCAGGACGGAGTGCGCCGACCGGCGTAGAGGTTCCGGCGGACGGCCGCACGGCGTGCGCCCGCCCGGGGGAGGACGGGACCGCACGGCCACCCGCATCCGCTGTCCGAGCCACAGGGCATCCTGGTGACGTGCCCTCACACCCGAACCAGAACAACGCCGTTCCGGCCGGCAGCGCCGACGCCCCACCCGGAGGAGCCCCACCCGCAGGAACGCCGGAGGCCGGAGCGCCGCCCACCGCCGTGCCTCCCGGCGCCGTGCCTCCCACCGCAGTGCCGCCTGCCGCCCTGCCGCCCGCCGAAGGGGCCACCCGGCCGGTGCCCGGTCCCGCGCGGGCCCCGGGAAGCCCGGCCGGCGGGCCCTTCGGCGCGCCCGCGTTCCGGACCGACCGGCAGCCCCGCACCGCCCCCGCGGGCCACATGATCGTCTGCGGGGACGACGCCCTCGCCCACCGCCTCGCGGGCGAACTACACGGGGTGTACGGAGAGCGGGTCACCCTCCTCGTACCGGTACGGCCCGACGCCCCGCGCACCCCCACCGCCCGCACCGGCAGGGCCCTCGCCCTCTTCGGACGCGTCACCGCCGCCGTCACCCGCACCACCGGCGGCGCCACCGCCACCGCGGCCGGGACCACGGGCGCGGCCGGCGGCGACCAGGACGGCGCCGAGCCGACCGGCACGCTGCGGGTCGTCGAGGCCGCGGAGGCCGACGACCGGGCCCTGGTGGACGCCGGAGTCGAGCGCGCCGCCGCGCTCGCCCTCGTCCACGAGGACGACGAGACCAACATCCGGGCCGCGCTCACCGCCCGCCGCCTCAACCCCCGGCTGCGCCTGGTCATCCGGCTCTACAACCGCAAGCTCGGCCAGCACCTCGAAACCCTCCTCGACCAGGCCGCGGCCGTCGCCGAACCGGGCCTCGACCCCGAGAAGCTCGACGCCGCCACCACCGTCCTCTCCGATGTCGACACCGCCGCCCCGGGGCTCACCGCGGCGGCCGTCGCGGGCACCAGCAAGGTCGTCCAGGCGGGCGGACTCCTGCTGCACGCCGTCGAGCGGACGCCGCCCGCGGGCGAGGCCCCCGACCCCGGCCGGTGCACGCTCGCGCTGCTGTCCGCCACGGCCGGCGACCCGGCGGGCTGCGAGGGCTCCGAGCGCAGCGGCGACGAGGGCCCGCGCCTCCTGCCGGACGACCGTACGGTGGCCGCCGCCACCGGCCGGGCCGCCGTCACCCTCGAAGCGGTCACCTCGGCCGCCCCGACCCTCCCGGCCGGCCGCTTCGGCGCCTCCGGGCTGCCCGTCGCCTCGCTCTTCTCCCGCCGCCTGCGCTGGTCCCTCGGCGGGGCGGCCGCCGCCGTCCTCGCCCTGGCCCTCGCCTCCACCTTCACCACCGGCGACCACCCCCTGCACGCCGCCTATCTGACGCTCCTCGACGTCTTCGCCATCGGCGACCCGGCCGTCGGCGAGCCGACCGGCCGTCAGGTCCTCCAGATCCTCGCCGGGTTCGTCGGACTGCTCCTGCTGCCCGTGATCGTCGCCGCCCTCCTCGAAGGCCTCGGGACCTTCCGCACGGCGACCACACTGCGCCGGCCGCCCCGCGGACTCTCCGGCCACGTCGTCCTCCTCGGCCTCGGCAAGGTCGGCACCCGGGTCCTCGCCCGGCTCCGCCGGATGGACATCCCCGTCGTGTGCGTCGAGTCCGACCCGGAGGCGCGCGGCGTCGCCGTCGCCCGGCGGCTGCGCGTCCCCACCGTCATCGGCGACGTCACGGAGGAAGGCGTCCTGGAGGCCGCCCGCATCCACCGGGCCCACGCCCTCCTCGCCCTGACCAGCGTCGACATCACCAACCTGGAGGCCGCGCTCTCCGCCCGCTCCGTCGCCCCCGACCTGCGGGTCGTGCTCCGCCTGTACGACGACGACTTCGCCACCGCCGTCTACCGCACCCTGCGCACCGCCCACCCCGAGGCGCTCACCCGCAGCCGCAGCGTCTCCCACCTCGCCGCGCCCGCCTTCGCCGGGGCCATGATGGGCCGCCAGGTCCTCGGTGCCGTCCCCGTCGAGCGCCGGGTCCTGCTCTTCGCCGCCGTCGACGTCGCGGACCATCCGCTCCTGGAGGACCGCACGGTCGCCGAGGCCTTCACGCCGGGAGCCTGGCGGGTCATCGCCCTCGACCGGACCGCCCCCGCGTACGGCACCCGGTACGGCACCGGGGCCGCGGCCCGGGGCCAGGACTGGCGCCTCGCCCCTGAGCGCGTCCTCGGCCCGTCCGACCGGGTGATCGTGGCCGCGACCCGCCGGGGCCTGGCCGAACTCCTCGGCCGCGGGGCCGCGACGGGCCGTGGCGCCGCGACGGGCCGCGGGGCCGCGACGGACCGCAGGGCCGCGACGGGCCGCGCCGCCGCCGTCCGTACACCGGACAACTCCGTACAACCACCGTCGGGTTGACCGTAGGATCTGACCGCTCGCGTGCCGCACCGGCCCGCCTCCGCAGTCAGGAGTGCCTTCCGTGAACACCCCGCACAGTGCCGCCCCCGGCCGGCCGCCGCACCGCATGGACCCGGCCGGCGGCTGCCCGCACGCGGCCAACGCCCGGCTCCTCGCCGAGGGCGCCGTGACCCCGGTGGTCCTGCCCGGCGACATCGAGGGCATGGCCGTGCTCGGCCACGACGCCCTCCGTGACTTCCTCTCCCACCCCGACGTCGCCAAGGGCCCCCAGCACTTCACCGCCCTCGCCGAGGGCCGGATACCCGACGGCTGGCCCCTGCGCACCTTCGCCACCGTGCCGGGCATGATCACCGCGGACGGCGCCGACCACCGCCGCTTGCGCGCCCTGGTCAGCAGCGCCTTCACCGCACGCCGGGTCGAGGAGCTCCGCCCGCGCGTCGAGGCCGTCACGGCGGGGCTCCTCGACGGACTCGCCGAGGCGGCCGGGACCGGCGGCGGCGTCGCCGACCTGCGCCGCCACTACGCGCTCCCGCTGCCCCTCGGGGTCATCTGCGAACTCTTCGGCGTCGACCCCGCCCACCAGGACCGGCTGCACCACCTCTCCAGCCTCGTCGTCGCCACCGACACCGAGCCCGCACAGGCCGTCGCCGCCAACCGCGAACTCGTGGAGCTCCTCGCCTCCATCGCCGGCGACAAGGCCCGCGCACCCGGCGACGACCTCACCAGCGCCCTCATCGCCGCCCGGGACGAGGGCGGCGACCGGCTGAGCCAGCCCGAGCTGATCGGCACCCTGCTCCTGATGATCGTCGCGGGCCACGAGACCACGCTGAACCTCGTCACCAACGCCGTACGGGCCCTCTGCGGCCACCGCGAGCAGCTCGCCCTCGTCCTCGAAGGCCGGGCCGCGTGGGCGGACGTGGTGGAGGAGACCCTGCGCTGGGACAGCCCGGTCAGCTACTTCCCGTTCCGCTACCCCACCCGCGACCTCACGGTCGACGGCACCCTCATCCCCCGGGGCACCCCCGTCCTCGCCGGCTACTCGGCGGCGGGTCGCGACGCGAAGGCGCACGGCCCGGACGCCGACCGCTTCGACATCACCCGCACCTCGGCGGCGAAGCACCTCTCTCTCGGCCACGGCCCCCACTACTGCCTGGGCGCCCCGCTCGCCCGCATGGAGGCCGCGATCGCCCTGGAGGCGCTCTTCACCCGCTTCCCCGACCTGGACCTGGCCGTCCCGGAGGCCGAGCTGACCCGCCACTCCGGCTTCGTCGGCAACAGCGTCCGGGCGCTCCCGGTCCGCCCGACCCCCTGACGGACACCCCTACCCGGTCCTTCCCCAGGCGTTCGCGGGGGAGGCCCGCAGCGA
Source organism: Streptomyces sp. NPDC056169 (assembly GCF_042268445.1). Classification (NCBI taxonomy): domain Bacteria; kingdom Bacillati; phylum Actinomycetota; class Actinomycetes; order Kitasatosporales; family Streptomycetaceae; genus Streptomyces; species Streptomyces sp. NPDC056169. The sequence goes on along the minus strand of NZ_JBHJUO010000009.1, from coordinate 30,538 downwards.
GGAGACGAGGCGCAGTAGTCGGTCCTCGTTCCCCGAGAGGCCCGCCGCGCGAAGCGCCTCGTCGGCCTCCGCCATCGGATGGGTGAGCATCATCCCGGCGTACGGGGCGAGCTGCGGGTCGGTCAGCACGGCCTGCGTGGACTCGAGCAGCCGCAGGTACGCCTGGGCCGCCGCGCGCTCGTTGGCGGTCATCGTGGTCATGTCGGGCTCCCTCTCGACAGTCTGCGCTCACCACCCTCTCGCACGGGTCTGACAACGGGGGGTCAGGCTTGTGTGCCGAGGTGCTCCGCCAGCCGTTCCAGGAAGACCCGCTGGCCGGCGACGAGCAGCGGAGCGGCCGTCTCCGGGGCGAACCAGCCGACCCGGTCGATCTCCGGGAACTCCTCGTGGACACCGGACCGGGGCGGCCATTCCATGGTGAAGGTGCCCGGCACCACCGCCGCCGGGTCGAGGTCACCCTCGACCGCCCAGACGGTGACGGTCTTCCCGCTGCGCTGCCGCGCCTCCCCGAGGTCGATCCAGGTGCCCTCGGGGGCCGGCAGCCCCAGCTCCTCCAGGAACTCCCGCCGCGCCGCCGCCTCGGGTGGCTCGTCCGGCTCGTACTCCCCCTTGGGAATCGACCAGGCCTCCCGCTCCCGGGAGGCCCAGAAGGGCCCGCCCATGTGGCCGATGAGGACCTCGACTCCGCTGTCCGCCGTCCGACGGAAGACCAGAAGACCCGCACTGCGCTTGTCCGACATACGGCCAAGTCTGACGGAACGACACCCGGAATCGGAGGTTCCGGTGCAACACCCCACATCCCGTTCAGGTGTACGTGGTTGACCCATCGAACGGCTTGCCTTCCGCGTGAGCGTCCTGAAAGCCTTCGTTCGATTCGGCTGTCGCAGCAGCAACAACGGAGGCAGAACCGCATGTCCCCCCCACACATCCCCCCGCACGTCCCGGACCCGTAGGGCCCGGGCGTGGCTGACCGCCGCCACCGCGGTCACGCTGGCTCTGACCGGTCTGTCGGCCCCGGCCCACGCCGGGGAGACGGCCGCGCCGTCGGGGCTTCAGGAACCGCAGGCGACGGTGAGCGCCGTGGCACCCGTGGGTGCCCTGGGATGGACCGGGCCCGGCGGGGCCGCCGACCCCTCGGACTTCACCCTGCAGGCCGGCGCGATGAACGGGACGACCGCCGAGCGCGTCGCCCGCCTCGACGGCGTCCTGCCCAAGTCGGGCGTGTCGAAGCTCCTCGCCGACGCCAACCGCACCGTGAACACGACGTCGTGCGCCCGTGACCCGTTCGGCACGGCTCCGGCTCCGGCCCTCAAGTGGTGCCTGGAGAACGACGACTCGACCTCGCGCGAGTGGATCCCGCAGGCCATGACCGGCGTCTCGGACGCCGCGGACAACGAGCAGTACGGCACCGGCAACGACACGAACATCCAGCTCTATGCGTCCTACGACAACTGGGACCCGGGACGCGACAGCAACGGGAACGAGGTCGGCGACTGCAGTGCCGACGAGTTGAAGGCGAACGACGCCTGCAGCCAGAAGGGCGTGCGGGTCTCCTTCGTGCAGCGCCGCGCCGACGGCACGGTGAAGTACCGGCACGTGCTGCTGGGCTGGGCGTACGAGAACGGTGCCGACCACATCTCCTTCGACGGCGTGCACGCCTCCGAGGGCTCGACGGTCCCGAACCCGGACAAGGAGATGCAGAACGGCCTGCACGCGGGCGGCATGGTCTGGTACGGCCACTACCTCTACGTCGCCGACACCCGCAACGGCATCCGGATCTTCGACATGGAGAAGATCATGGACCTGGATCCCAACGGGGACGGCAAGGCCGGTGACGCGATGGGCGCGGACACCGACGGGGTGCAGACCACGTCCAACGTCGAGGACAAGACGAAGGTCGGCCGCGACAACAACGTCTGGTACAGCTTCGGCTACCGCTACGTCATGCCGCAGGTGGCCGCCTGGAAGTTCAAGGTCGACCAGACCAACCCCACGGGTACGTTCAAGTGCGTGAGCACGGGCGCCCCGAAGGCGTCCTACCTGTCGCTCGACCGCAGCACGACCCCGGACCGGCTGATCATGGGCGAGTACTGCCGTCCGGAGAGCGGCTACCCCTCGCCCGGCCGCATCGCCTCGTTCCCCGTCAAGAGCCTGGAGAACCGTTCCGGCGAGGTGGCGGCCGAGGGCTGGGCCAACTACCTGCCGATGACGGACGGCGGGGCCCAGGGCGCGCTCGCGATGGGCGACAAGCTGTACGTCAACCAGAGCGCCGGTCACAACAGTCCGGGCAACCTGTGGCGCTACAAGTGGAGCAACGGCGCGCTGGTGTCCAACGGCAGCGCGATCAAGACCGCCACGGGCGCCGAGGACCTCTACTACGAACGCGGCGCGCAGCGCCTGTGGTCGGTCTCCGTGCACTACGGCCCTGCGGTGAACGCCGAGGCCCTTGAGGACGGCGAGTCGGCGAAGTGCCTGGGCCTCGTGTGCGAGCGCGTTCTCTACGCCCACAGCAAGGCGCAGCTGGACGCCCCGTAGTCCGGCCCCGCCCTCGCCGACCCCGCCCTCGCCGACCCCGTCCTCGGCGGCCCAGCCCTCGGCGGCATCGGCCCCACTTGCATCGGCCCCACCGGCATCGGCCCCACCGGCATCGGCCCCCGCCGCGCGGATCGCGCGTGGCGGGAGCCGATGCCGTTCCCCTCCGGATCAGGGGTACTCCGCCGCGCCGACCACGACCGGTCCGCCCGCCAGGTCCACGCCGCTCGTCCACTCCGGCCCGAGCCGCACCGAACGCCAGGGCACGAGCTCCCCGCGCAGCCGCTCCCGCCGGAGCGGGACGCCCTCCTGGGCGACGGTCAGGAGCGGTCGTACGAGACGCCGGTCCGGTCGGACGAGCAGGGGGACGGACGCCGGGCCGAGGAGACCGGGTGTCACCCACCGCAGGGGCCCCTCCGTCAGCACCGGCACTCCCGCGGCGGCCCGGGGCACCCCGGCGAGCAGGTCGAGGACGGCGGCGGCGACCGCCCGGCCCTCGGCGGCGGCCACCGGCGCCGGCTCCACCCCGCGCAGCAGGTTGCCGACCGCGAAGACCCCCGGCTCGGCCGTGCGGTACCCGTCGTCCGTGACGGGCCCGCGGGTCCCCGGCGCCGGTGCCAGACCGCGCGCCCGGGCCAGCTCGTGATCGGGGATCCAGTCCCCGGTGAACACCACGGTGTCGCAGCGCAGCACGGACGTCCGCCCGTCCCGGCCCCGGACCGCCACCCCGGTCAGCCGGCCCCGGCCGAGCAGCTCGGCCACCGCCGTCCGGGTCAGGACGGGTACGGCTCCGAACCCGGCTGCCGCGCGCGGCAGTTCGGTGACGACCGCGGCCACGTCCACGCCCGCCGCGCGCAGCGCCCGTACCGCGTGCCGGGCCACCGGCTCACCGCCGACGACCACCGCCCGCCGCCCGACGCGCTCGCGCACGTCCCCGTCGCGCGGCCCGAACAGCCTCACCGTCTGCTGGAGTTCGCCCGTGGTGAGAACCCTGGACGGCCGGGAGCCCGGTACGAGCCGGGCGCTGCGCGGTCGCTCGCGGGCCCCCGTCGCGAGGACCACGGCGCGCGCCCGGATCCGTTCGAGCCCGGTCGGCGCGGTGACGTCGAGGGTGAGCGGCCCGGCCCAGCCGGTCGCGGAGACCCCGGTACGGACCACGGCTCCGGCGCGCAGCGCCGCCCGGACCGTGCGGCGCGCGTACGCCGGGCCGTCGAGCGGCCGCCCCCGGTGGTCCGCGCCGAAACCGGGATGCCCGCAGTGCCGCGGTACGCCGCCGGCCGTGCGCTCCCGCTCCAGCACCTCGACGCGTCCCGCGCCCGCCGCGGCGAGCCGCGCGGCGGCGGCGAGCCCGGCTGGCCCCGCGCCGACGACGAGCACGTCGACCGTCCGGCTCACCGGAACCCCCTGCGCCGAACCTCCGTTGACCTGCCCCTCCTTCACCGCGACTCCCGCCCCCGCCCGTACTCCTCGCTCAGCGCCCGTACCTCCGCGCCGCAGAAGTGGCCCTGGCACCGCCCGCCCCGGGCGCGCGTCCGGCGCCGCAGTCCGTCCGGGCCCGCCGGGGGGATCGTCGACGCGTACGCGGCCCGGATCTCGCCCCGCGTCACCCGCTCGCAGTGGCAGACGACCGCGCCGAACTCGGGGTCCTTGGCGATGAGTTGCGCGTCGCGGTACGGGCGGGGGAAGGCCTCGCCGAGATTCGGCATGCGGACGGGGGCGAGCGGACGCTCGGGCCCGGGGGCGAGCCCGCAGTCCGCGAGGAGTCCGAGGACGTGCTCGGCGAGCGCGAGGGAGGCGGTGAGCCCGGTGGAGCGGATGCCGCCCACCGTGACGTATCGCAGCGCGGGATGGGCCGCGCACCGGTAGTCCTCCTGCCCGGTCGCGGCCCGCAGACCCGCGTAGACTGCCGTGACCTCCTCGTCGAGCAGCGCGGGAAGGATGCGTCCGCCCTGCTCGCGGAGGCCGGCGAGCCCCTCCGCCGTCGTGCCGGTGGCGCTCTTGTCGTCGAGGTCCTCGGCGGTGGGTCCGAGCATGACGTTCCCGTACACCGTGGGCGAGACGAGCACGCCCTTGCCGAGCGGCCCGGGGACCGGGAGCAGGATGTGGCGGACCAGGTCACGGGCGAACTTGTCGAAGACGAGCAGCTGGCCCCGGCGGGGGGTGACGGCGAAGTCGTGGCGGTCGAGCAGTGCGTCGAAGGCGTCCGCGTGGAGCCCGCAGGCGTTCACCAGGTACCGGGTCCGCAGCACCCCGCGCCCGGTGACGAGCCGGTGCCACGGATCGCCCGTACGCACCTTCTCCACCCGGCAGTTGAGGTGGAGGTCGACTCCGGAGCGGACGGCCTGCGTCGCGTATGCGAGGGTGGTCGTCCACGGGCAGATCACCGATTCGCCGGGAACGGCGAGCGCGGCGAGCGCCCCCGGGCCCAAGTGGGGCTCACGGGACCGGAGTTCCTCGGCGGACAGCATCCGGGTGGTGCGGTGGCCGTTGCGCTCGGCCTTCTCCGCGAGCCGGGGGAGCGTGGCGAGCTGCTGCTCGTCCCAGGCGACGAGCAGCGCGCCGAGCGGCTCGACGGGAATCCCCGCCTCGCCGGCGAACGCGCCGAGCAGCCGGTGCCCCTCGCGGACGAGGCGGGCTTCGAGCGTGCCCGGGACGGCGTCGAAACCGGTGTGCAGGATGGCGGTGTTGGCCTTGGACGTACCGTCGCCGACGTCGTTCGCGGCCTCCACGAGCGCGACCCGCAGCGGGTGGCGGGCCAGGGCGCGGGCGATGGCGCAGCCCACGACCCCCGCCCCGACGACCACGACGTCGTACTCGGCTTCCTGCTCCGAGGACAGCGGGCCGGTGCGCGTGACGCTCATCCGGCGCTGCCCGCGCCGGCATTTCCGGGATTCCCCGCGCCGGCGCTCCCGGCGTCCCCCGGGCCGGTGCTCGCGGCGTCGCCCGGACCTGTACGCCCGCCACCCCCCGCCCCGCCGCGGCCGCTGCCGCGGTCGACGAGTACCGACACCTCCGCGCGGAACGCGGCCAGCCGTGCGGCGGCCTCGTCGGCCGGGATGCGGGGCTCGTAGACGGCCGAGGGCTTCCACTCCGGGACCGCCTCGCGGAGCGTGAGCCCCGGGTGGCGGCCGAGCCGGGCCACCGCGCCCACCCCGAGGGCCGTGGCATCGGGCAACGACGAGACCTCGACGGGCAGTTGCAGCAGATCGGCCTGGGTCTGCATGAGCAGCGCGGACCGGGTCAGGCCCCCGTCCGCGCGCAGCGAGGTCAGCGGTGCGCCCCGGTCGGAGGCGACCGCCGCGGCGAGCTCCACCACCTGGGCGGCGATGCCCTCGCACAGCGCGCGGACCAGATGGCCGGGGGAGGTGTCCAGACCGAGCCCGGTGAGCGAGCCGCGCACGTCCCCCCGCCACCACGGCGCGGCGAGGCCGGCGAGCGCGGGCACGAAGGTGACCCCGCCGGTGTCCGGCACACCGCCGCCGACCGCGTCGATCTCCTCCGCCCCGGCGAGGACGCCCAGGTCGGTGAGCCAGCGGACCGCCGAGGCGACGGTGTACACCTGGCCGTCCAGGCAGTGGGCGACGCGCCCGCCGAGCCGCCAGGCGACACAGCTCACCAGGCCGGAGGTGCCGCGCCGGGGCTCGGGCCCGGTCTGCGCGAGGAGGAAGGCGCCCGTGCCGTAGGTGCACTTGGCGGCGGCCGGGTCGCTCGCGCTCTGCGCGAGCAGGGCGGCCTGCTGGTCGACGAGGAGGCCGGTCAGCGGCAGCGGCGGGCCGAAGGCCGTCGTCGTGCCGACCGGGGTGTCGCAGTCCACCACCCGGGGCAGCCGCTCGCCGCCCAGGCCGTACAGGTCGAGGGCCGTCTCCGACCAGGCGACCGTGTCCAGATCCAGCAGTCCGGTGCGTCCGGCGGTCGCCGCGTCGGTGACGAAAGCGCCCGTCAGCCGGTGGACGAGCCAGGAGTCGCTGGTGGTGACCACCCCGGCGCCGGTGGCGTGACGGCGGATCCAGGCCATCTTGGGTGCGGCGAAGTAAGGGTCCACGGGCAGGCCGGTGAGATGGCGCAGCTGCTCGGCGTGGTCGTCGAGCCCGTCGCAGACGGAGGCGGCCCGGCGGTCCTGCCAGACGAGCGCGTCCGTGAGGGGCTCGCCGGTGGCGGGGTCCCAGGCGAGGACGGTCTCGCCCTGGTTGGCGAGACCCACGGCCGTGACCGGGGTGCCCGCCTCGGCCAGTGCCGCCCGGCCGGCCGCGACGACGGAGTCGTACAGCTCACGCGGGTCGACCTCGACCAGACCGCCCGGGAGGTACCGGGGCCGGACCGGGGCCGTGCCCGTGCCGATCACCCCGCGCTCCGGGCAGAGGACGAGCGCCTTCGTGCCCGAGGTGCCCTGGTCGACGGCGAGTACCGGGCCGCCCGTCATTGCGCTGCTCCCGTCGCAGGATCGGAGGGTGATCGTCCGATCACCGAAAAGGGTCAGGGTGCCGCTGTCCGGGCCCGGCGTCAAGCATCGGCGGCCGACACCGTCAGGTCGAACCTGCCTTCCTGACAGCAAGTCAAATTCAGTCGCTGGCTTAATAGTTACTGTCGCCCAGAAGAGTGGACTGGTCGAGTCCAGTGCCCTCTATAGTGATCGCCGATCAACGGCAGGAAGGCCGTCGGGGGACTGACCACCCCCCTCCATCCACCGAGGAACCATGTCGCCCACACCAGGATCCACGCCAGGCCCCACACCAGGCCCCACCCCCTGATGGCCGCTCAGGGCTTCCGTCCCGTCTACCACCCCGCGGGACACGACCACGCCCTGCGGGGTGCCGTCCAGGACCTGCGCACCGGCCGCTGGGTGGCCATGGCCCGGCTGCTCGACGAGACGTCGGGCTGGGACGGCTGGACCCGGCGCACCCAGGTGCTCGCCGCCGTCGCCGCGGGCACCGACGTCGTCCACACCTGGCGCACCGAACAGCCCGGGAGCATCGCCGCCACCGTGATGCACAGCCGTGTCGCCGTGGAGCGGGCCGTCCGCGCCCACCGCGCCGGCCACGCCCGCACCCGCGAACTCTGGCAGGAGGCCTGGACCGGCTGCCGCGAGGCCGCCGAACTGGCCCCCGCCGACCCCGTGCCCTGGGTCGGCCTCCTCGCGCTCGCCGCCCTCGACGGACGCCAGCGCATGGCGGAGCACCGGCTCTCCCCGCCGGCGCCCATGCTGGCCCCCGGCCCCTGGGGCCTGCTCGCCGAGGCGGAGAAACGCGACCCGTACAACCGCGAAGCGCACCACCGCATGCTCCAGTTCGTCTACGCCCGCAGCCCCGGACCGCTCTCCGAGGCCGTCAACTACGCCCAGTGGGCCGCCACGTCCGCCCCCGTCGGCTCCGCCCTGCACGCCCTCCCGCTCTACGTGCGCGTCGAGCGCTACCGGCGCGAGCGCGGCCACGAGCGCGCCCTCGACCTGCACTGGGTCGCCGAGGACGCCGTCCGCGACGCCGAGCGCGCCCTGGACACCTGGTTCTTCTTCTGTGCCACCGAAGAGGCCTCCCTGCTCGACCTCAACTACCTGGCGCACGCCCTCTACGGAGCCCTCCGCTTCGACGACGCGGCCCGGGTCTTCAAGGCACTCGGCCCGTACTACGCGACGCTGCCGTGGGCCTACCGCACCGACCGGCCGGACGACCGGGCCCACGCGGAGGACGTCTTCCTGCGCGCCCGGTCCCGCTGTCTCACCGGTTGACGCCCCGCCCGCGGCGCCCCCGTACGCACGACCCCGCTCCTTCCCCCCGCTCACCGCCCGTCCCCGGAGGTACCCATGTCCCGCACCACGGCCCAGTCCGACGCGATACGCAAGCCACCCCCCGCCCAGGACGAGGAGGCGCGGCTCAGAGAGCTCGGCTACCAGCCGGTCCTGGCCCGCCGCATGGGAGGCTTCGGCAACTTCGCGATCAGCTTCTCCGTCATCTCGGTCCTCTCCGGCTGCATGACCCTCTACGGCTTCGGGATGGGCACGGGCGGACCCGCCGTCATGCTCTGGGGCTGGGCGGGCGTCGGCCTCTTCGTCCTCTGCGTCGGCCTCGCCCTCGCCGAGGTGACCAGCGCCTACCCCACCTCCGGCGCCCTCTACTACATGGCGGACCGGCTCGGCGGACGGCGCTGGGGCTGGTACACCGGCTGGCTGAACCTCCTCGGTCTGCTCGGCGCCATCGCCGGCATCGACTACGGAGCCGCGCTCTTCACCGGGGCCTTCCTCAACCTCCAGTGGGGCTTCGAACCCACGGCGGGCTCCACCTTCCTCATCTTCCTCGCGATCCTGCTGCTGCACGCCGCCCTCAACCTCTTCGGCGTCCGCCTGGTCAGCGTCCTCAACTCGGTCAGCGTCTGGTGGCACCTCGCGGGTGTCGCGCTCATCGTCGGCGCGCTCGCGTTCGTCCCCGACCGCCACCAGTCCGTCGACTTCGTCTTCACCGAGTTCGTCAACGACACCGGCTGGGCCAACCCCTTCTACGTCGCCGCGATCGGCCTGCTCCTCGCCCAGTACACCTTCTCGGGCTACGACGCCTCGGCCCACCTCTCCGAGGAGACCTCGAACGCCTCGGTCACCGCCGCCAAGGGCATCGTGCGGGCCATCTGGGTCTCCTGGATCGCCGGCTTCGCGCTCCTCGCCGGACTGAGCTTCGCCATCCAGGACTACGCCGCCACGCAGAACAGCGCCACCGGAGTCCCGCCCGCCCAGATCCTCCTGGACGCCCTCGGCTCCGGCGGCGCCACCGCCCTCCTGCTCGTCGTGATCGTCGCGCAGCTCTTCTGCGGCAACGCCGAGGTCGCCGCCGCGAGCCGCATGGTCTTCGCCTTCAGTCGCGACAACGCCCTTCCCGGCTCGGCGATCTGGCGGAAGGTCAGCGGTCGCACCCAGACCCCGGTCCCGGCCGTCTGGCTCGCCGTCGCCGTGGCGGCGCTGCTCGCCGTCCCCTCGCTGTACTCGGCCACCGCCTACGGCGCGGTCACCGCGATCAACGTCATCGGCATCACGCCCGCCTACGCCATCCCGATCTACCTCCGCCTGCGCGCCGGGAACCGCTTCACCCCCGGACCGTGGAGCCTCGGCCGGTGGAGCAAGCCGATCGGCTGGACCGCCGTCGTGTGGGTGGCCGTGGTGACCGTCCTGTTCTGCCTGCCGCAGAAGTCCCCCGTGACGGTCGACTCCATGAACTACGCCGTGATCGCGCTCGCCGTCGTCCTCGTCCTGGCCAGCGTCTGGTGGTACGTCGCCCGCCGCTCGTACGGCACCCCGACGGCGTACGGAACCGCCCGCGAGGAGGCGGACATCTCGGAGGGCATCGTCTAGCCGCCCTGCCGCTCCCCGGATCCGCCTCGACACCGTGAACCCCCGCACACACGCCGGGGGTTCACGGTGCATCCGGTGTTCACGCCGACGTCCCCGGTGCTCCACCCTCCGTCCGTAGCGTCTCGCCCGTCCGCCAACGCTACCGAGGAGTACTGTGAGCGCTTCCGCTCTGACCGCTCTCGCCGCCGCCGCCCTCGCGGTGGTCACCGCGGCCTCCGCGACCACCCAGCCCGTCCCGGTCGCCGTCACCGCGCGCGTCGAGACGCCCGCCGTGTACGACGACGAGGCGGGCGGCAACGCGAACGCCGACGACCCCGCCGTCTGGGTCGACCCCACGCGTCCCGGCCGCAGCATCGTGATCGGCACGCTCAAGGAGGCCGGGCTCGACGTCTACGGCCTCGACGGCCGCCGGCTCCAGCACATCGCCGCGCCGCAGGCCCCCGGTGAGGACGCCGCACCCGGCCGGTTCAACAACGTCGACATCGTCTACGGCTTCGAACTCGCCGGCCGGAAGACCGACCTGGCCCTGGTCAGCGACCGGGGCCGCGACCGCGTCCGGGCCTACGCCATCGACGCCGCCGCCGTCGCCGCGGGCCGCCCGCCGCTGCGCGACGTGACCGCCGCCGACGTGGCGCCGGTCTTCGCCGGCAGCGAGCCCGAGGTGGACGAGCAGCACACCGCGTACGGTCTCGCCGCGTACAGCGACGACGACGAGGCGTACGTCGTGGTCTCGCGGCGCGAGGAGACGAGCCTGCGCCTGCTCGAACTGGAGGACCGCGGCGGCCGGGTCGGCTACCGCACCGAGGACACCCTCGACCTGCCCGCCTCCTTCACCCTCCCCGACGGCACCTCCTGGCGGCCCTGCGCCGACCCCGGCGAGCGCCCGCAGGTCGAGGGCATGGCCGTCGACCAGGAGGAGCACGTCCTGTACGCGGCCCAGGAGGCCGTCGGCCTCTGGCGCGTCGAGCTCGACGACGCCCGGTTCGAGGCACCCGAACTCCTCGACAGGGTCCGTGAGTACGGCACCCCGTGGACGTACGACACCGCCGAGGAGGAGTGCGTCCTCGACACCGCCCACGACCCCGGTTTCGGCGGCGAGCACCTGAGCGCCGACGCCGAGGGCGTCACCGTCTACCACGCCGGCGACGGCGCGGGCTATGTCCTCGCCTCCAGCCAGGGCGACAACACCTTCGCCGCCTACGACCGTGAGGGTGACAACTCCTACCTCGGCTCGTTCGCGATCGGCGACGGCGCCGCCACCGACGGGGTGCAGCACTCCGACGGCAGCACCGTGGTCAACGTCCCGCTCGGCCGGAACTTCCCCCGGGGCGTCCTCGTCACCCACGACGGGGAGGCCGCGCCCGCCGACGGCGAACGCGAGAGCACGAACTTCAAGTTCACCCCCTGGGAGTCGGTCGCCCGCGCCTTCCCCCGGCGCCTGATCGTCGACACCGAGTCCTTCGACCCGCGCGACGCCGACTGAGTCGTACGGTCCGGGCAACCGATCCCGGCGCGGCGGCGACCGGTAGGTACGCAACGGCTCTCTTCCCCCCGCAGGAGGACTCGTGCAGTACCGGCAACCGTCCCTCGCCGCCCACCGCTTGACCGCCGCGCTCGCGGCGGGCGTCATGACCTGTGCCGCGCTCACCGCGACCACCGGGACCGCGTCCGCCGCCACTGCGCGGCAGGCCGAACGGCTCGACCGGGGCGTGGTGAGCGTCCACACCGACACCGGGAACCTCGTCAGCTGGCGCTGGCTGGGCACCGACCCGGACTCCGTCGCCTTCAACGTCTACCGGGCCGGCACCAAGGTGAACCCCGCGCCCGTCACGGCGTCCACGAACTTCTTCCACTCCGGCGCGCCGAGCACGGCCGACTACACGGTCCGCGCGGTCGTCGGCGGCGTCGAGCAGGCGGACTCCGTGCACGCCGTGCAGTTCCGCGCCGGCTACAAGGACGTGCCGATCACCCCGCCGGCCGGCGGCACGACCCCCGACGGGGTGGCGTACACCTACGAGGCCAACGACGCCTCCGTCGGCGACCTCGACGGCGACGGCGACCTGGACTTCGTCCTCAAGTGGCAGCCGACGAACGCCAAGGACAACTCGCAGTCCGGATACACCGGCAACACCGTCGTGGACGGCGTCACGCTCGACGGCACCCGGCTGTGGCGGATCGACCTCGGCCGCAACATCCGCTCCGGCGCGCACTACACCCAGTTCCAGGTCTACGACTACGACGGCGACGGCAGGGCCGAGGTGGCCATGAAGACCGCCGACGGGACCGTCGACGGACGCGGCACGGTGATCGGCAGCGCCTCGGCCGACCACCGCAACAGCAGCGGGTACGTCCTGGCGGGCGCCGAGTACCTGACGATGTTCGACGGGCGGACGGGCGCCGCCCTGGGCACCACCGCCTACGTCCCCGCACGCGGCACCGTCTCGTCCTGGGGCGACGCCTACGGCAACCGCGTCGACCGCTTCCTCGCGGCCACCGCGTACCTCGACGGCGCCCGCCCCTCACTGATCATGGCGCGCGGCTACTACACGCGGAGCGTGATCGCCGCCTGGGACTGGCGCGACGGCGCCTTCACCCGCCGGTGGACCTTCGACTCGTCGAGTTCCACGAACACCGGGAAGGGGTACGACGGCCAGGGCTCGCACAGCCTCTCCGTGGGCGACGTGGACGGTGACGGCAAGGACGAGATCGTCTACGGCGCCATGGCCGTGGACGACGACGGCAGCGGCCTGTGGACCACGAGGACGGGCCACGGCGACGCCCAGCACCTCGGCGACCTCGACCCGGGCACGCCGGGCCTGGAGTACTTCAAGGTCTCCGAGTCGTCCTCCCAGCCGGCCGAGCTGTACATCGACCCGGCGAACGGCACCGTCCGCTGGCAGCTCGCGGCCTGCTGCGACAACGGCCGCGGGGTCGCCGGCGACATCTGGGCCGGGAACGACGGAGCAGAGGTGTGGTCCTCGTCCGACACGTCGGTACGGGACGAGGCAGGGGCCACCAAGGGCCGCGAGCCCTCCTCCGCCAACTTCCTGAGCTGGTGGGACGGCGACACCACCCGGGAACTCCTCGACGGGACCCGGATCGACAAGTACGGCCCCGACGGCGAGACCCGGCTCCTCACCGGCGCCTCGGTGGCGTCGAACAACACCACCAAGGCGACGCCCGCGCTCTCCGGGGACATCCTCGGCGACTGGCGGGAGGAGGTCGTGTGGCGCACGAGCGACAACACCGCGCTGCGGATCTACTCGACGCCGTACGAGACGGGGACCCGGATCACGACCCTGCTGCACGACACCATGTACCGCACGGGGCTGGCCTGGCAGAACACCGCCTACAACCAGCCCCCGCACCCGAGCTTCCACATCGGCAGCGGCATGCGGACCCCGCCGAGGCCGCTGATCACGACTCCGTAGGGAGCGGGTCAGGCGCTGAACTCGTAGGTCCAGGCGGTCGATTGCGCCGAGAAGTCGATGTCCGTGATCTCCAGAGCGTGTCCGTGCTGGTCGCTCACCGTCCGGTGGACGACCAGCCGGGCCGCTCCGCCGGCGGCCGTCGTCGCGGCCGGACCGGGCGGGACACCGATCGACTCCCGATGGGTGATCCGCAGCCCCGCCTGGTGCATCCAGTGGTACAGCAGCCGCAGGTCGGGCTGGTGATGGCTGTCCTTGATCCGCCGGTAGCGGGCGAGTTGGGGAATCTCGGCGAGCGCCGGCCGGGAGAACCACGACACGGCCCGCTGGAGCGCGGCCCCCTGGGGCCCGAGCACCAGATGGCGGTGGACGAGCGTCGGCTCGCCGGGGGCGAGCAGCAGCCGGGAGGTGAGCGGTGTGGGCGGTGGCTCCCAGGCGAGCGAGGCCCGCACCAGGGCCTCGCTCACGCGCGGCCCGCCGGGGAAGGTCGGCCGGCGGGCCGTCAGTACGGGGGCGGCGGGGTCGGCGTCCGCCGCCGCCGCGGCGAACGTGCCGCGCCGGTCGGTGACCACGAGGCGCTCGTCCCGCAGGAGCTGGAGGGCGCTGCGGACGGTCTGCCGGTTGACGTGGTAGCGCTGGGACAGGCACCGTTCGGAAGGGAGCCGGCTCCCGGGGGAGATGTGCCGGTTGGCGAGATCCTCGCGCAGCGCGGCGGCGACCCGGAGATAGAGCGGCACTTCCGCCACCTCGGTATCGGGCTCGGCCATGATCAACCCTCTCTCAGCACAGCGTGACCGCATGGGTCGTATGGGTGATCAATACCTATCATTGGTCTAAACCATTTCGCTAGGGCGGCCCGCCAGAGTGGCCGAAACGCGCGCCGCGCCTTGTAATGGGGTCCAGGCGGCGGGCACCGGGCCGCAACGGCGGAAGAGGCGGGTGAGGCCGGATGACGACACCTTCGGAGCGCGCGGCGAAGGGCCGGGCGGCCCGCAAGGGCGTTCCCCGCTCCTCCCACGGCCGCTGGATCCCCTCCTCCCAGCGCCCCGACCCGCTGACCGTCCTGGAGCGCCAGTCCGAGGGCCGGCTGCCCGACCTGGCCCCCCTCCGCTACGGCCGCATGGCGGTCTCCCCCTTCGCCTTCCTGCGCGGCGCCGCCGCGGTCATGGCGGCCGACCTCGGCGCCCAGCGCCACACGGGTCTCACCGTCCAGCTCTGCGGCGACGCCCACCTGCTCAACTTCGGGGTGTACGCCTCACCCGAACGGACGCTCCTCTTCGACGTGAACGACTTCGACGAGACGCTCCCCGGGCCCTTCGAGTGGGACGTGAAGCGGCTCGCCGCCAGCGTCGCCGTCGCCGCCCTCCAGAACGGCAGCACGAAGCCCAAGGCCCACCGGGCCGCGCTCGTGGCCGCGGAGGCGTACCGCACGACCATGAGCCGCCTCGCGGAGCTCGGCGAACTCGCCGTCTGGTACCAGCGGGTGGCCGCCGACGACCTGCTTCCCCTCGTCCGCCGCGACGACCGCGCCCGCGTCGCCGGCCGGCTCGCCAAGGCCCGCCGCCGCACCAGCCTCCAGGCCCTCGCCAAGCTCACCGAGACCGACGCGTCCGGTGCGCGGCACATCATCGAGGACCCGCCGCTCCTGGTGCGGACCACGGACGTCGACCGCGTCAGCCTCGGCAAGATCTTCAGTGACTACCGCAGCTCCCTCTCCGAGGAGCGGCGCCTCCTCCTCGACCGGTTCCGCTTCGTCGACGCGGCCCGCAAGGTCGTCGGGGTCGGCAGCGTCGGCACCCGCTGCTTCATCATCCTGCTCGAAGGCCGCGACGACGGCGACCCGCTCATCCTCCAGATCAAGGAGGCCGAACGCTCCGTCCTGGAGCCCTACCTGCCGCCGACGCCCTACGCCCACCAGGGCCGCCGCGTCGTCTGCGGGCAGCGCCTCACCCAGGCCGCCAGCGACATCTTCCTCGGCTGGATGACCGGCCCCGAGCAACGCCACTTCTACTGGCGCCAGTTGCGCGACATGAAGGGCTCGGCCGAGGTGGAGACCATGTCCCCGTCCACCCTCAGGGACTACGCGCGGCTCTGCGGCACGGCCCTGGCCCGCGCCCACGCCCGCTCCGGCGACCGGATGGCCATCGCGGGCTACCTCGGCAGCTCGGACGTCTTCGACCGCGCCGTCGCCGACTTCTCCCTCGCCTACGCGGGCCAGAACGCCGACGACTACGCGGCGCTCGGCGCGGCCATCGCGGCCGGGATGGTGACAGCGGCCCCGGGCGCCTGAACCGTCCGGTACCCGGAACCGCCGCCCGGAACCTCTCTCCGGGCCCGCCGCCCGGAACCGCCGCTTCCTAAGCGTCCCGACGCAGCGGCGGCTCGGCCGGTGTCGCGTGCACCGGCCCGAAGAGCACGGCCTTCGCCACGGCCGGGGCGAAGAGCGACGTCAGCGGGGTGGCCAGGGTGATTGCGCCGCGGAAGGGAGTGTCGACCGCCGGGTCGCCCGCGGCCCGCTCCTCCACCCGGTGCAGGTACCAGCCGAGCACCTTGTCCATCGGTGCCGGGCGCGCCGCGTCCCCGGTGGCGCCCGGCATCTTCTTGTCGGCGCCGGCCGAGATGTCCCAGGCCTGCCGCGAGGCGTCGAGCATCGCGCGCTGCACCCGCCGCGTGGTCGCGGTGCGCTTCGGGTCGGCGAGCGCCCGGCGCAGGGCGACGGCGGACAGCGCGGCGACCGCCATGCCCTGCCCGTAGATGGGGTTGAAGGTGCAGAGGGCGTCACCGGTGGCGAGGAAGCCGGCCGGGCGGCGCCCCGGACGGTCGTACCGGCGCCGGATGTTGGCGGTCTTCCGGAAGCCGTACACCGGGGACACCGGCTCCGCCGCCGCCAGCCAGTCGCTGACCACCGGGTGCGGGAGCCGTTTGGCGTACTCCTCGAACGCCCCCTCCTCCGTGGGCGGTTCGTCACCGCGCAGCCCCGACAGGGTCACCAGGTGCCGCCCGTCGCCGAGGGGAAGGATCACACCGCTGTACGTCTGGGAGGGATTGGGCACGATGAAGTAGCCGAGGGCGTCGGTGTCCGGGGTGCCGGCCGTCGACCGGTACACCCTCGTGCTGTACGCGAGGCCCGTGTCGAGGGTCTCCTCGTGCGGGGCCTCGGCGCCGATGCCCGCCAGCCAGTCCGCCGCCTTCGTGGACCGCCCGGAGGCGTCCACGACCAGATCGGCCTCCAGGACGCGGGGCTCCTTCTCGGTGCCCGCGCCGCGCTCGCGCAGCCGTATGCCGCGTACGCGTGACGAGTCGCCTATCAGGCCAACCGTCTCGTGGCCCTCGATCAGCTCGATGCGCGGGTCGGCGAGCACCCGCTGCCGCACCAGCCACTCCAGCTGCGGGCGCGGGCCCGTCGAGTAGTGGGTGGCCGCCGGCATCCGGCGGAACCAGCGGCCACCCTGCCACTGGACCATGTCCGAGGGCGCGCCCACCCGGGGCGCGCCGAGCTCCCCGAGCTCCGCCATGAACCCCGGAAGGAGCTCGTCCAGGGCGCGCTGCCCGCCCGCGATGAGGACGTGGAGGTGCCGGCCCTGCGGTACGCCCGGCCGGGCCTCGGGGCCCTCCGGGATACGGTCGCGTTCGACGACCGTCACTCTCTCCGCGTGCTCCGCGAGGACCCGTGCGGCCAGAAGGCCGGCCAGACTTCCCCCGATGACCACGGCGTGACGTGTAGCGCGGTGCCCCAAGTCGTCGGCCATACCCGCCCTTTCGTTGCGTGGAGTGACAACTGACCAGTATCCACGGTGGAGCGGGGCGCGGGGCCCGGACGGTCGAGGGACGGGCTCAGCCCTCCGGCCCCAGCTCCGCCAGTGCCGCCGTCAGCCACTCCACCCAGAACCGCTCCAGGTCCACCCCGCCGCGCAGGACGAGATGGCGTAGCCGGTCCGGCTCGGTGCGGCGCCGTTCCGCAGGGAAGTCCCGCCCCTCGATCGCGAGGTACTCCGCCAACTGTTCCCGGTGCAGGGCGAGATGGCGCTCCAGCTCGGCCCGGAGGCCCTCGGCCCCGACGATCGCGGCGGCCCGCATCCGCAGCAGCAGCGCGGACCGCATCGGCTTCGGGTCCTCGGACCTGGCGACCCAGTCGGCCAGCTCCGCCCGGCCCGCGGGCAGCACCTCGTACTCCTTCTTCTGCCCGCGCGCGGGCACCGGAGCGGGCAGGGCGCGGATGTGCCCCGCCTCCTCCAGCCTGCCCAGCTCGCGGTAGATCTGCTGGTGCGTGGCCGACCAGAAGTAGCCGATCGACTTGTCGAAGCGGCGCGTCAGTTCGAGGCCG
The DNA here is from genome assembly GCF_042268445.1 of Streptomyces sp. NPDC056169. NCBI lineage: Bacteria > Bacillati > Actinomycetota > Actinomycetes > Kitasatosporales > Streptomycetaceae > Streptomyces > Streptomyces sp. NPDC056169. Next base: position 12,924 of record NZ_JBHJUO010000009.1, on the reverse strand, counting down.
GAGGACGGCTTTTCGAGCAACGCGGTGAGGATCGCGTGCGGGAGGGACATGCTCGCATCCTAGATTCGGCCGGCCACGCGGGTCGGCAGTCGATGATCACGGAGCGGTGGTCACAGCGCTGTGGTCACCGAGCGCGGACCACAACGCTGTGGTCACCGAGCGCAGGCCAGAGTGCTGTGGTCAGAGCGCGGAGACCACAGCGCTGCAACCCGGCGCGGTGGTCAGAGCGCGGCGGCGAGCCGCGTGCCCTGGTCGATCGCCCGCTTGGCGTCCAGCTCGGCGGCGACGTCCGCGCCGCCGATCAGGTGCGCCGCACGGCCCGCCGCGACCAGCTCCTCGTACAGGTCCCGCCGCGGGTCCTGGCCGGCGCAGAGCACGATCGTGTCGACCGGCAGGAGCTGGGCCTCGCCGTCGATCGTGACGTGCAGGCCCTCGTCGTCGATCCGCTCGTACGACACGCCCGCCACCATGGCGACGCCCCGGTGCTTGAGCTCGGTGCGGTGGATCCACCCGGTCGTCTTGCCGAGGCCCGCGCCGACCTTGGTGCTCTTGCGCTGGAGCAGGTGCACCTGGCGCGGCGGCGCGGTGCGCTCGGGGGCGCGCAGGCCGCCCCGGTTCTCGTACGACGTGTCCACGCCCCACTGGCGGAAGTACGTCTCGGGGTCCTGGCTCGCGCCCTCCCCGCCGTCCGTGAGGAACTCGGCGACGTCGAAGCCGATGCCGCCCGCGCCGATGATCGCCACCCGCTCGCCGACCGGCGCGCCGTCCCGCAGCACGTCCAGGTAGCTGACGACGCTCGGGTGGTCCACGCCCGCGATCGCGGGGGTGCGCGGGGAGACGCCGGTGGCGACGACGACCTCGTCGTACCCGTCGAGGTCGCCCGCCGCGACGCGGGTGTTGAGGCGGACCTCGACGCCGCGCTCGGCGAGCTGCACGCGGAAGTAGCGCAGGGTCTCGTCGAACTCCTCCTTGCCCGGCACGCGCTTGGCGATGTTGAGCTGGCCGCCGATCTCGGCGGCGGCGTCGAAGAGGGTGACGGCGTGGCCGCGCTCGGCCGCCGACACCGCGCAGGCGAGCCCGGCGGGGCCCGCGCCGACCACCGCGACGCGCTTGGCGCGGCGGGTGGGGGAGAGGACGAGCTCGGTCTCGTGGCAGGCGCGCGGATTGACCAGGCAGGAGGTGATCTTCAGGTTGAAGGTGTGGTCCAGGCAGGCCTGGTTGCAGCCGATGCAGGTGTTGATCGTGTCGGCGCGGCCGTCCTGGGCCTTCGCGACGAAGGCGGGGTCGGCGAGGAAGGGGCGGGCCAGCGAGACCAGGTCGGCCCGGCCGTCGGCGAGGATCTCCTCGGCGACCTCCGGGGTGTTGATGCGGTTGCTGGTGACGAGCGGGACGGAGACCGCGCCCATGAGCTTCTTCGTCACCCAGGTGTACGCGCCGCGCGGCACGGAGGTGGCGATGGTGGGGATGCGCGCCTCGTGCCAGCCGATGCCGGTGTTGATGATGGTCGCGCCGGCCGCCTCGATCTCCTTGGCGAGCCGGACGACCTCCTCCAGGGTGGAGCCGCCGGGGACGAGGTCCAGCATGGAGAGGCGGTAGACGAGGATGAAGTCCGGGCCGACCCGCTCGCGGATCCGGCGGACGATCTCCAGCGGGAAGCGGACGCGGTTCTCGTACGAACCGCCCCACCGGTCGGTGCGCCGGTTGGTGGCAGCGGCGATGAACTCGTTGATGAGGTAGCCCTCGGAGCCCATGACCTCGACGCCGTCGTAGCCCGCCTCCTTCGCGAGCTCGGCGCAGCGCGCGTAGTCCTCGACGGTCTGCTCGACCTCGGCGTCGGTCAGCTCGTTCGGTACGAAGGGGCTGATCGGCGCCTGGATCGCGCTGGGCGCGACGAGGGCGGGGTGGTACGCGTACCGGCCGAAGTGCAGGATCTGCATCGCGATCCGGCCGCCCTCGCCGTGCACGGCGTCGGTGATCAGCCGGTGCTCGGCGACCTCCTCGGCGGTGGTGAGCTTGGCCCCGCCGTCCCAGGGGCGGCCGGCCTCGTTGGGCGCGATGCCGCCGGTGACGATGAGGCCGACGCCGCCGCGGGCGCGCTCCGCGTAGAAGGCGGCCATGCGCTCGAAGCCGTGCTCCGTCTCTTCCAGGCCGACGTGCATCGACCCCATGATCACCCGGTTGGGCAGGGTCGTGAACCCGAGGTCGAGCGGGCTCAGCAGATGCGGGTACGGGGTGGGGGTGGGGGTCGCGGTCATGGGGGCGCCTCCTCGCGCAGGATCAGTCGACCTCAGTTCTAGGGGACCCCTCCCCGTTGTGCAACTAGTTGCAGAAGAATCGGGACGTGATGTCTACTACTCAGTAGCAAGCGACGGGGCAGCCGCCCAGGCGTCCAGCTCCTCCGGCGTGCGGGGCTCGGGAGTGCCCGGGGCGAGCAGCCCGTGGGCGCGCAGCAGCCGGGCCACGGACGTGCCCCAGGGCCGCCGCAGCCGCGCCGCGTCGAGCAGGGCGTCGTCCCCGAGGAGCTCGGCGACAGGACCGGTCCGCAGACCGGCGGGGGAGAGCACCGCGGCCTCGTCCGCCCAGCGCAGCGCGAGGTCCACGTCGTGCGTGGCCATCACCACCGTCGTACCGGCCGCGCGCAGCCGCCCGAGGGCGTCGAGGAGCCGCTCCTGACCGTGCGGATCGAGCCCGGCCGTCGGCTCGTCCATGATCAGCACCCGCGGCCGCATCGCCACGGCGCCCGCGATCGCCGCCCGCTTCCGCTGCCCGTACGACAGCAGATGCGTCGGCCGGTCCTCCAGGGCAACGATGTCCAGCGCCTCCAGTGCCTCGCGCACCCGGAGTCGTACCTCCTCCTCCGGCAGCCCCAGGTTCATCGGCCCGAAGGACACGTCCTGGCCGACCGAGGCTGCGAACAGCTGGTCGTCCGGGTCCTGCACCACCAGCTGCACGGTCGTCCGCAGTCGGGTCAGCCCCTTCCGGTCGTACGTCACCTCCGCCCCGTCCAGGAGCAGCGACCCGCTCCCGCGCCGCAGCCCCCCGCTGAGCAGCCGCAGCAGCGTCGTCTTGCCGCTGCCGTTGCGCCCGAGGAGCGCGATCGACCGCCCCTCCGGCACCGCGAAGTCCACACCCGACAGGACCGGCGGCCCGTCCTCGTAGGCGAAACCCGCCTTCACCAACTCCACGACGGGGGGCGTAGGGGTCGTCGGCGGGGCCGTCGGAGACGTCACGGCAGGAACCTTTCGAGTACGAGGGTGAGGGCGACGAGTCCGCAGAGCAGGCCGGCCGCCGCCGCCAGGAACCGGCGGGACACCGCGGCGGCGGGGACCAGGACCCGCAGGGTCCCGTCGTAGCCGCGTCCGGCGAGCCCCGACTGCAGACGCTGCGCCCGGTCGAAGGCGCGCACGAACGAGGTGGCGCCGAGCCCGGCGAGCGAGCGCCAGGTCGCCGCCCGGGTGGTGTGCCCGAGCCGGGCCGCCTGCGCCTGGCGGATCTTCGACAGCGAGTCGAGGAGCAGGAAGATGATCCGGTACATCACGAGCGCCACGTCCACCACGGGAGCCGGCACCCCTGCCCGGACCAGCCGGGGGAGCACGTCGGAGACGGGCGTCGTGAACGCGAAGAGCAGCACGCCCAGCGAGGCCGAAGCGGTCCGCAGCAGCAGCTCGCCCGCGTGGACGGGCCCGCCGGGCGCGAGGGCGACGAACCCCCGCGCCCCACCCACCTCGAAGAGGAGCGGCACCGCGCCCGTGACGCAGAACCCGAGCGGCACACGGAACGCCCGCCACAGCTGGCGGCCCGCCACGCCGGCCGGTCCGAGCAGGACCGCGAGCGTGGCCGCCGCGACGAGCACCGCGCCCGGCCACGGCGGCAGACACACCGCGCAGAGTGTGAGCCCGAAGCCGAGCAGGGCCTTCTCGGCGGGATGGCGGCGGCGCCAGCGACTGCTGTGCGCCGCCGCGTCGATCGGCAGCATGGGCGGCTACGCGCCCTTGCCTTCGACGGCGCCGGAGCCGGAGCCGGCCGCCGATACGGCTGCAGCCTCCCCGGGCGCCGCCGCCTCCCCGGGTGCTGCCGACTCCCCGGGCCGCGCCTCCACTCCTGCCTCCGCAGGCTGTGCCGCCGTTCCCTCGGTCTGCGCCGCCAGGGCGCGGGCCTCGCCCTGCCGGCGACCGCGCCGTACGCCGAAGTAGTACGCGAGGACACCGGCGCCGAGCGCGGCCTGGAGGGCGAACAGCGCCGACTCGATCTCCCCGGACGGCGGTTCGTACAGGGGGCTGAACCACGGTTCGTACTCCGGCTGGAGCTCCGTGATCGCGGTCTCCGCCTCCGCGTCCGCCCCGGTGAACGGCTCCTCCTTGTGGTCGCCGAGCCCCAGCGCGAGCGGCAGCACCGCGAGCGCGGCGACGACGAGCAGCAGCAGCGCGTTGATCTTCGTGTTCCGGCTCATGGTGACGCTCATCGCGCGGTCGCCTCCTCGGGTCGTTCGGCGCCGGGCCTGCCCAGCACGCCCAGCCGGGTCAACTCGCCCTTGCTGGACTGCGTGAGCAGCCGCATCACGAGCACGGTGAGCAGGCCCTCGCTCACCGCGAGCGGAATCTGCGTCACGGCGAAGATGGAACCGAACTTGGCCAGGGCGCCCAGCACGCCGCTGCCCTGGTCGGGGAAGGCCAGCGCGAGCTGCACGCTCGTGACGCAGTACGTCGACAGATCGGCGACGAACGCGCCGAAGAAGACGGCGACCATCAGCGGCGCGCCGAACCGGCGCACCAGCAGATAGGTCCCGTACCCCGCCCAGGGCCCGACGATCGCCATCGAGAAGGCGTTGGCGCCCAGCGTGGTGAGCCCGCCGTGGGCGAGCAGCAAGGCCTGGAAGAGCAGAGTGATCGTCCCGAGGACCGCCATGATCGGCGGCCGGAAGAGGATCGCGCCCAGGCCCGTACCCGTCGGATGCGAGCAACTGCCCGTCACGGAAGGGAGCTTGAGCGCGGACAGGACGAACGTGAAGGCGCCGGCGGCGCCGAGCAGCAGGGTGGACTCGGGGTTGGACCGCACCTCGCGGGTGAGCGCGCGGACCCCGTGGACGATGAACGGAGCGGCCGCGACGCCCCAGGCGGCGGCGTGAGCGGGGGGCAGATACCCCTCGGCTATATGCATGGTCGGGAGACCCTCTCCAGCACCTCGTGGATGGACAACGCACCCTGGCCGGTCTCCTGGCTGACGGTCATACGTCCCGACTCCGCCTTCCCACGCCGCGGCGGTCGCCCGCAGCGGTGCAGTGGCTTGCCCGGGGGCGTCTCCCTCGGGTGTGGAGCCGGAACTCCCGATCACAGTGGCGAGGGCCGCACCGGTACTTCACCGGTTTCCCGTACACCAAGGCCCTGCGACACTAGTGCGTTGATCAGGTGCATCACAACGCGAAGGGGTACGGACCGATGGGGAATGTCCGACAGACGGTCAGTTCCGGCTCACCGCTCGAACCGCAGATCGGGTTCTCCCGGGCCGTGCGCAAGGGCGCGCACGTGGCGGTCGCGGGGACGGCGCCCATCGGGGACGACGGGGCCACCGTCGCGCCCGGCGACGTGTACGGGCAGACCGTCAGGTGTCTGGATATCGCCGAGGCGGCGCTGAAGGCCGCGGGGGCGTCGGCGGAGGACGTCGTGCGGACGCGGATCATGCTCACCGACGTGACCCGCTGGAAGGAGGCCGCGCGCGCCCACGGCGAGCGGTTCGCGGAGGTGCGGCCGGTCACGACCTTCGTCGAGGTCTCGCGTTTCATCGACCCCGAATGGCTCGTCGAGATCGAGGTCGACGCCGTGCTCGACGCCGACCTCGACGCCGACCTCGACGCCGACCTCGACTCCAGCTTCGACGCCGGCCCCGACCTCGACTGACGTCCAGGAGGGTGACGCCCGGGAGGGCCGGCCGCTGGGACTACTGCGGCTTCGTCGCGATCTGGATGAGGTTGCCGCAGGTGTCGTCGAAGACGGCGGTGGTGACGGGGCCCATCTCCAGGGGCTCCTGGGTGAAGCGGACGCCGAGGCCGGTCAGGCGCTCGTACTCCGCCCGCACGTCGTCGACCGCGAACTGGGCCAGCGGGATGCCGTCCTGGACGAGCGTGTCGCGGTAGGGCTTGACGGCCGGGTGGCCGGCGGGCTCCAGGAGGAGTTCGGTGCCGGCGGGCTCGTCGGGCGAGACGACCGTCAGCCACCGGTCCGTCTCGCCCAGCGGGACGTCGTGCTTCTTCACGAAGCCGAGGATCTCGGTGTAGAAACGCTCGGCCTTGGCCTGGTCGTCGACGAAGACGCTGGTCAGATGGATCTTCATGGGGTGCTCTTCTCCGGTCCTGGGGTGTCGGGCACGGGCCACCGCTCGGTGATGTGCCGCAGGGGGGCCGTGTTCAGGTCGTGGAACTTGTAGCGGCCCTCCCGCCTGGTCTCGACGAGCCCGGCGGCCTCCAGCACCGTCAGGTGCTGGGAGACCCCCTGGCGCGAGATGCCGAGCTGATGCTTCATGCTCAGCCGCGAGCAGATCTCGAACAGTGTCTGTCCGGACTTCTCCGCGAGCTCGTCGAGGATCGTGCGGCGGGTGGGGTCGGCCAGGGCTTTGAAAAGGTCGTCGGCCACCACCCCAGGATAGGCAACTGTTCACTTGCCTATCAAGTCGACCCGGCCGAGACCCCCCTCACCGCTTGCGATAGGCGTACGCCTCCGAGGCCGCCGCGGCCACCGCGTCGAGATCCCCGCCCGCACTCGCCGTCACCAGGGCCGCGACCGCGCCCTCGACGAACGGCGCGTCGACCAGCCGGGCACGCTCCGGCAGCTCGTCGCCCTCGTCGAGCAGCGCCTTCACGGTCAGGACCGCGCTGCCCAGGTCGACCAGGAGCGCCACCCCGGCGCCGCCGTCGACGGCCTTCGCCGCCTCGCAGATCAGCTCGGCGCTCGTCCCCAGGCCGCCGTCGGGGAGCCCGCCCGCCGGCTGGATCGGCGTGGTCGCGCCGCCGCCCGCGAGGCCCTGCGCCAGTGCCGCCACCGAGGCCGCCACATCCGCGCTGTGCGAGACCAGCACGATGCCGACCGGCGCCGCCGCCGCGCTCATGCCGCCCCCTCCGACCGGGCCGTCCCGGCGAGCTCCGCGAAGAGCAGCGCCGACGATGTCGCCCCCGGATCCTGGTGCCCGATCGACCGCTCGCCGAGATAGCTGGCCCTCCCCTTGCGGGCCTGGAGGGGTACGGTCGCGAGGGCGCCCTCCTCGGCCGCCGCGCGCGCCGCCGCGAACGAGCTCCGCAGCCCCTCCACGGCCGGGACGAGCGCGTCCAGCATCGTCTTGTCCCCCACCTGCGCGCCGCCCAGCTGGGACACGGCGGCCACACCGACGCCGAACGCCTCCGCCAGCTGCTCCCTGCCGACGCGCTCGTCCTCGCCCAGCGCCTTGCCCGTACGGCGCAGCAGCGTCCCGTACAGCGGCCCCGAGGCCCCGCCCACCGTGGAGATCAGCTGCCGTCCGGCGGCGACGAGCACCGCGCCGGGCGTCGCGGGCGGCTCCTTCGCCAGCAGCTCCGCCACGGCCGTGAACCCGCGCTTCAGATTGACACCGTGGTCGGCGTCGCCGATCGCCGAGTCCAGTTCGGTGAGCCGATCGGCCTCACGGTCCACGGCCCCGGCCACGGCCTCCAGCCACCGCACCAGAAACTCCGCACCGAACGTCTCACTCATACCGTCTCCCACTCCCACTCCCATTCCCTCGCCCTACCCGCTCCCACCCGTCCCGTCACCGGCCCCAGCGGAGCGCGGGCGTCTGCACCGGCGCGTCCCACAGGCGCAGCAGCTCCTCGTCCACCTGGCAGAGGGTCACCGAGCAGCCGGCCATGTCGAGCGAGGTCACGTAGTTCCCGACGAGCGTCCGGGCCACCGGGATGTGGCGCTCGGCCAGTACCCGCTGCACCTCGGCGTTGAATCCGTACAGTTCGAGCAGCGGCGTCCCGCCCATCCCGTTGACCAGCGCGAGCACCGGCCCGGACGGTCGCAGGTCCTCGACGACCGCGTCGACGGCGTAGTCCGCGATCTCCCGCGAGGTCATCATGGGGCGCCGCTCACGCCCCGGCTCGCCGTGGATGCCGACGCCCAACTCTAGCTCGCCGTCGGGGAGATCGAAGGTGGGGCTGCCCTTGCCAGGGGTGGTGCACGCGCTCAGTGCGACCCCGAAGGACCGCGAGCGCTCGTCGACCCGGCGGGCGATCGCCTCCACCCGCTCCAGCGGAGCGCCCTCCTCGGCGGCGGCCCCCGCGATCTTCTCCACGAACAGCGTGCCCCCGGTCCCGCGCCGGCCCGCCGTGTACAGACTGTCCGTCACCGCCACGTCGTCGTCGACCAGGACCTTCGCGACCTGGATGCCCTCGTCCTCGGCGAGCTCCGCCGCCATCTCGAAGTTGAGCACGTCGCCGGTGTAGTTCTTGACGACGAACAGCACCCCGGCACCGCTGTCGACGGCCGCCGCGGCCCGCACCATCTGATCGGGCACGGGCGACGTGAAGACCTCCCCGGGGCACGCCGCCGCGAGCATCCCCGGCCCCACGAACCCTCCGTGCAACGGCTCGTGCCCGGAGCCGCCCCCGGACACCAGCGCGACCTTCCCGGCCACGGGCGCGTCCCGCCGCAGGACGATCCGCCGCTCCACGTCCACGGTCAGCTCGGGATGGGCGGCGGCCATCCCCCGCAGCGCGTCCGCGACGACCGTCTCCGGAACGTTGATCAACATCCTCACGGATACCTCCTGGTGAGATTGGCAGGCAAGCTGCTGAACGGGGTCTTTGCAGGTCAGAGCCAGTGAGACGAGTTGTGGATCTTGGCTGTTCATGACCTGGAAGGGCGGCCCCGCGCGGTACTGATGCTGAGTTCATGCTGACTTTTCTGACGATAGATCAGTCCAAGATCGGGCAGGCAGGCTTTGCATATGCGCAGCATGGTGAAATTGACGACGCTCGACCGTGCGCAGGCAGGCACAGGTGTGGAAGTGGTCAGGGGGGTGTCGGCGTTCAGCGACGCGGTTGGGCGGAGGGGTACTCGCCGAGGGCGGGAGTCGGCCCGGGCGAGATGACTCCGCTACGGGCGTGGACGGCGAGACCACATTCAAGTCCAAGATCTGACCATTTGGCGTCGCTGCAGGGGCTGATCACCTTGCGCGCCCGGGTCCCCGACGGCGGCGCCATGCTCGTCCTCCACCTCCACGAACGCCACCCCGAGCCCGCCGCCCGCCACGGCGCCTCGGTGGAGCGGCTGAGCGCCGGGGAACTGGACGCCGAGGTCGAGGACCTGAAGCGGCGGTCGGACGCCGACGGGCCGGACGGCGAGTAGAGCGGTGCGGCCGACGCCCGGGGTGGGCGTCGCCCGCTTCTCTTGCTTTCGGGCTACTGCCAGGCGCAGTGGACGTGGTTGCCCTCGTCCAGGGCTTCCGTCGCGCCGTACGCACGGCAGGCGCTGACGAAGGTGGCGTTGCTGACGGACATGTTGTCCGCGTCGAACGCGATGCCCTTGCAGTGGTTCGAGTTCGACGAGTGGTCGCCGCCCGCGATCTCGGTGACCAGGAAGGTGTAGCCCCGCTCCGTGGCCAGCTTCAGCATGCCGTTGAGCATGGCCGTGGAGAGCCAGACCTCGCGCTCGCCGACGTCGCTGTAGTTGCTGGCTGGGTCTGGGCCGCTTCGGCCGCGTTGCCGGTGCTGCCGCTCTGTACCGTGGCGACCAGCTTGGGCCAGGTCAGCGGGCCCACCGAGCCGTCGGCCGTGAGCCCGTTGGCGCTCTGGAACGCCGAGACCTTCGCCTCGGTCGCGGGACCGAACCGGCCGTCGGCCGCGGTCGCGTACCCGCGGTGGTTGAGCAGGTGCTGGATCGTCGTCACCTGGGCCCCGCTGTCGCCGTTGGCGATGACGGGCCAGGTGGCGGCCGAGGCGGTGTTCGGCCCGAGCAGGACGGCCACCATCGCGGCGATGACCGCGGCGACCAGCGCCGGGCAGCGTCTGCGCCTGTCCCTCCTTCGCGTGCTGCGCCGGCCCGCGTCAGCGGTAGCGGACGTGCAGGTGGTTGTCGTGGTTCGGGTACTGCGTGGTCAGACCCTCGGAGATCAGCGTCGGGTCGTTGAAGTAGATGACGTCGATGTGCCCGGGGGCCGCCGCGCGGATCGCCTGCACGAGCTGGCGGGTCGCCGCCCGGTCGTAGGTGCCGGACTGCCAGGTGATCCGGCCCGCCGAGCACTGCGCAGAATCGGTGCGGATCGGCCAGATGTCGATGTCGAGCCCGACCTCGTGGCTGGCGTGGCCCGGGATGTCGCCGCCGTGCTCGAAGCCCGCGTCGCCCATCGGCACCTTGCCCTGGCCGGTCGAGGCGAACGACGCGGCTGCGGCCTCCAGCTGGCCGACGGCCGCGGCGGTGGCCCAGTTCGCGGTCGCGTTGCCGTCCGGGTTCTGGTCGCAGATGTTGGTGAAGTTCACCAGCTCGTAGTGCCAGACCAGGTTGCGCCAGGTGTCGGGGCCGACGACTCCGTCGGCGGACAGGCCCGCGTGGCTCTGGAAGGTCTTCACCGCGGTGACGGTAGCCGGGCCGAAGTCGCCGTCGACCGTCAGGCCCGCCGAACGCTTGGCGTTGAGCAGGTACTGCAGGGCCTTCACGGCCGATCCGTTGTCGCCCTGGCGCACCGTGGCGACGAGCTTGCCCCAGGTGTTCGGGCCGACGATGCCGTCCGCCGTCAGGCCCTGGGAGCTCTGGAAGGCCTTGACTGCGGTCGCCGTGCCGGAGCCGAAGACCCCGTCGGCGGCCACGGACTGGCCGTGCGCGCCCAGCAGGTACTGGAGGGCGACGACGTCGCTGCCTCGGTTGCCCGAGCTCTGCAGGTGGTACGCCGCTCCCGCGAACGCCTGGGCCGGGGTGCCCGTCTGGACGAACAGGGCCGTGGTCAGGGCGAGGAACAGGGCGATCCGGGCGCTCTTCTTGCGCAGACCGGACGATCGGAGCATGGTGTGATCCCTCTCGTGTCGAATCATGTCGGGCTCGGTTGCGATGGGTTACGGGGACGGGGACGGGGGCGGGGTGCGGGGACGGGCGCGGGTCGCGGGTCACGTGCGCGGGGTGTGCCTGGCGCGTTCCCGTGGACGTCCTCGTGACGGTGCTCAGGGGACCGGGTGCCCGAAGGTCAGGCCGTGCCGGTGCTCCAGTTCCCGGATGCGCGGCAGCAGGCCGCGTTCCAGCGCGCGGAGTTCGTCGCGGTGCGCCGCCTCGAAGGCGGTGCGGCGGGCGGTGCGCAGGGGTTCCCGGACAGCCTCCACCGGGGCCATGCAGGCGGCGTAGGCCGCCCCGAGGCCCCGGTCGGCGCGGGCGGCCTCCGCCCCGTCCTCGATGCCCTGGACGGTGCGGTCGACGAGGGCGAAGAAGCCGTCCTCGTCCTTGACCTCGACGCCGTACCGCGTGAGGCAGCCGGGCAGGGTCCGCAGGGCCTCGCGGGCCCGCGGGTCGTCCCGGACCGCTGAGACCTCCGGCCACCACAGCGACTGGAGCGGCGAGTACAGGTCCTTGAACTCCTTGGCCGCGGCGCGGCCCTCCGTCTCGCAGCGCTGCTGCGCGGCCCGGTCCGTCCGGCCCGCCGCCCGGCCGCTCGGGGAGGCCGACGGCAGGGCGGGCACGCTCATCGTGAGGCCGTGCCGCCCGATGAAGCCCAGGTCGGGCAGGTCGGACCAGCCGATGTACGCGGGGGGCGGCACCTCGGGGGGCCGCACGCCCGCCCGCTCCGCGCACTCCTGGAGCCGGACGTGGCCCACCAGTTGGGCGAAGCCGTCGAGCCCCTGGGTCAGCCTGCTGTCCGTACCGGTCGCGGGCAGCACCATCGCCGTCAGGTCCCGCTCCGCCGGCAGGCCCCGCGCCACCGTCGGCGGCCGTACGGGGCCCGACGCCGTGGGGAGGGACGCCGCGGAGAGGCCGGGCGCGGCGCCCCCGCAGCCCGTCAGGGCGGCCGCCGCGATGACGGCGCCCAAGACCGCCGCGGTGATCGGCCTCTTCTTCACAGCGTCTCGTGCCTCTCGGTTGTCCGGGCGCCGCGGGGCACCATGCCGGTGGCCCCGCGGCGTACTGCCGATCCGCCGGGGAGCGGGTCAGTGGGTGATCTGGACCGTGTCGCCGCCGTCGAGCAGGCTGGAGACGCTGAACTGGGTGCCGGCGGAGAGGCCGGTGATGAGCCAGTAGGTCGAGTCGTTGACGCTGTGGTAGCCGTCGGACGCCTGGACGTACCGCTTCGAGCCGGTCACCCAGCCGGACGACTTCTTGTAACGGCCGGCGTAGTGGTCGTAGGTGCGGCTGCCGGCGTTGTACGAGTAGGTCAGGTTCAGGTCACCGCAGCCACTGGAAGCCTTGGTGACGATGGTGCCCTGCGACTCGTACTCACCGGTGGTGAGGGTGGTGACCGTGCACGCCTGGGCCGAGGCGGACGCCGCCGGGGCGAGCGCCACGCAGGTGGCGGCGAGACCGGCGAGGGCGAGGGCGCCTGCGGTGAGGGTGGTGCTGCGGATGCGACGCATGTCGTGACTCCTGTGTTCGGATGGGTGGTGCGCGAGGGGCCTGTTCCGGCCGCTGCCGTTTGCGGCCCAGCGGAATCCTGACCATGCCGACCGGCGAATGCGTAGGTCCCATCGCCCACTCGGGACACTCCCGGGACGCGCGCCCACCGGGACGCACGGGAGGGGACGCGAGGGGACGGGACAGGAACAGGGAAGGGACGGGGAGGGACGGGAACAGGGAAGGGACCGGGAGGGACGGGCAGCGGGAGGCCAGGGGCCCGGGGTACGGGAGAGGGGGGGGGGGGGGGGGGCCCCCCCCCCCCCCCCCCCCCCCCCCCCGCACACCCCCACCCCCCCCCCCCCCCCCCCCCCCCCCCCCCCCCCCCCCC